>NZ_RKHG01000001.1:1255581-1569476 GCF_003752415.1 Luteococcus japonicus | reverse complement strand
ACGCTGACGAGGCCTTCGCCCTGGCCGACCGTCACCAGTCCGTCTTCGGCGCTTGGTTCCCGATCACCCGGAGCATGCAGGTCTGCCTGGGCCGGCTCTTCGAGTCCGACGAGGGCTTCGCCGCACACTACGACCAGGTGTACCCCGGACTGGCTGGCTTGATCCGGGAGGTCTTCGACGCCGCCGCCCTGGCCGAGGGAATCGACCCTGGTTGCCCGGTCTGGAGTTAGCCTGTCAGCGGTCGCCCCGCGCTCATCGGTTCAACAGAAGTCCGTCGGGGCGGAGACGAGCAATGGTCTGCTGCTCCAGTAGCTTCGCTGCCTGCCCACTGCTGGCAACCGCCCAGGACAGTTCGGGATTTAGCCGGTCGATGGCCAGCTTTGCCCACTCCGTCGTCCGCTCCGGCCCCGAGGCAGCCAGGTGTTCGATGCGATCCATGAGCCATTCAGTATCTGCAAGGGCCAAGTCCATAGCATGCTCGCCAAAGCCGCTTGTTGCGGCCTTGCCCGAACGGTACTTGCTGAGCCTTCCCCAGATGCCCTTGCCCGACCTCTCCCTGGCCATGCCGACGTAGCGAATGGTTCCTGAGAATCGGATCAAGTAGACCCCGGGATGACGCGGTGCTTGCGTAGTGCCTTCGAGGAACGGGATCCATCCGGACCAATCAGCAAGGTCTGCTAGGCCGTACGTATCCGGATCTAGTGAGGGCGTGATGATCATGTCCTTCAGCATAGATTTGAGTGCGAGTCGAGGGCTGAATCACTGCGTGATCGAGGTCGCGGCGAACAGGTCGGCGGGCATCGGGTGGCGCAGGCGCCAGGTGATGGCGATGGGCCGGTCGCCGGTGTGGCGCACATATTCGGCGTCGCCCAGGAAGACGTAGGGCGAGGTCCCGAAATCCCCGTGCCGCTGCTGGCGGACGAAGAGCAGCGGGGTGCTGGCGCCCGTCAGGTAGCGGCGCCCGGTCTGCGAGTTCACCGACGTGGTCGACTGGGATTCCCAGTGGAACTCGGTGCGGCTGATCGGGTAGTCCCGGTACAGGGTGCTGGGGGAGTAGTCGGCTTCCGACTTCTTGAGCGTGATGAAGAAGGCGTCGACGGGGTGCCCGTCCACCTCGGTGAACAGGACTCCTTCGCGGAAGTGCGACGGCGGTCGCCCGGTCTTGGCGTGCCCCAGGCCGGCGAGGATCTCCTCGCGGGTGTAGCTCGCGTGCGGGCGCAGCGGGAGTCCCGTCAGCGCTCCGGGCATGTCCAAGGTGATGCGGCGGCTGGCCTCGAAGGACAGGTCCATCACCTGGCTCATCTCGTCCGCTACCAGGGGATGGTTGTGCAGGCTGGCGAGCCCTTCCTGCACGGAGGCGAACCCGCCGCCGTCGGGCCAGATGGTCCAGAACAACATCTGGGCCAGGCGTGGATCTCGAGCGCGCTGGCCGCGCAGGGCCGCGGCGTAGTCATGTGCGCGGTGTGGATCGTCGACGTGGGTGACTGCCCGCACTCGTCGAAGCAGCTGTGAGTCCGCGGGGGAAAGGGGCTCGATCAGGCCGGCGTCGGCACGCAGATGGGTCCAACTCCGGTTGGGGGAGGGCCGAACCACCTGGTTCAGTTCCAGTTGATTGGCCTCCAGGAAGTCCCGCAGGGAGTTGGTGGGCTCGGCACGCAGTTCGCCGGCCAGCTGGGGCCAGCGCATCTGAAGGTTGTTGCGCAGGTTCTCCAGCACCGTGTCCTGGGCAACACGGTCCAAGACGATCTGGCATCCCGAGGGCAACAGCGGAAAGCCCTTCTCCACTTGGCGTTGCAATTCGCTGCCACGATGCCCCGTGAGCGCGCGATAGCGCAGGTCGAGGCGGTACTCCTTGCGGTGTTGGGCGACGAAGTCCAGCACCGTCAGGACGTCCTTGCCGGGGCTGGTGCGCAGGCCGCGGCCCAACTGTTGCAGGAAGATCGTCGGCGATTCGGTGGGGCGCAAGAGCAGCACGGTGTCCACCTCGGGGATGTCGACGCCCTCATTGAAGATGTCGACGGTGAAGATGGTGCACAGCTCGCCCGAGCGCAGCTGGGCGATGGCCGCATCACGCTCGTCGCTGCTGGAATTCCCGGACAAGGAAACAGCCGGGAGGCCGACGCGACGGAAGACATCGGCCATGAACTCGGCGTGCTTGACACTGACACAGAAGCCGATGGCCTTCATGGATGCGGGATCGACGACCTTGTCCCGCAACTGGTTCAGCACGATGCGCGCCCGGGCGTCGCTGCCGGTGTAGATGTTCTCCAGCTGGCTCACGTCGTAGCGGCCCTGACGCCAGTTCACCTGCCGCAGGTCGACGCCGTCACTGACCCCGAAATAGTGGAAGGGCGCCAGCAGACCGGCCTGCACCGCGTCCCACAACCGCAGCTCGGCCGCGACATGCCCGCCGAAGAAGCCACGCACATCCACACCGTCGCCGCGTTCGGGTGTGGCGGTCAGCCCGAGCAGCTCCTTGGGTGTCAGCCGGTCCAGGAGGGCCTGGTAGGTGCGGGCCTCGGCGTGATGGAACTCGTCCACGACGACCACCTCGAAGGCGTCTGCGGGGATGTTCTGCACGCCATAGCTGGACAGCGACTGGACGCTGGCGAAGACGTGGGTCCAGTGTTCGGGGCGCTGGCCGTCGACGAACAGCTCCCCGAAGCCACCGTCGCCCAGGATCTCCCGGTAGGTGCGGCGCGACTGCTCCAGGATTTCGCGGCGGTGTGCGACGAACAGCAGGCTGGGGCGTGTGGGGCCGGTGCACAGCGACTTGTAGTCGAGCGCGGCCATCACGGTCTTGCCCGTTCCGGTGGCGGCGACGATGAGGTTGCGGTGCCGACCGTGCTGCTCACGTTCGCTGCGGAGGGCTTCCAGGATGGCTGCTTGGAAGGGATAGGGGCGGACTTCGAGCCCGGAGATGAGGGTGGCGCGATTGATGTTGCGGATGCCCTTGGCCTCGGCCAGGCACCGGTCCAGGCGGTCGGCGTCTGCGGCTCCGCGGTAGGGCTCGAACTGCTCGCCATTCCAGTAGGAGTCGAAGGTGGCGGAGAACTTGTCCAGCAGGTGCCCCGTGGTGGCAGAGGACAGCCGCACATTCCATTCCGCACCGTCGACGAGCGCTGCGCGCGACAGGTTGGAGGAGCCGACGTAGGCGGTGTTGAAGCCCGAGTTCCGGTGGAAGAGCCACGCCTTGGCGTGCAGCCGGGTGACGCGGGCGTCGTACTGCATCCGGACCTCTGCGCCGAAGTCCTCGACGAGCCGGTCCAGTGCGCGTCGTTCCGTTCCGCCGATGTAGGTGGTGGTGACGACGCGGATGGGCACGCCCCGGTCTCGTGCGTCGGCCAGTTCGGCTTCCAGGAAGCGCAGGCCGTGCCACTGGACGAAGGCGCACAGCAGATCCACACCGTCGGCGGAGGCCAGCTCGGCGCGCAGTTCGTGCCCCAGACCAGGCTCGCCGGGTGCATTGGTGAGCAGGGCGACGTCGGTCAGGGGAGTGCTGGGGCGACGTTCCGTGACGGTGCGCACGCCCGGTCCGGCGTCGGGGCTGACGCGGAGCAGCTGGCGGATGGGTGCGAGCGGCTCCTCCTCGGGATCCTCCAGGATGCCCAGCAGCTGGTTGACCACGGCGATCCGCTCGTCCGGGTTGCGCGGCAGGCGCCGGCGCAGTGCGTCGGCCAGGTGGCGCGCGAGGACATCGGGGTGGTCTGCGGGATCGACCTCCCTGATGTCCTTGGCAAGCGGCGATGCCGCCAGTCTCTGGTCCAGGGCGCGCGTGACCAAGCTTTCGTACAAACCGGCCTCGACGCCGTGGTGACTCATGATCACCAGGTTGGCACAGGGGTCTGACAACTTTCGCGAGGCCGGCCGATGAGGCGAGCGCGAACTCGTTTCGCGTCCGGGGGCCGCGACCGGCTATAGTTCTCTGGTCCGCTCCGGCGGGCGCGCCGCCCTAGCTCAGTTGGTAGAGCAACGCACTCGTAATGCGTAGGTCAGGAGTTCGACTCTCCTGGGCGGCTCCACTAAACCCTTGGCCGAGGGTCTACTTGACCAAGAGCGGCGCATGGCGCGCAAGCGGTTGCCAGAAGGCCAGTGCGATGGCCAATGCGAATGTCACCACGAACGACCCGAGCCCGACCACGGGGACGGGGAGGCTCGAAGGGTGGTTGGCCCGGCAGCGTCCACCGGGCGCCACCGGTGGGTTGCGGCAGTATCCACCGCGAGTCGTCGGATGAGCGCAGTAGCCACTGCGACGAAGCGCTCGCATCTTGTTCCGCTCGGAACGTGCTGAGAGGTAGGAAGCCACCCAGATCAACATCAGGCAGAAGGCGACGGCCAGATCAGCCCATCTCATGGCTGTTTCGACGCTGGGCATGTGCACTGGCACCTTTCGGGGAGCTCTCCGCGAGCACCAGCGATTCTACGGTTCCCACTGGTCCGCGCGTTGATGACGCTCTGGGCCGGGGATCAGATGTCACCTTGCGTTTCATCGGGGGTCACGGCCCCTCCATGACGGAGCGATGGAATGGCATGGTCCCATTTCTGAACCCCCACAGGAGAAGCAATGCGCAAGATTCTTCCCACCTCCCTCCTTGGCCTGGCCCTGGCCGCATCCTGCGTCGGCCCGGCCGTCGCCACCCCGGCCAAGGACAACGCTGCCCAGCGCACCGTCGTTGCGGCCAGCTACAACATCCACCATGCCCAGGGCGCCGATGGCGTGCTCGACCTGGAGCGCGTCGCCACCGTTCTGGAGGGCACCGACGCCCAGGTGATCGGCCTGCAGGAGGTCGACCGGCACTGGGGTGAGCGTTCCGAGAACGTCGACCAGGCCAAGTGGCTGGCCGAACGGCTCGACATGTTCTACTGCTACACCGCGAACCTGGACAACCCGCCGGCCGAGGGGAGCACCCAGAACCGCCAGTACGGAACCGCGATCCTCTCGGACTTTCCGCTGGGCAACTGCACCTCCACCCCGCTCACCAACCACCCCAAGGGTGAGCAGCGCAGCCTCGCGCAGGCAGACCTGACGGTGCGCGGCGTGCCGGTGCGCTTCTACAACACCCACCTCACGCACAACTCCGACGAGGGACGCGAGGTGCAGGCTCGTGAGGTGAACGAGGTCGTCGCTGCCGACGATCGCCCCGCCATCCTGGTTGGCGATCTCAACGCACGTCCCGACAAGCCGGTGTACCAGAGCTTCACCAAGCATCTGGCCGACGTCTGGCCGATGGTCGGTGAGGGCGACGGTTTCACCTTCGACTCGGACAATCCCAAGGGTCGCATCGACTACATCCTGGTCAGCGGCCAGATCACGCCCACCAGCATGAGCGTCGTTCCGACCATCGCGTCGGACCACATGCCCATCGTCGCGACGCTTGACCTGCCGCACCCGTCCGAGGTGCGCAAGGGCTGAGCGCGGGCATTGCTCACGCAACGGTCGAGGCCGATCCCCGCTTCGGGGATCGGCCTCGTGCTGTTTGAGGAATTGGTTACTACTTGCCTTCCATCCGCCCCATGAACTCCACCAGCTCGGCGACCAACTCATCCCGGCTCTCGGGCTCGTTGTGCACCTCGTGGCGCAGGCCGCTCCACACGCGGGTCCGCACGTCCTTGTGGCCGGTCGCCACCAGGCCATTGGCCACGTGATAGGCCCCTTCGCCGAAGTTGGCGACGGGGTCCTGGTCGCCGGCCAGGATCAGCACGGGCAGGTCGGCGGGGACGGCGGCGTACCAGTCGTCGGCATTGGCCTGGTCATAGGCGTCGACGAAGCCCTTGACGAAGCGAGCGCTGAGCGGGGCGCCGAAGTTGTTGAACGGGTCGCGCCCGTGGTCGGCCACCACCAGCTCGTCGCGCGCCACCCACGCCGTCTGCGGCGCGCCGTCCTCGATGCGGTCCAGGAAGCCGTCGAAGAGCTGACCCACCAGCTCGTCGGGCGCCGGCTCGGCGGCCTGCGGCCCGGTGGCCACCTGCTCAAGGAGCTCGCGGTCCATCGACTGCTCGATGCCCTTCATCTGCGCCGCGATCCCGCACAGCGCCAGCCCGTCCAGCTTGGCTTCCGGTCGGGCGGCCATCACGCGGGCGATCATCGAGCCCCAGCTGTGCCCGAAGACGACGTACGGCAGTTCCGGGAACAGATCGCGCGCCTTGGCCTGCAGCGTCATCTCGTCGTCCACCACCACGCGCGCGGCATCATCACCGGCGTCGCCCCAGATCCCGTCGCGCATGGCGGTGCGCCCGTGCCCGGCATGGTCATCGGCCACCACGACGAAACCCTCGTCCACCAGCGCCGAGATCAACCGCAGGTAGCGCCGCGAGTGCTCTCCCAAGCCGTGGATCAGCTGCACCACCGCACGGGCTTCGCGCACCGGGGTGTGGACCCAGGCCTGGATCATGTCGCGCCCATTGGCGGATGTGAACTCGATCTCCTGCAGAGCCATGCCGACCTCCTCGTTGCATCGCCGCCGGACTGCGGCGTCCTGGTCCGATCCTATGCGCTCAGCCAATCGACCGCTGGTGGACCTCCCCTCCGTGGCAGACGCCGCACCCCAAGGCGGTGACCAGCATCCGACGATGCCGCTGCCACATGACCCACGCGGCCCTCGACTGACCGGTCCACGGGCCGCCCCACGGTGTGCAGAAATCATCCACGCCACTGCGCAGCGGGCACCCCGGCCGCACCTCCCGCAAGCTCACGCGGGCGGCGGGCAGCCACGCCAGCGTCTCGTCGCCCGACCGGACCCGCACCCCGCAGTCGTCCCAGCGCAGCCACACGTCGAGCCCCAGCTCCACGGCCAGCAGCAGCATCGCGTCCTCGTCGAGTCCGCGGATCGCGACGCCCGGCTGCGCCCAGTCCAGCGACGGTGACCAGCGCGCCGCCGGGGTCCAGTCGACGCCCCGATTCTCGACGACGGTGCGGAGCCACTGGTGCGCCTCGGCCTCCTTGTCGGAGCAAGGGGAGAGGGTGTTGGCGGGAAAGACGAGGTGGATCGGGGCTTCGACAGGCTCGGCCGTCGGGCGGGAGGGGGCCTCGACAAGCTCGGCCGTCGAAGGGCTGGGCTCGGTCATCGGAAGGTTGGGCTCGGTCTCAACGCGGGGGAGGAGGTCCACCGCCTGGCCGGCATCCGACCACACACGCAGGTTGCCCAGCCGGTAGGACTCGACGAGCGTCGGGCGCGGCGCAAGCTCCCCTTGGCCTGGCGCCGGTCGGACATAGCCGACGTGGACCTGATCTGCGGGAATGGGCCGCGGGAAGGGCGGCAGGGGACGGTTCATCTGAACTCCTCGCTCCGGGCCTCGAAGCGAGGCCGCTGTTGCCCAGCGCGGCGGACTGCCGGCTGGCCGGGTCTTCCCTGGAAAGCACCGGAGCGGCTCCGGTTGCCGCGCGACCACTCCAGAGGGTTGGCGTCGCGTCTCTTGACCTGGGTCAACTGTGACACCACAGGCGTGCGGGGTGCCCCCCAGTTTGGGAAGCCTTCAGTGACGGTTGGCACAATGCTTCGCACATGAGAAGATATGTGCCATGGAATTGACCTTGGGGGACGTGGCCGTGCGCCACGGGGTGACCCAGCGGGCTGTCCAGCAGGCAGTGGCGCTGGGGCAGCTCGCGCCCCTGCGCCGGGTTGGCAAGGCCTATCTGGTGGATGACTTGGCGGCGCAGGCATGGATGCGCTCTTCCTCGCGGGGGCGGCGATGGTCGGCGGTGGTGAGGGAGGCGGCGCTGGACCTGTTGACATCGGGCACGACTCGACTCATCTCGGGTCCGGAGAAGTCCCGGCTCGCCAGGCGCCTGCGCGTCATGGATGCGCGTGGGATTGCGCATGCCAGTGGTGGTCTGGGGATCTGGGCGCGCTACTCAACGGTGGGGTCGGCGCCCCTTGATGCGATTGGCCCCAGTGACGTCGCCAAGTCGGAACTAGGAATCCTCGAAGGGGAATCCTGGCTGTCTTTCGGACGGACAGAGGACCTGGACGCCTTTGAGGCCGAGCACGATGTGACACTCAGCGCCGACGGGAACTTGGGGGTTGTCGAGCGCTCGGAGCCTGACAACCGGCTTGCGCGAGTGCTCTTGGATGCCTATCTGTTGGGGGACCCCCGGGTGAGCGCGGCAGCTGCGGTTCGGTTGGAGGAGTGTGCAAGTGCGCTCTGATCCTCTCGCCGTCCTGGTGGCAGTTGCTGCCGCCGTGCCATCGCAGAGCTGGATGCTTGCCGAGGGGCTTGATGGTTCACTGCCACGCTCAGCGAGCGGCGGTGCTCCACCAACGGCCGACGCATGCTGGGGCACAGCATGTCCGGCATCATGCTCGTCGGTGGCACGGCAATGGCGCTGGGGGGCGCTCAGCGTCCTGCGGGTGCGCGAGGGCCGTTAGCCCCGTGTCTTCCTGCCACCGCCTTTGGCACGTGACCCCGTTAACTGAGGCGTTCAATCAATTTAACTTGGATTCCCTTGTGGGATTCACTTTTCAACCGGGTCGTCGGGCGTGAACTCCAGCACGATGCCCTCGTCAGAGGGAACTCGGCGCACCTGCGTCAGGTCCTGGACCAGGACATCCACCGTCGACGGATCGAGCTGGTCCCCGACACCCACCACGAGCGCCACGCCCGCCGCCCTGGCTGCCTGCACGCCCGTTGGGGCGTCCTCGAAGACCGCGACCCGTGAGGGATCCAGCCCCAGCACCTGCGCGCCACGCAGGTAGGGCTCGGGGTGGGGCTTGCCATGGGTCACGTCGTCCACGGAAACCATCTGCTGCGGCTCGTGCCCGGCGGCGCGCACCCGGGCCGTCGCCAGGTCACGCCCGGCGGAGGTCACCACCACCCACCGATCGGCGGGGAGGCTCGTGGTGAGTTCCACCGCACCGGGAATCGCATCCACCTCGTGGGCGTGGGCGATCTCCGTCTCGTCCAGTGCCTGGTAGGCGCTGTCCACCTCATCCTGCGGCACCAGGGTGGCGATGTAGTCCCGGGCCGGCGTGCCGTGCGGGAAGTTGATGGTGGGGTCCACACCCAGCGAGCGCTTCTGGGCCCACTCGCGCCAGATCCGCATCGCCACCGGGATGGAGTTCACCAGCACCCCGTCGTTGTCGAACAGGATCCCGTCCACGGTCACGGTGTGGGTCATCTGGTCAGTCCTCTCGTCGTCGTGCCTCCACGCTATCGGTGGCCACCGGGGCTTGCTCCGGGGGAGTCACTGGGCGGAGGGGCAGCGGGTGGAAGAGCTGAAGAAGAGCCTCGTTGAGCATGATCGGCGAACCATGGACTGATCAGTGGATACCGTGACCGTGCACCACGTCGGGGGACACCACATTCGACACGCGAGCCCAGGAGCCCCCATGCCCAGGGCGACGAGATCAGCACTGACCCCCGGCATCCTGGCCCTCGGGTTGGCCCTGGGTGCAGCCCCGGCCGCCATGACGGCCACTCCGGCCCACGCCGCCACCACGCACAAGTCCTACCGGGTGAAGGCGGGCGACACCATGTCCCGCATCGCCAAGGCGCACAAGACCACCGTCAAGGCCATCGCCGCCTACCTGGTGGGTGACCCGAAGGCCACCCGAACCCAGATGGTGCTCGGCAACATGCACGGCGACGAACCGCGCACCGACGACACCGCCTACGCGATCATCAATGGCCCAAAGGTGAAGGGCGTGAAGATCTGGGTGATCCGCCAGAAGAACCTGTCCCACCAGCTCGGCCTGCCGATCAAGTGGACGGGCAGCAGCAAGAAGGTGAGCCGGGGCACCCTCGTCGGCCACGTAAATGCGGCGGTGAAGCCCACCGCCGCCATCACGGTCGAGTTCTCGGCCAGCCCGTCGAAGGCATTCACCGACGTCAAGGCCCGCAACGGCGTCGTCAAGGCCGTCGGCGGCAGCTACTGACCCAGAATCAGACGCCCTTGGGCTCACGCGACCCGAGGCGCACCTTCTTGACCTCCTTCTCACCATCCAGGTCGGCGTCGCTGAAACCGAACGTGTAGGTCAGCACGAAGGAAACCACCAAGGCCGCGGCCGAGGCGATCAGGAAGCCCCAGAAGCTGGAGTCGATGCCGTCCTATAGTCACTGACGTCGTAGCCGTTCTCGCGTTGCGATGGCGGGTAGAAGGGATTCAGCACAAGCCGTGGGCTGCCCACCCATCCGAGGACTGGCCGCTCTCGGACAGACACGGCCATTCCGCCCGTCGTGAATCCATGGGGCCCTGGGCGGTGATGACATGCGACCATCGAAGCCCCGCCCGCTGGCCGAGCACCTCGAGGTCATCGCGGCGACGCCCACCCAAGGAGGCCCTGATGACCACTCCCGAGTTCGAGCAGCCCAGCCCGCGTGAGCCCTTCGCGGCAGGCGATGCCCTGGCTGGCGACGCCCCGCACGAGCAAGCACAGGAGCTCACCCTGCTCCGCGAGCAGATGGTCGCCAGCACCGCGACCCATGAGTGGGCGCGGGTGCGCGTCACCAAGCGGATCATCACCGAGGAGCGCACGATCACCGTGCCGGTGCGTCGCGAGGAACTCGTCGTCGAATATCTCGATGACGAACATCCCAAGGCCCATCCCGGCACGGTGCACGGTTCCACCGGCACCGTCGACAGCCGCGTCGTGCAGGAGTTCGTGCTGCACCAGGAGGAGCCCCGCGTCGTGGTGGAGGCCCGCCCCTACGAGAAGGTGCAGATGATCGTCGACACCCAGCGGTCCGTGGTGCAGGTCGACGGCCAGTTGGCACGCGAGGAGATCGTCACCACCGAAATTCCCTGACCCTCACGGCGGAACTCACCCGAGCCTGGGGTGCCCTCGACAGGCTCGGGCGACGGTGTGGGCCCACGGGCGACTCGCGCAGGCTCAGCGGGACAGGTCTGCGGCGCCGATCATGCCGGCCTTGTTGCCCATCTGCGCCATCAGCACCTGCGGCTCAGGGCGGAACTTGCGGGCGGTGAGCTGTTTCTTGAAGGCCTTGATCGTGGGTTCGCGCAACAGGTCGCCCGCCTCGCTCACCCCGCCGGCCAGCACGAAGACGTCGGGGTCCAGCACGGCTGCCAGGGCCGCCATGCCCCGGCCGATCCAGGTGCCCAGCGTTGAGTAGCAGTCCAGCGCCGCAGCGTCGCCCTCCTTGGCGGCCTGGGTGACGTGCAGGCCGGTGATGTTCAGCGGATTGTCGTCGGCCAGTTCCAGCATCCGTGCCCCCAGGTTGGGGTCCAGCGTGGACAGTTCACGGGCCTCGGTGACCAGCGCACTGCCGGAGCCATAGCGCTCCCAGCACCCGCGCAGTCCGCAGCCGCAACGGCGCCCGTCGGGGCGGATGATGAAGTGCCCCAACTCGCCCGCGAAACCGTTGGATCCGCGCACCAGTTGGGAATTGGAGATGATGGCGCCGCCGATTCCGGTGCCGATGGTGAACACCACGGCCGAGTTGGCGCCCCGTGCCGCACCGAAACGCGCCTCGGCCCATCCGGCAGCATTCGCGTCGTTCTCGACGACGGTGGTCAGCCCGGTGGCCTGTTCCACGCGATCCTTCAACGGTTCATTGCGCCATGCCAGGTTGGGCGCGAAGATCACGGTGGAGCGGGCATCGTCGACGAAGCCCGCCGCTCCGATGCCGATGCTGGTGGCGCCGTGCTCGGCCGCCAGCTCCTTGGCCATCGACGAGATCAGCGCGGCCACCTTGTCCGTGTCATTGGCCGGGGTGGCCTTGCGCAGTTCCGCGATGATGGTGCCCTGCTCGTCCACCACTCCGGCGGCAATCTTCGTGCCGCCGACGTCCACACCAATGGCAAGTGCCATGACCACTCCTGAACTCGCGCCGCCGGCCCTTCCGGTGGCGTCGTGACCCAGCCTATGGCCCCAGCCGACCGCACGGTCCCCGAGCGGCGTTTCGGTCCCCGAGCTTGTCGAGGGGGAGTGTCAGTGGTGTTCGGTGATGTCGGGATCCGACGGGAAACGCACCCCGGTCTGGCGGCGTGCCTCATCCATCACGGTGAGTGCATCGAGCGTCGCCTGCTGGTGGGGCCGGGCCAGCGACGGCTGTTCGGCCATCCGGGCGAAGGCGCGCAGCACATGGGCCTGCTGCGGCTGGGACTTGTCCAGAACCAGGTCCTCATGGGACTTGGAGTGCGCCCACCAGACCCGCAGCGCCTGCGGATTGTCCACGGCGTCCATCTCCAGCGAGGCGTCCTCCCCGGCAATCACGCTCCACGCGGCATTGGCCGAGACCTTGGAACAGGCGACGGTGGCGGTGAAGGCCGGGTAGTCCAGCAGCAGCGTCGTGTTGGCGTCGATGCCATTGGCCAGCTTGACGCTGGAGGCTCGCACCCTCGAGGGGAGGCCGAAGAGCGTCATCAAGGGGTGCAGGCAGTAGACGCCCAGGTCCATCAGCGCTCCGGCGGCCATCTCGGGCTTGAAGATGTTCTCCACCTTGCCCGCCAGGTAGTTGTCATAGCGGCGGGATCGTTGGCACATCTGCAGGTTCACCTGACGCACCGTGCCCAGGCTCTCCATGTAGGACTCGACGGAACGCCACATGGGTTCGTGTACGGAGCGCACGGACTCCAGGAGCGCCACCCCGTTGCTCTCGGCAATGCGCAGCAGGTCCAACCACTCACCCGCATTTGCGGCGGCGCTCTTCTCCACCAGCACGTGCTTGCCGGCGCGCAGCAGCCTGACGGCCTGCTCGTGGTGCAGGGCATTGGGGGAGGCGATGTAGACGGCGTCGATGTCCTGCGCGTCGGCCAACGCCCCCAGGTCCGTGAAGGGGCGCGCTCCGTGTGGGCCCCCGAAGGCGGTTGCCCGGGTCAGGTCACGGGAATAGGCAGCGACGTAGGAGACCTCGTCCACCTGACGTGCGGCCTCGGCGAAGAGCTCCACGATCGAACTCGTCCCGATGCTGGCAAATCTGAGCATGGCCCACCTCTCTCTGTGGTTGCCACCCTAGGACAAGGCGGGGGGCAACCCACCGCCCGACGGATGGGCCCGCACGGAGCCGTAGGTGGGCTGCTCTACCCTAGGTCAGGCTGGGGCCCGTCGCCCGTGTCCCGGCGTCAACTCGGGGAAAGGCGAACGACTCATGCCGAAGAAGGACTCCGCCACCGTGACCGTGACGGCACCGCTGCCTGTCCGGCTGCGAATGGCCAGCCTGGAGAAGGTGTCGCCGCAGCGCGCCGCCGTGGTTGCCGAGAAGCTCTGGTACAAGGTGCCGGCACCTTCGTCGCCGGGCCGCCTGCAGCGCTTCACCCCCGCGGGAGGTGAGCCCTTCTTCCTGATGTCCGGGCAGAGCGAGGTGCAGGGCGCCAGCTATGGCCCGGTCGATGGTCCGGTGGCCCTGCTGGTGCACGGCTGGGGCGGCTACTGGCAGCAACTGGCCAGCCACATCCCCGCCCTGGTGGAGGCCGGCTACCGCGTCGTCGCCTACGACGCACCAAGCCACGGACGCTCCACGCACGGCGCGCACGGCTTCGGCTCCGGCTCGGTGCTGGAGATGACCGAGGCGATCGACGCGGTGGTGGGCGAATTCGGCCGGCCCAGTCTGGTGCTGGCCCACTCCATCGGTGCGATGGCTGCACTGCGCGACGCTCGTCGCCGGCCGATGGCCGAGGCCTACATCTTCTTTGCTCCCCAGATCCGCCTGGAACCGGCGCTGACGTGGTTCGAGCAGGTCGTCGGGATGGGGCCACGCACCCGTGAGCTCTTCCTGGAGCGGGTGACGAGCAATGCCGGCGTGGTGCCCGACGACTTCGACATGGTGGCGGATGTCACTCGACGCGCGGAGAAGGGTCCGCTGCCCAAGCTGTTGGTGGTGCACGACGAGCAGGACCCCGACGCCCCCTTCTCCCAGGCCCGAGTCCTGGCCGATGCCTGGCCCAGTGCGGAGCTGAGGGCCACCCAAGGGCTGGGACACCGCAAGGTGATCTGGCACAAGGAGGTCGTCAAGAAGGTCGCCGACTTCATCCAGCCGACGCACTGACGGGGCGCGCCCGGGCGATCCTGAGGCCCTCCACGGGATCCGCGTGGCTTCCCGCGGTCCGCGTGTGTTGCAACCCGAGCGGATCGTGTGAACCCGAGCGGATCGTGTGAACCCGAGCGGATGGTCCGCGTGAATGGTCCCCGAGCTTGTCGAGGGGAGACCCGCGCGCAAGACTCGGAGCATGAGAACCAAGACCTGCCCGACGTCCGCAGCACTCACCTCCCTCGGCCTGGTGGGTGGCTATGGCCTCGCCAGCACCACCCGCAACCGTCCTCTCGGCGGTGCCGTGCTGGCCGCCGCCGGCATCGCCGCCGGGCTGAAGTGGAAGGAGCAGGGTGCGCTGACCACCATCGGCCTGGCCGCCCTCTACCTCGGCGCCTTCGGCGGGTCCCACCCGCTTGCCAAGAAGATGGGTGCCTGGCCGTCGGTGCTGACGGTCACCGCCATCACCGCGGCGGCCAGCTGGGCGCTCGTGGACCGCGTCGCGGACTGAGCAGAAAATCGGTTGCTCGCCTGCGGCGCCGCGCCTAGCGTGTGGAGCACACAAGGAAGGAGGTGGTCCTGCCGATGAATGACTACAGGACATGTGAGGTGGCTCGCGCCTGAGCGAGCTCGTTCCACCAGGGACGCGTGAGCTCGGGCAATCCACTCGAGCCACCGGAACCCGCGGGTATGACGGCAGTCGTCCAGCCGTCAGCGTCGGATCGACGCAGCCCGCGGGTTCTTTCCTGCCCGCCCCGGCGGGCCCCAGCAGTCGCTCGGGTTTGCGCGATCCGCGTGTGTTGCAACCCGAGCGTCCTGCGCAAAGTCGAGCGTCCTGCACGAACCCGAGCAGATCGCAGGGGCCCCGTCGATCAGACGCCGGACAGGTCCAGCACCGCCGCCCGCAGCACGTCCATCCCGACACTGCCCAGGTCCAGGGCGGTGCGGTGGAAGTCCTTGAGGTCGAAGGCATCGCCCTGGGCCGCGCGCACCTCGTCGCGCAGCTGCAGCCACAGTCGCTCACCCAGCTTGTAGGCGGGGGCCTGGCCGGGCCAGCCGCAGTAGCGGTTCACCTCGAAGCGGGCGAAGGCCTCCTCCATGAAGACGTAGTGGTTGAAGTACTGCCAGGCCTTGTCATAGGTCCAGTCCCCACCGCCGACGAAGTCCGGGGCGCTGAGGCCCAGCTCCGGACCGCAGTGGATGCCGATGTCGATCACGACGCGTACGGCACGCAACATCTGCCCGTCCAGCAGGCCCATCATGTTGCCCGGGTCATCCATGAAGCCCAGGTCCGCCATCAACCATTCGGCGTACAGGGCCCAGCCCTCGCCATGGCCGGGGACCCAGCAGCCGTGCCGCCGCCAGGAGTTCAGCAGCTCCGAGCGGTAGGCGGTCTGGGCGATCTGCAGGTGATGGCCGGGAACGCCCTCGTGGTAGACGGTGGTCAGCTCGCGCCAGGTGGTGAAGCTCTCCACCTCCGGCGGCACGGACCACCACATCCGGCCGGGCCGGGAGAAGTCCTCGCTGGGCTCGGTGTAGTAGATGCCACCGTCGGTGGTGGGGGCGATGCAGCACTCGATGCGCCGCACGGGCTCGGGGATGTCGAAGTGCTCGTCGGCCATGGCGTCGACGGCCTCGTCGGCGCGTTCCTGCATCCAGTGACGCAGGGCCTCGGTGCCCTGCAGACGGTAGCTCTCGTCGGCATCCAGCAGCTCGACGGCCTCGGCGATGCTGGCACCCGGCCGGATCCGCTCCGCGGTCTGGCGCTGCAGCTCCTCGATCCGGGCCACCTCCGCCAGCCCCCAGCGGTAGGTCTCGGCAAGGTCGATCGTGGTGCCCAGGCTGGCGCGCGAGGCCAGGCGGTAGCGCTCGACCCCGGCCGCATCGGTCTCGGTGGCCACGGGCAGGAAGTCACGTCGCAGGTGCTCGGCCGCCCGACGGAAGCTGCGCCGCGCCACTTCGATGCTGTGGGCCAGGTCCTCCGCGAGGTCGTCGTTCAAAGGACCCTCGTCGGTGGCAGCACCCTCACGCAGCCCATCGAGGAAACCGCCCTCGGACACCCACTGCTCCACCTGTTCGGCCAGACCCTCCACCTGGCGCCGGGCCGGCGAGAAGCCCTGGTGCACGGAAGCCGTCTGGGAGATGAACCAGGTCAGGACGGCCGTCGGCACCGCCCGGAGGCGACGCGCGATGGTGCGCCAGTCCTCCTGCGTGCTCCGCGGCATCTGGTCATAGACGGAGCGGATCTGGTGCAGGCCGGAGGTGATGTTGTTGATGCCCAGCAGGTCAAGGCTCGCCTCGTGCGCCTCGATCTCCAACCCGAGCCGCTCGCGCATTGCGGCCATGGTGACCTTGTCGATCACGTCGACGGGCTCTGCCTCGGCCAGCTGGTCCAGGACCTCCCGCGCGAGTTTCGCCTGGGCGCCCAGGCCAGCGGGGGAGAAGTCGTCGTACTCGTCCTGTCGCTCGGCACGGCCCAGCGAGGTGAGCAGGGTGGGGCTCATCTGGGCGGAGCGCTCGAAGTAGGCGTCGGCGATCTCGTCGACGGCGGTTCGTGCGCGCGCGACGGGGGACTCGGGGGAGGGGAGATTCTCGCTCACACGGTCAGCCTAGTCCCGCGGCAGGGCCGTGCCATCCGTGTGGTGGAAGCTCTTCCGCGCCGCCTCAGGGTGGGTTAGGTTCACCTGCAGAGGGGCCGCCCCGGCGTTGCCCACCCCCACTCTCGATGAGGAGAACCATGCCCCGCACCCTGACCTGTGGCCTTGCCGCAGCCGCCCTGGCCGCATCCTGCCTGGCCGCCACGTCTCCCAGCACGGCACGCGCCGACGACCGTGACCTGGGCCGGATGTCGGACTACGTGAAGATCGCCACCTCCGACACCTCGGGGCAGTTCGTGAAGAACCGCTGGCTCGTGCAGGTCCAGGGGCCCAGCATCGCGCAGGGCAATACCCCCGCCAGCGTGGGCAAGGCACAGAAGGCCGTCGTCACGGCAGCCGCCCGCGCCGGCGTACGGATCAAGGGGCAGCGCAGCTTCTCCCGCACCTTCAACGGGATGGCCGTGACCCTGGATGCCAAGCAGGTCTCCAAGCTGATGCGCGTTCCCGGCGTCACCGGCATCTACCCCGTCGTGGCGGTCTCCCGTCCCGTCACCGAGGGGGGCGCGACGGACCCGAGCATGGCCAATGCGGTGGGCCTGTCCGGTGCGGCCATTGCACGCGATGACCTGGGCTTCGACGGCCGGGGCATCAAGGTGGGTGTGATCGACTCCGGCATCGACATCGACCACCCGGACCTGGGCGGCTCCGGCACCAATGGCACCACCGCCTTCCCGAGTGCCCGCGTCAAGTACGGCTACGACTTCGTCGGTGACGCCTACGACGCGAAGATCGAGACCTCGGTTCCCGTTCCCGACGCCGTTCCGGACGACTGTGGCGGCCACGGCACACACGTCGCCGGCATCGTCGGGGCCGACGGGGACACCACGAAGCAGGGCGTGACGGGCGTCGCACCCAAGGCCACCTTCGGCGCCTACCGCGTCTTCGGGTGCGAGGGCAGCACCAGCTCCGAGATCATCATGGCGGCCATGGAGCGCGCCGAGGCCGACGGCATGGACGTGGTCAATATGTCCCTGGGTGCGGACATGATGACCTGGCCGGACTACCCGACGGCCCAGGCCTCCGACGCCATGGCGCGTCGCGGCACCGTGATGGTGGCCTCCGCCGGCAACTCCGGCGAGTCCGGCGTCTTCACCTCCGGCGCTCCCAGCGTCGGCAAGGGCACGCTCGCGGTGGCCTCCTTCGACAACACCCACGTCACGCAGCGCGCCATCCGGTTGGCCGCCAACGGCAAGCTCTACGGCTACGGTTCCGCCGACGCCTCCCCGCTGCCGCCCCAGTCCGGCAGCATGCCGCTGGTCAAGCTGGGGGAGCCCGGCACTCCGGCCGCGCAGGGCTGCGAGGAGTACACCGAGGCCCAGAAGGCCCTGTTCGACGAGGGCGCCGCCGCGCTGGTGCAGCGGGGGACGTGCACCTTCTACCAGAAGGCCATCAACGCCCAGAAGGCCGGCGCCACGGCCGTCGTGCTCTACAACAACGCTCCCGGGACACTCAGCCCCGGACTGGACGGCGCCGAGAAGATCACCATCCCCGTCGTGATCGTCAGCCAGGCTGACGGCATCGAACTGGCCGCGGCCCAGGACGCCCGTATCGAGTGGACCGCCGACACGATCTCCAGCAAGGACCCCGCCGGCGGCCGGATCTCCGACTTCTCCAGCTGGGGCCTGGCCGCGAACCTGGACCTCAAGCCCGAGCTTGGCGCTCCCGGCGGCAACATCTGGTCCACCTACCCCTTGGAGAAGGGCGCCCACCGTTCCATGTCGGGCACGTCGATGGCGGCGCCGCACACCACCGGTGCCGTGGCATTGTTGCTGCAGGCCCGTCCCAAGCTCAAGGGGCATCCGGACCAGGTGCGCCAGCTGCTGATGAACACGGCCCGGCACGACGCCCTGTGGAGCATGGCTCCGGATCTGGGACTGGTGGAGCCGGTCATCCGTCAGGGAGCCGGCATGATTCAGGTGGACCGAGCCATCACCACCCAGCAGCGCGTGTCCCCGGCAAAGATCAGCCTGGGTGAACAGCGGGCCAAGGCAGTGACCACCACCCTGAACCTGCGCAATGAGGCCGCCCGTCCCGTGGTCTACGAGCTGACCCATGACAGCTCCATCGGAACCGTGGGCACCAGCGACCCGCAGTTCGACCTGCTCGATGCGCAGGTGGACCTGCCCGGCCGCGTCGTCGTCCCGCCCAGGGGCAGCAAGAAGGTGAAGGTCAGCATCCAGGCACCCGCAGATGCACCCAATGGCTATGTCTACGGCGGCTGGATCGTCGCGAGGTCCGCCACGGGCGCCACCCTGAACGTGCCCTACCAGGGCATGGCGGGGGACTACCAGCGCGTCGACGTCCTGCACGCCGACGGTTCCGCGGCGCCCTGCCTGGGCGAGATCGTGGACAAGAAGGCGCTCTGCCTCGACGAGCAGACGGGGCACAGCTACACGATGGCCGAGGGTGACCAGCCGGTGGCCGTCTTCCGGATCGAGTACCCCGTGGAGACCTTCCAGCTGATGGTGCACAAGGCCAATGCCGACGGCTCGAAGGGTGAGCTGTTGGGCACGGCCCTGGAGCTGGAGAAGGAAGGGCGCATGGTGGGGGACCTGGGTGTGGCCTGGGACGGTACCTACCAGACCACCGGCAGCTCGCCCTATGTCGCGAAGGCATCCGCCGGTGACTATGTCTTCGAGATCCGGGCCCTGCGTGCGCTGGGTGATCCCGACGTCGAGGCGGACTGGCAGACCTGGACCAGCGAGGCCTTCGCCGCCACCTTCACCGGATCTGCGTCGGCCGCCGATGCCGGGCGGCTGAACGATCCGGGGATGCTCCGCACGGCCCGGTCCTGAGCCGTCGGGGTCTTTCCTCAGGCCCGGACCGCACAGGGTTCCAAGACCCAATTTCACGCACTTGGCAAGGGGTCTCGCCGCCTGGCGGGCCCCCTTGTCTTGTCCCCACCCGCCGCCGGGGGGGCTGGAGAGACTTAGTAGAGTTCTGGCTGACGTGTTGGTTGATCTGGAGGTCGCGATGCTGGACTGTGTGGTTGTCGGAGCGGGGCTGGCTGGCCTGTGCGCCGCGACGAAGCTGACGGAGGCCGGCCGCGACGTCGTCGTGCTCGAGGCCCGGGACCGCGTGGGTGGTCGGCTGGAGAATGCCGTGGTCGAGGGGGCGCCGCTGGAGATGGGTGGTCAGTGGATCTCCCCCCAGCACGAGCGGATGTATGAGCTGGTGGACCGTTTCGGTCTGACCTGCGTGGACCCCACCGACGGCGAGATCGTCGTGCGGGTGGGCGGGAGTTCCCGCAAGGTGCCCACCAGCAACGAGATCGAGGAGCACCTGTCGCCCTTCGAGATGGCTGACCTGGGCCAGGGCCTGCTGCGCTTCCGGCGCCTCGCCGAGCGCGTCGTCAAGGACGCCGCCTGGGCCGATGCGAACAGCAAGTGGCTGGACCAGGAGGTCTCCACCTGGGCCGCCACCAACCTGCGCACCCCCGGTGCCCGCGAGTGGTTCGCCAACGTCTACGACTCCGCGATGGGCGTCTCTGCCGCGGAGAGCACCCTGCTGGAGGGCCTGCAGCGAGTGAACAATGGCGTGGACATGGAGTCCCTGATCGCCGTCAACGGCGGCGTCAAGCAGCAGCGCGTCGCCGGTGGCGTCGTGCAGGTCTGTGACCGGCTGGCCGAGGCACTGGGTGAGGCGGTGCGGCTGGGCGCCGTGGTCACCGCCATCGAGCAGGGCAGCGAGGGCGTCACCGTCACCCTGGCCGACGGCAGCACGGTGGAGGCCCGCGAGGTCATCATCACCCTGCCGCCTCGCCTGGTGAGCCGGATCGCCTTCACCCCGATCCTGCCCGGCTGGCGCTCCGAGCTGGCGGAGAAGGTGCCCGCCGGCAATGTGATCAAGGCGGCGCTGGTCTTCGAGAGTCCTTGGTGGCGTCGCGCGGGGCTGTCCGGGCAGCTGGGCTCCGACGAGGGCGCCATGCGTGTCATCTTCGACAACTCCGGCCCGGTGGACAAGCACGGTGTCCTGATGGGCTTCTTCGAGGGAGACTCCAGCATCGGCAAGCGCTCGCAGTTCCTGCGCCAGCGGGCCATGGAGGAGACCATCAAGACAGCCTTCGGGGCGGACCACCCGGCCGCGATCGCCTATGTCGACCGCGACTGGTACCGCGAGGAGTACACCGGCGGCTGCCACGGTGCCCACTTCGCGCCCGGTGTGTGGACCACCTCCGGTCCGGCGCTGGCTGCCGCGGAGGGCCGGGTGCACTTCGCGGGTGCCGAGTACGCCAGCAAGTACAACGGCTACATGGAGGGTGCCGTGCGCTCCGGCGAGCAGGTGGCCGAGCAGCTGCTGGCCTGAGGCCTGCGGCAGGAGGCCGGGCTCACGCGTACAGCGCGTCGTGGGCGTCGAGGATCTCCTGCAGGATCGACATCGCATCGTGCGGGTCGTCACCCAACTCGGTGGCGACCCGCGCCGCGTCCAGGGCGGTGTGCGCCATCATGCGCGCCCGCCACGGTTGCGTGGTCACGGGGCCGGCATCGACGCGGGTCACCAGGGCCTCGGTGAGCCCGGCGTCGATCACCCGTGAACTGCCCAGCATCAGCGCGGCGGTCTCGGGATCATGGGCCATCAGTGTTCGACGGTTGCGCCTCAGGTCATCGTCATCGGTGGACAGGTGCAGCAGCAGGGCCGCCACGGAGCGGGCGGTCTGCCAGGCGGGCTCGTCGTCGGGCCGGTTGGCGCAGTACTCGGACACGCGTTCCACCACCACCTCGGGCATGCCCACCAGCGAGGCCTCCTTGGTGGGGAAGTAGTTGAAGAAGGTGCGGGGTGAGACGCCTGCAGCGCGTGCGATGTCGTCCGTGGTCACCCCGGCCAGGCCGTGCTCCAGCACCAGGCGCAGGGCACTGAGGTGAAGGGCCCTGCGGGTGGAGCGCTTCTTCTGTTCACGCACGCTCGATGCCTCGAACAGGTCGAGCGTGGGGATTTGCTGAGAAGCCATGGGGAATATTTTGCAGTAACTGCATGTTTTTGTCACGATGGAGAGGTCCTCGGCGGTGTCCGTGCCCGCCGTGGAACGCTCGCATTCCCTTTGCACAAAATCTTTCCCCGTACTACGTCACAGCCCGTCCCAGACCTCAACCCGTTCGGGTCTGGAACCAAGGAGTTCCATGTCCACCACTGTCACCGCCGCGTCGGGCGATGCCGTCGAGCGCTTCGAGGGCCTCAGCCCGGAGAACCGGCGCATCTTCATCGGCCTGATGCTCGGCATGTTCGTCGCCTCCATCACCCAGACCATCGTCGGCCCCGCGATGCCGCGGATCGTCGCCGAGCTCGGTGGCATGGACCACTACTCATGGGTGGCAACGGCCACCATGCTGGTCAGCGCCATCACCACCCCGATCGTCGGCAAGCTGTCCGACCTCTACGGGCGCCGCAGCTTCTACCTCGGTGGCCTGGTGGTCTTCATGCTGGGCACCTTGATGGCCGGCCTGACCCAGAGCTTCGCGATGCTGGTGGCCGCCCGCGCCATCCAGGGCCTGGGCACCGGAACCCTGATGCCGCTCTCCCAGACCATCATCGGCGACATCATTCCGCCACGTCAGCGCGGCAAGTACCAGGGCCTGATGGGTGCCGTCTTCGGCATGAGCTCGGTGGCGGGCCCGCTGGCCGGCGGCTTCATCACCGACCACTGGGGTTGGCGCTGGCTCTTCTTCGCCTCGCTGCCCATCGGCATCGCCGCCTTCGGTGCCATCTTCCGCTTCCTGCACCTGCCGCACACCAAGCGTGAGACCACCATCGACTGGGCCGGCATGGCCGTGCTGTCCGCCGCCCTGGTCTGCCTGTTGCTGCCCACCTCCATGGGTGGCACGACGTGGGCATGGTCCAGTCCGCAGGTGATCGGCCTCTACATCGCGGGCGTCGTGCTGACGCTGGCCTTCGTGCTGATCGAGCGCAAGGCCGTGGAGCCCGTCATCCCGCTGCGCCTGTTCAAGAGCTCGCTGTTCACGCTGAGCAACCTGGCCGGCTTCTTCATCTCCCTGCTGATGTTCGGTGCCATCATCTACATCCCCGTCTACGCACAGGGCGTGATGGGCGTCTCCGCCACGAACTCCGGCCTGATCCTGATGCCGATGAACTTGGCGCTGATCGGCCTGTCCATCGTGGGTGGCCTGATGGTCAGCCGCACCGGACGCTACAAGGAGTTCATGCTGGGCGGTGTGGCCATCATGGGCGTCGGTTTCTGGCTGCTCACCCGGCTGCACGTCGGTTCCTCGCAGGGGCAGCTGACCCTGGCAATGACCGTCTTCGGTGTCGGCCTGGGCCTGTGCATGCAGCAGTACACGTTGGCCGTGCAGAACACCGCATCGCGCCGTGACCTGGGCGTGGCCACCGCCGCCACCCAGTTCTTCCGCAATGTCGGCAATACCGTCGGCATCGCCGTCTTCGGCACCATCATGACCACCCAGATGAAGACCGCCATCCCGCGGCACCTGCCCCCCGAGATGGCCGCCCAGATGCAGGCCAGCGGGCAGAAGATGTCCACGGGCGACGTGCTCAACCCCGAGGCCCTGGCCAAGATGCCCCCCGTGGTGGCCAATGCCATCCGTGCCGGCCTGGCGGACGCCCTGCACACCGTCTTCGTGATCGGCATCCCACTGAGCATCCTGGTCTTCGCGATCAGCATGTTCATCAAGGCCGTCCCGCTGCGCGACACCGTGCACACCGCGGACCAGGCCGGCGCCGAACTGCTGGACACGATGGGCAATTCCAATGCCAATGATCCGCGCGTGCCGCTCGGTCGGCTCGGCGGGGACACCCGCTCCGGGGAGCGGCTGTTGGGCCTGCAGCTGGAACTCGTCGCCCAGCAGGCCGAACGCGATGACCGTCCGTTGCTGCGCAGGGCCATCGAGGACCTGGGCAATGGCAACTACCACGACGGTGTCTGGATCCTGAGCCGGACCAGCCGAATGCTGACCAGCGAGGACGCCGACGAGGTGGCCGAGCTGGAGAAGTACGGCGTCGAGGTGGCCCACCGGGCGGCCCGCAAGGGCGGCGTCCTGGGCGAGGAGATGCGTCGGGAACTAGCCGTGCGCGCCGGCGAGGTGACCCGCGCCAGCCACGAGCAGGTGACGGCCGGCGTCGAGCCCACGGTCGCGGAGCGTTTCGAGGCCGTCGACATCGCCAAGCTGCGCCAGGCCAGCCATGACCTGACCAATGCCCTGATGCTGGACCTGTTCGACCATCCGGCTCCGGTGGCGCCGCGGCGGGCCCTGTAAGGCCGACGAGGACGACAGAGGGGGCGGTGCCGATTGGCACCGCCCCCTTCGTATGTCCGGTGGGCCCGTCAGATGGCGGCGTCGCCCCGCTCCCCGGTGCGGATCCGCACCACGTCCTCGACCGGGGAGATCCACACCTTCCCGTCCCCGACGCTGCCGGTGCGGGCCGCGTCGCAGATCACCTTCACCACGGCCCACGCCTCGTCGCCGGCGCACAGGATCTCGATCTTGACCTTGTCGGTGAAGTCGATGGTGATCGAGTCGCCGCGGTAGACCTCCGTGTGCCCCCGCTGGCGGGCATAGCCGGAGACCTCGGTGAGTGTCATGCCGTTGATGCCGTGCTGGTGCAGCGCAATCTGCACGTCGTCGACGGCATCGGGCTGGATGATGGCGGTGACCAGGTTCATGCCTCAACCTCTTCCTTGGGGGACTTCTCGGGACGGGGGACGACCAGCGACTTGCTGTAGCTGGAGTACTGCACACGGGACAGGTCGTAGCCGCTCTCGGCGTGCTCGGCCAGATCGATCCCCGCAGCCTCGGCGCGACGATCGATCCGCAGTCCGACGGTGGCGTCGACAAGCCGGGCCAGCAGGTAACTGACAACCAGGCTGTAGAGCAGCACGGCAACGGCCCCCACGGCCTGACGGCCCAGCTGCTCCAGCCCGCCGCCGTAGAACAGGCCTGCGGCACCCCCGGCCAGCGAACCCTTCGCGAACAGGCCGGCGGCAAGGGTTCCCACCAGACCACCCACCAGGTGAACCCCGACGACGTCCAGGGAGTCATCGATCCCGAAGCGGTACTTCAGGCCGATCGCCCAGGCACAACACACGCCCGTGATGGCACCGATGGCGAGCGCTCCCAGCGGCGTCACCACCGAACACGCGGGGGTGATGCCCACCAGGCCGGCAACGATGCCAGAGGCGGCGCCCAGACTCGTGGCATGTCCGTCGCGCAGCCGCTCGGTGGCCAACCAGCCCAGCATCGCTGCGCCGGCGGCCACCAGGGTGTTCACCCAGACCATGGCGGCCAGACCATTGGCGGCCAAGGCGGAGCCGCCATTGAAACCGAACCAGCCGAACCACAGCAGCCCGGCGCCCACCATCACCAGTGTGAGGTTGTGCGGACGCATCGGGGAGGTGCGAAAGCCGATCCGGGGCCCCAGGGCGACGGCCAGCACCAGCGCCGCCGCGCCGGCATTGATGTGGATGGCTGTGCCGCCGGCGAAGTCGAAGGCCTTCACGTCATTGGCGATCCATCCGCCGTGCTCGGCCGCGAAGCCGTCGAAGGCGAAGACCCAATGCGCCGCCGGGAAATAGCACAGCGTCGCCCACAGCACACTGAAGGCCACCCACGCCGAGAACTTCATCCGGTCCGCCACCGCGCCGCTGATCAGGGCGACGGCGATGATGGCGAAGGCCGCCTGGAAGCCAGCGAAGGCGAAGGCCGGGATCTGGTGGCCCTCGGGGCCCACGGTAGCCTCCGCCATGCCGCGCATCCCCGCGAACTGGAAGGGGTTGCCGAGCAACCCGTGCCAGGAGTCACCGAAGGTCATCGAGTAGCCGTAGAGCACCCACAGCACCGCGATGATGCCCATGCTCAGCACGGACATCATCATCATGTTCAGCACGCCCTTGGAACGGACCATGCCTGCGTAGAAGAGGGCCAGCGCCGGGGTCATCAGCAGCACCAGGGCGGCACTGACCATGACCCAGGCGGTGTCGCCTGCATTGATCTGGATCAGGTTCATGGAAGAACACACTGCAGCGGCCGGATTTCACAACGGTTGTGATGGTGTTACGGCCAGGTCACAGCCTCAGCAGATCCGGGTGGGCCTTGGCAGGCGGAGGCTGGCGACGAAACGCACCTGGCTGGCCGGGGCCCAGGCGGTCTGGCCGAAGATCGTGAAGCCGCGGCGCTTGCGCACCGAGGGAACCGTCGTGGTGCGGTCGCGGCCGTCGCGGATCACCCGGGCGGCGGTGAGGGGGCCCCTGGGGTACTTGCGCCGGGCGGCCATGGCCAGCGGAACCTTCGACGTGGACCATGCCGGGCCGTTGCGGCAGGTGCCCGTGGTCCACGGGCCCCGGTGGATCCCACCGGGAGGAGGGCAACGCTGACGTGCGCCCGGTGCTTGCGTTCCAGGGTGGTGACCAAGCTGCGGATCTCACGGCTCCGGCGGTGACCGCCCCCAACGCTGCTCGCACACGAGGGCCCCTGAACCGTGCCCCAGACGTCTTCCGGACGATCCCACTCATGGCGACTCCTCGGTCGGCTAGTCTCACTCCACAGGCGAGCGGCTCTGCGGGGGCAGGTCCAGTCGAACACTCGTTCCGGGTCATCCCCGGCCGGGTCTCGCCGGGAGGGACCAGTTCATGTACTGCTCGGGATGCGGCCACCAGGTGGGCGCCCAGGATGACGTCTGCGCCGGATGCGGCCGCGAGCTGTGGGGCTCGGGGGCCCTGCGGCTGACCAGCCCGCACGAGCCTGCCCGCCACCTGTCCGATGTCTTCCCGGGGGGCCGGAACCCTGTCTCCTCCGAGAAGCCCGTCGCCTCGGTCGGTCCCGTCGGGGCCACCGCCCCGGCGCCGATCGCGCGCATCGCGCTGGCGCTCCCGGCGATGCCGGCACTGACTTCCCTGCCCTCGCTCAGCCAGATCACCACCCGGCCCCGCACCGCCCGGGACAGCCTGGCGCTGCACCGCCGCAACCAGCTGGTGATGACCGTCTGCTTCGCCGCCGTCGGGCTGGCGCTGGCGCTCGTCCTGGTCCTCGCCCAGATGCTGCGAGCCAGCGGGCCGGTGCGCCTGGCCGGACCGGACAGGCCGACGGCGCCACCCGCCACTCCGGTCAGGACCGTGACGGCCACACCGGCTGCGGCGAAGCCGATGCCGAGCAAGGCAGCCCCCTCGCACGCTCTGAGGCTGCCGGCCGATGCCCGTGCCTGCACGGCGCTGGTTGGTGCCTCCGAGGGGACCTCCTGCGGCCTGGCCAGAGCCTTGGCGCTGACCCTGCCGCAGCCGCCGTCGGGCAGCTTCGTGCGCACCGCCAAGAGTCCCACCAGCGGCACGAGCTACCAGTTCCGGTGCACGGTCAAGGAGATGGTGGTCTGCAGGACGGAGCGGGGTTCCGAAGTCTACGTGCTGATCTGATGCCTCGGCCTGTCTGATGCCTCGGCCTGTCTGATGCCTCGGCCTGTCTGATGCCTCGGCCTGGGAGACTCGGGCGCGCGGGGATCAGTGGCCGACGCGCTTGATGCCGGCCAGCTTCAGGGTGGCGTCGTCGGTCAGCTCGGACCAGCTGCCCTCCAAAGTGAACTGGCTGAAGGCGGCCGTCGGGAACCAGCACCGCATGTCGTCGGCGGCCGAGGGGTCCGCGGCCCAGGTCAGTTCGGCGGCCAGTGACGGGATGGCCGGGGAGTGGGCCACCACCAGCAGGGCGGTCACATCGTCCTCGATCTCCCCGATCCGCTGCACCAGGGTGTCCATCGTGCAGTTGTACAGGGCGTCCATGTACTCGACGGGGGCATCGAGGCCCAGGCATTCGACGGTCTCCCGGGTGCGGGTGGCCGTGGAGCACAGCACGTGCTGGATGCCCAGCGCGGCCATCTGCTGCCCGGCCTGGGCGGCATCCTGTCGTCCGCCCTCGTTGAGCTTGCGCCCCCTGTCTCCGGAGACGGACCAGCCCTCTGCGGCAGCGTGGCGCATCAGCACCAGGGTGCGGGTCATGACACTTCCTCCTGCTTGACGGCGACCATCAGGTCGCGGTGGATCGACGAGTCGACTCGGTGGGCGAAGCCCATCCACTGCTCGCCCTCCTGCGGTTCCAGACCATGCTCGCTCATCAGGGAGGCCAGGTCCTCGCGGGACAGGCCGAAGGTGTTCCAACTGATGCCCAGGGCACCGCCGACGCGCAGCTGGGAGGCCCAGACCGGCAGTGCCTCGCCGATCAGGCCGGAGGGGGAGCGGTCCCGCTTGCCCGCATGCCCACGCACGTCGGTGACGTGGTGTGCGCCGTGCACCACGCCATAGGGGGCGTCGGTGACGATGGCGTCGAACTTCTTCTTGCCGTACAGGTACTGCGACTGGCGGGTGTCGCCGGTGAAGACGGTCATCTCCAGGGCCTCGTCCTTCAGCGTCGCGTCGAAACGCTTGCCGATGGCGCGGCCCTCGCGGCGCACGGGGGTGGTGTCGGCGGTGTGCTTGAGACGCTTTCGGCGCAGCCAGGTCTTGAGGTAGGCGGCCATCTGTTCGACGGACTTCTCGTCGCCCTCCACGCCGTAGCCGTTGTGCCCCAGCATCCAGGCCACCATCAGCGTCGTCCCGCGCCCGCACAACGGGTCCAGGATCGCGAGGGGACCCTGCGCCGCCTTCGGGTTCAGCGTGGTGTCGATGCTGGCCAGCGTGACATTCATCAGCAACTGGGTGAACTGCTCATTGGTCTTGCCCGGGTACTTGGGGATGGTCACCAGGTCATTGGAGAGGGTCAACGCGTCCGGCAGCTCGAGGGGACGCAGCAGCTCACCCTCCACACCGAACAGGGCGAGCGCCGCGGACTGCCGGGCAAGCAGGCGCAGGGCATCGTCGTCGAGGGCGTCGGTGTCGAAGCCCAGGTAGTTCACCCCCGCCAGCGTCGTGGTGGCCGGATCCTTGGCGAAGGGGGCACTGATCGCCAGTTCCCCGGCAGCCAGGGCGGCGGACTCCCCGGCGTACACTCGGTTGGCGGACGGGGCAAGCAACATCACGTGGTTCGGCACCGGCCCATTCTTCCACGCGGGCCGCCGAATGGCCCTGTCGTGCCCCAGACCCTCGCCACGGAAAGCCCATGAACCCAGACCCACCCGTGCCCGTGCTGCTGGATCCCGAAGTCGATGCCGTCACCGCCGGTGGCGACCTCCGGCCCCTGCACCTGAGGCCCCGATACCTCTACGTCGTCTTCGTCGGCGGTGTGCTGGGGACCTTGGCACGCTGGTGCGCCGGAGAGCTCCTGGGGGGTGGTGGCAGCTGGCCGTGGGCGACCCTGCTGGTGAATCTTGTGGGGGCCTTCTGCCTTGGCCTGCTCCTGGAGGCGCTGCTGCGGCGCGCCCCGGACCGCGGGTGGCCCCGGCTGGCGCGGCTGCACTTCGGCACCGGCTTCCTGGGCTCTTTCACGACCATGTCCGCGCTGGCCACCGAGGCGGTCCTGCTGGCCGACCGGTCCCAGTGGTGGGCCGCCGGCGGATACCTGGCGGTGAGCCTGCTGGGCGGCGTCGCGCTGGCCTGGTGTGGCGTACTGCTGGGTTCCCGACTGGCGGAGGAATCGGCATGAACCTGGTGCTGATGGCCGTGCTGGGCGGCCTGGGCGCGGTCTGCCGCTTCGTGATCGACGCGGTGGTGCGCGCCCGCCGCACCGGAGACTTCTCGTCGGGAACCCTGCTGGTGAACGTGCTGGGCAGCCTGCTGTTGGGGGCCCTGACCGGTCTGGTGCTGCGCGAGGGTGTGGACCCCGATGTGCGGCTGGTCCTGGGCGCCGGCTTCTGCGGGGGCTTCACCACCTTCTCCACAGCCAGCCTGGAATGTGTCCGGCTGGTGCAGGCCGGGCGAGCCGGACTGGCCCTGGGCTACCTGCTGGGGGGTGCCGCCTGTTGCCTGGCGGCTGCGGCACTGGGGTTCTTCCTGCTCGCCTGAGTCTCGTCGGTCCACTCGTGCCCCCGGATTCGCTCGGCTTCGTGGAAGGCGCTCGGGTTCCTGTGATCCGCGTGTGTTGCGAACCCAAGCGTGTGTTGTGAACCCGAGCGTGTGTTGCGAACCCGAGCGTCCGGGCAGTGCCCGGGACATGGAACAGGGGTCCGTCCCCGTGGGAACGGACCCTTGTTGCGTTCAGCAGTACTTCAGCGCAACACTGCGCCCGGTACCGGCTCGCACCCTTGCGAGTGTGCCTGCGGTGGTGTTCAGTGCGAGACGAAGACGGTGTGGTGCTCGTAGGCCGTGCCCTTGGCACGCTCGAACGAGGCATGGACCTCGGCCTCGGCGTTCGCGCGGCCGGTCCACGTGGCGCCCTCGACCGACTTGCCCGGCTCCAGGTCCTTGTAGACCGTGAAGAAGTGCTCGATCTCCAGCAACATGTACTCCGGGACGTCGGTGATGTCCTGCAGGTGGTTGCGACGCAGGTCAGCGGTCGGGATGCACAGCAGCTTGTCGTCACCGCCCATCTCGTCGGTCATCCGGAACATCGCGATGACGCGGCACTCGATCAGGCAGCCCGGGAAGGTGGGCTCATTGCCGATCACCATGGCGTCCAGCGGGTCGCCGTCCTCACCCAGGGTGCCCTCGACATAGCCATAGTCGTAGGGGTACTGGGTGGACGTGAACAGGGTGCGGTCCAGGCGAATACGGCCGGTGTTGTGGTCCATCTCATACTTGTTCTTGGTGCCCTTGGGGATCTCGATCGTCACGTCGAACGTGACGCCCGGAGGCAGGTTGTTGAGGGTGGGCTTCACGAAGTCATCTGTCACGGTGAGCTCTCTCTATGATTAGGGGCACCTGAACTATTCAGCACACTACCGCCTAACAGGGGAGCACCGTGAGCCCAGAGGGAAGCCGACGCCGGCCTGTTTCGCAAGGCGGCACACGTCGGAGCAGCGGGCTGCGGCTGGTCATCTGGCCAGTGCTCACCGCACTGCTGGCCATCGCCGGCGCGGTCTGCTGGCGGCCCGCCTTGTACGCCACGGGATTGTGGGTGGACGGTGGCCAACCCACCGTCTCCCAGACGCTCTTCGAGGACCCCTCAGCCTCACCCAGCGCGAGCCAGCCGGCGCGCGGATCCGGCGTGATCGCCTCGGCTCCCGTCGCGACACCCACCCACACCCCGGATCCCAAGGCCCTGGCCGCGGCCCTTGCCAAGGTGCCCGCCAAGGACATGGGCACCACCTCGGGCGTGGTGCTCGACGCTGTCAGCGGTGAGCTGCTGTGGAGCAGCCGCCCCGATGCCGGCCAGATCCCCGCGTCCACGTTGAAGCTGCTCACCTGCCTGACCGCCCTGGACGTCCTGGGGCCGGACAAGACCTTCAGTACCCGTGTGGTGCAGCAGGGCAAGGGCATCGTCCTGGTGGGGGGCGGGGACCCCTATCTCGCGTCGAAGCCGGCCAAGGAGTATCCCTTCCCGGCCACCAGCGCGGACCTGGCGAAGAAGACCGCGGCAGCCCTCAAGAAGCAGGGCATGAGCTCGGTCACCCTGGGCTATGACGAGTCGCTGTTCAGCGGCCCCAACTGGCATCCCAGCTGGCCGCAGGGCTACCACGACCAGGTGACCAACCTCTCCGCGCTGTGGATCGACAAGGGCAAGCCCGACGAGAAGTCCGCCCCCAGCCAGACCCCGGCGCCCACCGCCGCCACCGTCTTCGCCGCCCAGCTCAAGGCCAACGGCATCACCGTCAGCGGAAAGCCCACCGCCGCCGCGGCAGGCGCCGACGCCGCGGAGGTGGCCAGCGTCCAGTCGCTGCCGGTCTCCAGCCTCGTGCAGGAGACGTTGGTGCACTCGGACAATGCCGCCGCCGAGGTGCTGCTGCGCCAGGTCGGCGTCGCCACCGGCAATGGCGGCAGCTTCACGGGTGGTGCCAAGGGCATGCAGCAGCGGCTGACCACGCTCAAGGCCTGGGACGCCTCCACCCGGATCGCCGACGGCTCCGGGCTGAGCCGCAACAACCGGGTCTCCGCCAGGGTCCTGGGCCGGGCCCTGCACCTGGCCGCGGCAAGCCCGAAGCTGCGGCCCCTGCTGGAGGGGTTGCCGAGCGCCGGCGTCACCGGCACCCTGCACCTGCGCTTCTACACCCCGGCCTCCGAACCGGGCCGCGGCTGGGTCAATGCCAAGACCGGGACCCTGTCCAAGGTCTCGACCCTGGCCGGCTACACCCGCACCCGGCAGGGAGGCGAGGTGGTCTTCGCCTTCATGTCCAACAACCCCAAACAGGAGTGGAATGTACGCAGCTGGCTGGACCAGATGGCCTCCACCCTCGTCACCTGCGGGTGCTGATGGCCAGACGAGCCCTTAGCCCTTCCCAGCTGGCCGTCGTCCAGGCGGTCAGGCCGTGTTTCGACGGCCCTGAACGGGGGCTGGTCATCGGTTGTTCCGGCGGTGCCGATTCGCTGGCACTGGTCGCCGCCTGCGCGAATGTCGATGCCAGCCGGGTGCTGGCCGTCGTCGTCGAGCACGGCCTGCAGGCGGATTCCCTGCGCATTGCCGATGCGACGGTGGAGGCCGTGCGGGGGCTGGGCGTCGCCGCCGAGGTGCGCAGCGTGCACGTCGACACGACCTCCGGGGAGGGGGTCGAGGCCGCCGCTCGACGGGAACGACTGGTGGCCCTGGTGGGGGACGGGAAACGTCCGGTGCTGCTGGGCCACACCCTGGATGACCAGGCCGAGACCGTGCTGCTCGGGTTGGCCCGCGGGTCCGGTGCGGCCTCCCTGCAGGCCATGGCGCCCAGCACGCCCCACCTGTCCGGGCGCCTGGTCCGTCCCCTGCTGGGGCTGCGGCGCAGCCAGGTGCGGCAGGCCTGTCTCGATTGGGGGTTGATGCCCTGGGATGACCCGATGAACCTCGACCCCGCCTACCTGCGGGTGCGGGTGCGTCACGAACTGCTGCCGGTGCTGGATGACGTGTTGGGCCCCGGTGTGGTGGAGGCCCTGGGACGGACCGCGACGCTCGCCCGGCACGACAATGACCTGCTGGAACGGTTGGCCGCCGATGCCCAGCGTGACCTGGTACGTGGCGACAGCCTCGACGCCGTCGGTCTGCTGCACCTCTACCCGGCGCTGAGGGGGCGGGTGCTGCGGCGCTGGATGATCGAACGCGGGGCACAGGCCCCGACGATGGCGCACGTGCAGGGCGTCGCGGCCCTGGTGGAGAACTGGCACGGACAGGTCGGAGTCGACCTTCCCGGCGGTGTGCGGGTGCACCGGATCCAGGGGGCACTGGTGGCCCGGTCCGGCGACCCTGAGTAGGGTTGCGGTGTGGATGCAGCCGAGATTTCCGATGACCTGACCCGAGTCCTCTACACCGCAGAGCAGGTGCAGGAGCGCGTGAATGAGCTGGCGGCACAGATCGATGCCGACTACCAGGGCCGTGACATCCTGCTGATCGGCGTCCTGAACGGCGCGATCATGGTGATGAGCGACCTGGCGCGCGCCATGGACAGTCACTGCACCATGGACTGGATGGCCATCAGCTCCTACGGGTCCGGCACCAAGAGCTCCGGCGTGGTGCGCATCCTCAAGGACCTCACCACCGACATCTCCGGCAAGCACGTGCTGATCGTCGAGGACATCGTCGACACCGGCCTGACCCTCAGCTACCTGGTGCAGAACCTCAGGAGCCGTGAACCCGCCACCCTCGAGGTGGCCGCCATGTTCCGCAAGCCGGGGGCTGTCACCGCCCCCGTCGACGTCAAGTACGTCGGCTTCGACATTCCCAACGAGTTCGTCGTCGGCTATGGCCTGGACTACGCCGGCAAGTACCGCAACCTGCGTGACGTCGCGACGCTGTCGCCCCACATCTACAGCTGACACACGGCCCCGCACGGCGCCTTTGTCATCCCTGCCATCGCGTCGCAGGAGTGGGCGCGGCCCTTCCCGTCATCGAGCAGGCGCTGCGCCTTTCCCCACCCACCGCGTGAGTGGAGCGGACGCGCCCAGGTCTTGGAAGGTCGCCGGCTCGATGGCGGGAAGTCCCCACGCCAGCTCTCCGATTGAAACGCGCTGGTATGGTGCAGGATGCTCCGTCGTCCAACGTCAGGCCGTCAATGAACAAGCTCTCCAAGGCCAAGGGCAACCCCATCCTGTGGTTGCTGCTGGCCATCGTCCTCGTCCTCGGTGTGGTGCAGTTGGCGAACTCCGCCTCCGGCAGCCAGAAGGTGCCCACCAGCAAGGCGCTCGAGGTGCTCCAGGGCACCGAACCCATCCGTCAGGTCGTCATCGACGACGGTGACCAGTCGATCAAGATCGCCATGAAGGACGGCAAGACCACCTACCTGTCCACCTGGACGGGCAGTCAGGGCGGCAACATCGTCGACCTGCTGGAGAAGCGCACCCAGGCGAAGACGCTCGACGAGTGGCGTGGTGAGAACCCCGGCCCCAGCATCTGGTCCAGCCTGCTCTACACCGGCCTGCCCTTCCTGTTGATGTTCGGCCTGTTCTTCTTCCTGATGAACATGGTCCAGGGCGGCGCCGGCGGTGCCCGTGGCGTGATGGGCTTCGGCAAGTCCAAGGCCAAGGTGGCCACCAAGGACACACCCAAGACCACCTTCGCCGACGTCGCCGGTTGCCAGGAGGCCATCGAGGAGCTGCAGGAGATCAAGGAGTTCCTGGCCGAACCCACCAAGTTCCAGCGGGTCGGTGCCAAGATTCCCAAGGGCGTGCTGCTCTACGGTCCTCCCGGTACGGGCAAGACCCTGCTGGCCCGCGCCGTGGCGGGTGAGGCGGGCGTGCCCTTCTTCTCCATCTCCGGCTCGGACTTCGTCGAGATGTTCGTCGGCGTCGGCGCCAGCCGTGTGCGTGACCTGTTCGACCAGGCCAAGGAGGCCAGCCCGGCCATCATCTTCATCGACGAGATCGACGCCGTCGGCCGCCACCGCGGCGCCGGCATGGGCGGTGGCCATGACGAGCGTGAGCAGACCCTGAACCAGCTCCTGGTGGAGATGGACGGCTTCGACTCCACCACCAATGTGATCCTGATTGCCGCCACCAACCGGCCCGACGTGCTGGACCCCGCGCTCTTGCGCCCCGGCCGTTTCGACCGGCAGATCGCCGTCGAGGCGCCCGACCTGAAGGGACGTGCGCAGATCCTCAAGGTGCACGCCCAGGGCAAGCCGATGGCCGCCGACGTCGACCTGGAGTCAATCGCTCGGCGCACCCCCGGCTTCACCGGCGCGGACCTGGCCAATGTGCTGAACGAGGCCGCGCTGCTGACCGCCCGGCTGAACCTGCCGGTGATCGGCAATGCCGAGCTGGGTGAGGCGATTGACCGTGTCATTGCCGGCCCTCAGAAGAAGACCCGCCTGATGGATGACCACGAACTGTTGGTCACCGCCTACCACGAGGGCGGACATGCGCTGGTGGCGGCCGCCATGCCGCAGAACGACCCGGTGCAGAAGGTCACGATCCTGCCCCGTGGCCGTGCCCTGGGCTACACGATGGTGATGCCGGACCAGGACAAGTACTCCTCCACCCGCGGGCAGCTGCTGGACCAGATGGCCTACATGATGGGTGGCCGCGCGGCGGAGGAGCTGATCTTCCACGACCCCACCACCGGCGCCAGCAATGACATCGAGAAGGCGACGAAGGTGGCCCGGGCCATGGTCACCCAGTACGGCATGACCGAACGTCTGGGTGCCGTCCAGCTGGGCGGCGGGGACTCCGAGCCCTTCATGGGGATGAGCGGCTCCCAGCCCAGCCGTGGCTACTCGGACATCACCGCCGCGATGGTGGACGAGGAGGTCAGCAAGCTGCTGATGACCGCCCACCAGGAGGCCTTCGACTGCCTCAAGGAGAACCGCGAGGTGCTCGACGAGCTGGTCCGCCAGCTGCTGGAGCACGAGACCCTGGACAAGGCGCAGATCGCCAAGATCTTCGAGCCGCTGAAGCGCTGGCCGGATCGTGGTGCCTGGACGGGCTCCGAGAACCGCATCCCGTCCGACGAGCCGCCCGTGCCGATGCCCCCGCGTCGCTCCAAGCCCGACGACGAGGTTCCTGCAGCCGGAGCCGACCTGCCCCCGGGCAACACGGGAGAGGGCACGACCCCTCCCGGTGACTGGAAGGCTCCCGGTGACTGGGCCCCGCCCGGCGTGACCCCGAACCCGCAGCCGCCGGTCAACGACCCGTGGAAGACCCCGGCCGGCCCCACGCCGCAGCCCCCGGCCAATGACCCGTGGAGCGCCAAGCCGGACTCCTGGCCCACGCAGCCGCCCTCCAGCGGCCCGTCGACCACTCCGGGCCTGCCCGGACAGGACCCGCAGCCGCCGGCCGATGGTTCCGGCGCGAACCCCTGGGGACGTCCTCCCCGGGCCTGAGCCCTGTGTGGCTGTCTGGACTGCCGAAGCCCCCGATCCACATCCGTGGATCGGGGGCTTCTCGATGTGCCGGGCGACGAGGGGCGATGGCGCCTACCATGGCGGGGTGAGCGACATTGGCAAGGACATCGACCAGGACAGGATCGCCGCAGCCGTGCGAGAGATCCTGTACGCCGTCGGCGAGGACCCGGACCGCGAGGGGCTTCGTGAGACGCCCGCCCGAGTGGCCCGCAGCTATGCGGAGATCTTCGCCGGGCTGGGGCAGGACCCGGCCGAGCTGCTCGGCACCACCTTCGACATCAGCCACGACGAGATGGTGCTGGTGCGTGACATCGAGCTGTGGAGCATGTGTGAGCACCACCTGGTGCCCTTCACCGGCGTCGCACACGTCGGCTACATCCCGGCCAAGGACGGCCGGGTCACCGGCCTGAGCAAGCTGGCCCGCCTCGTGGACCTGTACGCCAAGCGTCCCCAGGTACAGGAACGCCTGACCACCCAGGTGGCGGATGCCATCGTCGAGCACCTGCACGCTCGCGGGGTGATCGTCGTGATCGAGTGCGAACACCTGTGCATGACCATGCGCGGGGTCCGCAAGCCCGGCGCGAAGACCGTCACCAGCGCGGTGCGTGGCTACCTGCGTGAATCGGCCACCCGCGCCGAGGCGATGGCCCTGATCATGGGAGGTCATCGATGAAGCCCGTGGTCCCCGGCGTGCCCGGCCGGACCCTGGTGATGGGCGTCGTGAACGTCACCCCCGACTCCTTCAGCGACGGCGGGCGCTGGTCCACGCCGGAACAGGCGATTGCCCATGGCCGGGAGCTGCTGGCCCAGGGAGCCGACATCCTGGACGTGGGCGGGGAGTCCACCCGGCCGGGTGCGTTGCGGCCCAGTCCCGAGGAGGAACTGGCCCGGGTCGTGCCCGTGGTGGAGGCGCTGGCCGCCGAGGGTGCGGTGGTGAGCATCGACACGATGCGCGCCGAGGTGGCCCGTGCCACGGCGCTGGCGGGCGCGAAGATCATCAACGACGTCTCCGGCGGGATGGCCGACGAGGCCATGATCAGCACCGTGGCGGGGCTGGACTTGGACTTCGTGTGCATGCACTGGCGCGGCTTCCTGGGCACCGGCGACACCAATGCCAGCTATGACGACGTCGTCGGCGAGGTGCTCTCAGAGCTCGTGACGCGCCTGGATGCCTGCCTGGCCGGCGGTATCGCTCCCGAGCGACTGATCAGTGATGCCGGGCTCGGCTTCTCCAAGACGGCCGCGCAGAACTGGGAACTGCTGCGCCACCTGGACCGCTTCGAGGCCCTGGGGTACCGCCAACTGGTGGGGGTCAGCCGCAAGCGTTTCCTGGGTGAGCTGCTGGACGGACGCGAGCCGGTGGGCCGGGATGCCGCGACCCAGGCCATCACCGCCCTCTGCGCCCAGCAGGGCATCTGGGCGGTCCGCACCCACGAGGTGGCGGGCAATGCGGACGTGACGAGGGTCTTCGCGGAACTGGGCCGGGCCTGACCTGTCCGGCACCTCGGCGTCGGTTCGGAGGCGGACACCTGCTCCGGTACTGTCTGACCTGTTCGAGCTCACCCACCCCGGGGCGCCGTACCCCCTCGACAATGACCGGAGGCAGCATGGAGACACTGGACTGGATCACCGTCCAGGGTCTCAGCGCGACCGGATTCCACGGCGTCTACCCGGAAGAGCGACGCGACGGGCAGCAGTTCGTCGTCGACCTCGAGCTCGGCCTGCATGTGGTCACCGACACCGATGACCTCCACGACACAGTGGACTACTCGGTGATTGCCGGCGACGTGGTGGCGATCATCACGGGGGAGCCCGTCGACCTGATCGAGACCCTTGCCGGGCGGATCGCGCACCGTTGTCTGGCGGAACCGCTGGTCAGCGTCGCAAAGGTCCGTGTACACAAGCCCCAGGCCCCCATGGGCTTCACCTTCACCGATGTCTCGGTGAGCATCACCAGGAGCAAGCAATGAGCAATCCCTTCGTTCCCGACGTCGACACCCTGGGCAACCTGAAGCCCATCTCCAAGGTCGTCTTCAGCCTGGGCTCCAACCAGGGCAACAGCGTCGACATCCTTCAGAGCGCCGTCACGGCGCTGGCCGACACCCCGGACCTGATCCCCGTCGACCTGTCCAGCGTCTACGTCACCAAGCCCGTGGGCGCGGTCGTGGACCAGCCGGACTTCCTGAACCTGGTGCTGGTGGCGGAGACGGTGATCGAGCCGTCCATCCTGTTGGAGCGTGCCCACGCCATCGAGGCCGGGTTGGGGCGTACTCGCGACATCGTCGGTGGCCCCCGCACCCTGGACATCGACCTGGTCATGTACGGCCATCGCACCGTTGACACCGACGAGATGACGCTGCCGCACCCGCGTGCCCACGAGCGCGCCTTCGCGCTGGTGCCGTGGCTGGAGATCGACCCGGAGGCGGAGATCGAGGGCCGCGGCAGCGTCAAGGACCTGCTGGCCGGTCTCGACACCAGCGGCGTGGTCAGGAGCGACGAGGTCATCGAGCTCCCGTGAACACACAGCAGGACCCGGACCAGCCCCAGAACGGTCTGGGGCTGACCTCCGGACGGCAGGCGCTCACCTCGGTGCTGGTCGGCGCCGTGGTGGGCTGGTTCATCGTCGGCACCCTGCAGGCCGTGGGGAAGCCCGTGCCGGTGACTCCATGGAGCCTCGCGCTGGTGATGGGCGCACTGGGCGCGGCGGCCTGGGTCTACTCCCGCGTGCTGCGACGACAGGTGGCCGAGAGCCGCGCTGCCCTTCCCCATGAGAGTGGTGTCCGAGCACTGGTGCTGGGCAAGACGCTGCTGATGACCGGCGCGATCCTCGGCGGTGGACACCTGGTCTACGTCCTGGCCTTCCTCGGCAGCTGGAGCGTGCCGACGCCCCGCGAGAGGGTCATCCATGGGGCGGCGGCCATCGTCGCCAGCGTCATCTGTGGGCTGTCCGGCCGTGCCCTGGAACGCGCCTGCCTGGTACCTCCCGGTGAGGGGCCGGAGGACGAGGAGACGGAGCCGCAGGGCTGACCATGGTGTGACGGTGGGCTGAAGACCCGACGAACACGCCGCGTGATGGTGTGAGCCCCAGATGAATGCGGCCTACACTTGCGGACGTGGCAGCCAAGAACCAGACCCAGACATCCCCCGCTCGTCGACGGACCTTCATCCTGCTCTGCGTCGGGAGCGTGCTCGCCGTCGGCTGCGCCTTCGGTCCTGAGTGGCTGGTGCGCGTCGGTCTCGGCGTCGCCCTGTTGACCGCCGTCGCCTCCGTGTGGATGACTTGGCGTGAGATGGATCGCATGGTCCTGCAGCACATGGGTGAGTTGAAGGCATTGCGCGACGAGGCCCGCGAGGCCGCGCACGCCCACCATGTCGAGATGATGGCCACCATCGCTCGTTTCACCAAGCGCCAAGAGGCCTACCAGGCGCAGATTGCCGAAGCCACCGCCGAGATCGAGCGCCTGACGGCGGATGTTGCCGCGGTCAGCCTGGACGCCGAGGCCAAGCAGACGCGCATCTCCGCCCTGAACAAGATCGTCAGCGACCTGGAGAAGCAACTGTCCGCCGCCGAGGACGAGGTGGTGCTGGCGCAGCACGTGATGAGCCTCCCGCGCCGTGGCGCCGGCCGCCGCACCTTGGACGTCTCCAACATCCCGCTGGTCTACCCGAGCGAGGCCGGCGCGCTGCGCCAGGCCTGAGCCACCCGGAGACTCCGAAGGGCCGGCCTCTGGCGGGCCCTTCGTCATGTCCGGGGCCTTCCCCTCAAGGATCACTTGTCGAGGTCGCCGGCGGTCCACCCGAGGGAGGCAATGACCACGGCCGCGTCCCGCAGGGAGCACCCCACCAGGGCCTGCTCCATGACCTGCACATTGACCAGGCTGGGAGTGCGCAGCTTGAGGCGCCATGGCGTCCGTTCCGCGCGCGAGACGAGCAGGAATCCTGCCATTCCCCACGGGGCATCCAGGGCGAGATACGCCTCAGAATCGGGAACCTTGACGATCTTTGAGAGTCTTGTGTCCACTGGGCCCGCAATGCCGGCGAGGATTTCCCGACAGCGGGTGATCAACTTCGCCGATTCGCCCACCTCGTCACACAATGTCAGGAATCGCGAGGACGCATCTCCGTTCGTGTGTGCGGGTTCGCCGAAGACGTCCGTGAGTTCTTGATATCCCAGATGGGGGTTGCTGGTTCTGGTGCGGCGCAGTGTTCCCGTGGCGGCGGCCACCGGTCCGGTCAAGGAGAACTGGTCCACCAGCGCCCTGTCAATGGTTCCCAGCCCCACACCGATCTTCATTGATTCGACCACGGCGGCAATGTCGGCGGCCAGATCGGCGCATTGCCTCGCCCACTGGTCAATGTGACCAATCCAGGAGGAGTCGACGTCGAAGGCGAGACCGCCGAGGCGATTCATCATCGGATGCACCCGGTTGCCGGAGACGGCCAGCAGCAGGTCACGGCCCCCATTGCGCGCCGCGCTGATGCGTCGGCCCAGTGCCTCGTCCGCCGTGTGATGGGCGATGAATCCCAGATGCGCCAGATGACTCTGGATCCGCGCCTGCTCGGCCAGCAGGGTGCGCAGCCAGGTGGCCCGAACGGGTGGGACAAGGCCCATCAGGTGTTCGCAGACGAGCGCGATCCCCAGTTCCCCGGTGAACGGTGAATGCCAGTCATGGCGGTCCGCCAGCATCAGGATCTGGCGGTAGTCGCGCACCTCGAAGAGTTTCTCGGCGCTGCGGTGGTTGTATCCGGGCTGAATTCTGACGTCCGAGATGCTGCCATTTTCCGTGTGGACATCCATCAACAATAGGCCGGTCCGAGACGGGTGCTGGGGCCCTAGGTCCAGCACGTGCACGGATTCCTGATTGGCGTCGGGCGGCAAAGCGCTGGCGCCCAGCGCTCCAATGGCGAGGTGATGGAGGGATGTCACCCGTCGATGGTATCGAACCAATGACGGGGTGTTGCGGGGCGGAAAGTCCGACAGGGATTTGATGCGCCGACAATTGTCGATAGCATCGTGTGGAGCATTCACTACGAAAGGACTACCGATGGCCCAGCGCGTGCACATCGTTCTTGAAGATGACGTCGACGGTTCCGAGGCCGCGGAGACCGTTTCGTTCTCGCTGGACGGCGTTTCCTATGAAATTGACCTGAGCGAGCAGAATGCCGCCAAGCTGCGCGACGAGTTGGCGCTCTGGGTTGGCCACGCGCGTCGCGTCGGCGGCCGTCGCTCCACCGGCAAGAAGCCAGGCAAGGGCAGCGCCGCCAATGACATCCGTGCCTGGGCGCAGGCCCAGGGCATGCAGGTCAGCGCCCGTGGCCGCGTCTCCGCCGAGGTTCGCGAGGCCTACGAGAAGGCCAACGCCTGACGCCTTGTGCGGTTTCCAGGGCCCCCGTGGGGCCGGGCATCGTGTCCGGGTCCCTTCGGGGGCCCTTCACATGGGTCCGCCTGCAGCGAACGAGCGGGGGGCCGTGGGAACACAATGCTGTCAGTGGGAGTTACTAGACTTGAACGCATCTGCAACGCCTGCCGGACCGACCGGTGACTGCGATGCGCAACAGGGCCCCTCGGGCCCGTAGTGAGGAGTCCAATGTTTGAGCGGTTTACCGACCGGGCGCGGCGCGTTGTCGTGCTCGCCCAGGACGAAGCCAAGATGCTGAACCACAACTACATCGGCACCGAGCACATCCTGCTGGGCCTCATCCATGAGGGTGAAGGCGTTGCCGCCAAGGCCCTGGAGCAGATGGGCATCTCGCTCGAGGCCGTGCGCAGTGAGGTCGAGGAGATCATCGGCCACGGTCAGACCGTGCCGACGGGTCACATCCCGTTCACTCCGCGCGCCAAGAAGGTGCTGGAGCTGAGCCTGCGTGAGGCCCTGCAGATGAACCACTCGTACATCGGCACCGAGCACATCCTGCTCGGGCTGGTGCGTGAGGGTGAGGGCGTTGCCGCCCAGGTGTTGATCAAGCTGGGCGCGGACCTCAACCGGGTGCGCAACACCGTCCTGCAGCTGCTCTCGGGTGGCCAGGGCAAGGAGGCCGCCACGGCCGGTGCGCCCGATGTCGGTCCGGCTCCCAGCTCCGCGACGGTGCTGGACCAGTTCGGCCGCAACCTGACCCAGGCTGCCCGCGACGGCAAGCTCGACCCGGTCATCGGCCGGGACAAGGAGATCGAGCGCGTGATGGTCGTGCTCAGCCGTCGTACCAAGAACAACCCGGTGCTGATCGGTGAGCCGGGCGTCGGCAAGTCCGCATGCGTCGAGGGCCTGGCGCAGGCGATCGTGCGCGGTGACGTGCCCGAGACCCTGCGGGACAAGCAGATCTACACGCTGGACCTGGGCGCCCTGGTGGCCGGTTCGCGTTACCGCGGTGACTTCGAGGAGCGCCTGAAGAAGGTGCTCAAGGAGATCAAGACCCGTGGCGACATCATGCTGTTCATCGACGAGATCCACACCCTGGTGGGTGCGGGTGCCGCCGAGGGCGCCATTGACGCCGCGTCGATCCTCAAGCCGATGCTGGCCCGTGGTGAGCTGCAGACCATCGGTGCCACCACGCTCGACGAGTACCGCAAGCACATCGAGAAGGATGCCGCGCTGGAGCGTCGTTTCCAGCCGATCCAGGTGGCCGAGCCGAGCATCGCGCTCACCGTGGACATCCTCAAGGGCCTGCGCGACCGCTACGAGTCGCACCACCGGATCACCATCAGCGACGAGGCCCTGACCGCGGCCGCCAACCTGGCTTCGCGCTACATCCAGGACCGCTTCCTGCCGGACAAGGCGATCGACCTGATCGACGAGGCCGGGGCACGGATGCGTATCCGTCGGATGACCGCTCCGCCGGACCTGCGCGAGTTCGACGAGAAGATCGCCGCCGTGCGCCTGGAGAAGGAGGCCGCCATCGACGGCCAGGACTTCGAGCGTGCCGCCTCCCTGCGTGACGACGAGAAGAAGCTCCTCGCCGAGCGCGCCGAGAAGGAGGAGGAGTGGAAGGCCGGTGACTCCGACGCCCCCGCCATGGTGGGCGAGGAGGAGATTGCCGAGGTGCTGTCCAGCTCCACCGGCATCCCGGTCTTCAAGCTGACCGAGGAGGAGTCCAGCCGTCTGCTGCAGATGGAGGCAGAGCTGGGCAAGCGATACATCGGCCAGGACGACGCGGTGAAGGCGCTCTCGCGCTCCATCCGTCGTACCCGTGCGGGTCTGAAGGATCCCAAGCGTCCCTCGGGTTCGTTCATCTTCGCCGGCCCCTCCGGTGTCGGCAAGACCGAGCTGACCAAGGCGCTGACGGAATTCCTGTTCGGCGACGAGGATGCCCTGATCACCCTCGACATGTCCGAGTACTCGGAGAAGCACACCGCCTCGCGGATGTTCGGCTCCCCGCCCGGATATGTTGGATATGAGGAGGGTGGACAGCTCACCGAGAAGGTGCGTCGCAAGCCCTTCAGCGTGATCCTCTTCGACGAGATCGAGAAGGCCCACCCGGACATCTTCAACTCGCTGCTGCAGATCCTGGACGAGGGTCGTCTGACCGATGCCCAGGGCCGTGTGGTGGACTTCAAGAACACCGTGATCGTGATGACGACGAACCTGGGTTCGCGCGACATCTCGAAGGCGGTCAGCCTGGGCTTCAACCGCCAGGGCGACGAGGCATCCAGCTACGAGAAGATGAAGGCGAAGGTCTCCGACGAGCTCAAGCAGCACTTCCGTCCGGAGTTCCTGAACCGTGTCGATGAGGTCGTGGTCTTCCACCAGCTGACGCAGGCCGACATCGAGCGCATCGTGGACCTGATGGTCGCCCAGATCGAGGGGCGCCTGAAGGACAAGGACATGGGCATCGAGCTGACACCTGCCGCCAAGACGCTGATCGCCAAGCGTGGTTTCGATCCGCTGCTCGGTGCACGCCCACTGCGTCGTGCCCTGCAGCGTGACATCGAGGACGTGCTGGCCGAGAAGATCCTGTTCGGCGAGTTGAAGGCCGGGGAGATCGTGGTGGTCGACGTCGCGGGTGAGGGTTCCACCGAGCCCTTCGCCTTCACCGGAACGAAGAAGGCCGAGCTGCCCGATTCGCCGCCGACGGACTTCGCCGCCGATGCCCAGGGCGAGCAGGGCGAAGCCCAGCAGGGCTGACGCCAGTGGGCCGAGCTGCCAGACGACGGCCGAGCCCGTAGAGGTCACAGGGCGGGCATCCGGGAAACCGGGTGCCCGCCCTTCGTCTGTGGTCGGCCGGGGCTGGACTCGGCCTTCCGGCCCGGGGCACTTGTCCACCCGCGCAAGTGGTGCAGGGTTCGGTCTTCTGGACGTCAGTCCCGGTCCGGCAGGCCGAGCTCCGTGACCGTGTCCCGGACTCGGCGTGCCTGATCCAATGACACAAGCGCAGCCGAATCCCATGCGTGGGCGAAGGTCCGTGTCAAGCGTTCGTCGTCGTCAAGCATCCGCCACGTGACGGGGAAGTAGACCCAGCCGGCGCCGACCAGCCCAGCGATCTTGTCGTTGTCCCGCTGGAAGTTCTCACGATTGCCGTGGAAGGCCCATGACATCACCTCGACGGCAAGGGGAAGGTCATCGAAAAGGACATCAACCGGAAAGCTGTCTCCGTCAATGCCCACCCAGACATTGGATCGCCACCTGTCGTAGCCGTGGGCTCGCAGGAACATGTGGAATCGACGCTCCGCCTGGGACCACGGCTCGGACCGCGAGTTCTGGACCATGAAGCGGCGGATGGGGTTCCCCGGCGCGGGCCGGAGGTCCGCCATCGCCGCGGTCAGAGTGGCCGGCGACACCTTGTGAAGGCGCAGGAGGTCATCAATCGCGGCCCCGCTCCCCGTTCTTGACCATCCAGTTCAGGCCGGATCTCAGCTGGCGGTGTGAACGGCGTCTCAACAGGTTCCCTTGGGCGGCCAGCAACTGTCTGGCTTCCTCTGTCTGTCTCATGCCTGGGGAGTATCGAGGTCCGAGCCCCAGAATTCTCAGCCACGCTGGGGGCTGGGGATGAATTCCCGCGCTTGGCTTGCCTGTGGACAACTCGGCTTTTCGGTCCGGGGCACTTGTCCAAGTCCGGGGAGACCACAGGAGCACGAATCTTGGACGTATGACCCGGTCCGCTTTGCCGAGCTGGGGGCTCAGCAAGGGGTGACCGTACGGCCGCCACGGCCATAGGCTGCCGGTGGCGGCACCGCTGGGGCGCCGCCGACCCCCACAAGGAGAACCTCATGCGCAAGATCTGGGCCGCCAGTCTCGCGGTCGCGCTCGGTGCCAGTGCCCTGGGCGGCGTCCGGGCGAGTGCGGCACCCAAGGATGGGGGCAAGCAGCTGGACATCACGCTGCTGGCCACCACCGACGTGCACGGCAATGTCGCCAACTGGGACTACTTCAAGAACGCCGGATACACGGACAAGGCGGGCAATGCGGTGGGCCTTGCCCATGCCGCCACTGCCATCAAGCAGGTCCGCCAGGAGCGCGGGGCTGACCGAGTGGTCGTCGTGGACAACGGTGACACGCTGCAGGGAACCCCACTGAGCTACTACTACGCCAAGCAGGAACCGGTCACCGCGAGCGGTCTCACCCATCCGATGGCGGCCGCGTACAACGCCATCGGCTACGACGCCAACAACATCGGCAATCACGAGTTCAACTACGGACTGCCGCTGCTGGACAAGTTCAAGGCTGACCTGGACTCCCCGCTGCTCGGCGCGAATGTGCTGGATGCGAAGACAGGCCAGCCTCGCTACCAGCCCTACCGGATCGTCACCAAGAAGGTGAAGGGAAACAAGCCGGTGCGGATCGGCATCCTGGGCCTGACGGTCCCCGGTTCGATGATCTGGGACAAGGCCAACCTCAGCGGCCAGGTCACCATCGAGGACATGGTCACTTCTGCCAAGACATGGGTGCCCAAGGTGCGTGCCGCGGGTGCCGACGTGGTCGTGGTCATGTCCCACTCGGGTCAGGGCGGGCTCAGCTCCTATGACCCGGTGGCCGCCGGTCTGGGTGCGGAGAACGTGTCCGACCGGATCGCCCGCGAGGTGCCGGGGATCGACGCGGTCGTCATGGGCCATTCCCACCAGGAGGTTGCCCAGCAGTACGTCGCCAATCAGACGACCGGCAAGCCGGTGCTGTTGACCCAGCCGAAGAACTGGGCGCAGAGCGTCTCCGACGTGACCTTCGGCCTGCAGCAGGTCAGGGGCACGTGGGAGGTGCGGGCGGCTTCGGCGAAGCTGCTGGCCAGCAAGGACTACCAGGCGGACCCGGAGGTCATGGCGGTGGTCAAGCCGTACCACGACAAGACCGTCGCGTACGTGAACCAGGTCATCGCCACGTCCACCCAGGAGATGTCGGCGGCGCAGAGCCGCTACAAGGACACCGCGATCCTGGACTACATCCAGATGGTGCAGACCCAGACCGTCGCCAAGGCCATGGAGGGCGGTCAGTACGCCAACCTGCCAGTGCTGAGCATCGCGGCCCCATTCAGTCGTACCGCCCTCTTCCCCCAGGGTGACGTGACGGTGCGTGACATGGCCGGGCTGTACATCTACGACAACACCTTGGAGGCGGTCGTGATGACGGGTGCGCAGGTCAAGGACTACCTGGAGTACTCGGCGAAGTACTTCGGCCAGGTCCCTTCGGGCGGCACCTTCGACCCGGAGACCATGACGCAGGTGCAGTACAACGGACAGAACGTCTGGGACTACAACTACGACAGCATCGCCGGGCTCGACTATTCGATCGAGCTCACGCAGCCCGTCGGCCAGCGCATCCAGGGCCTGTCCTTCAACGGGGCCCACGTGGCCGATGACCAGCAGTTGGTGGTGGCCGTGAACAACTACCGTCGCAGCGGCGGCGGCAACTTCCCGCACATCGCGACGGCACCGGTGGTGTACCAGCAGCAGCAGGAGATCCGGCAGTTGCTGATCGACTGGGCCAGTGCCAGCAAGACGATCGATCCACACGCCTTCTTCGTGGACAACTGGAAGCTCACGGTCGACGGCAAGCCCGCGGCCTGATCCTTCCTGCGCAGGAAGCTACCGGCTGACGAAGCGGCGCACGGTCCACTGGATCGCGCGCCGTGTGCCGCTCTCCGGGGGGCAGGTCTGGGCGTCCCTGAGCGGCCTGCCAGAATGGGTCTGCTCGGGGGAGAACATCGACAAGGAGTACGTTCCATGAGCACTGCCGGCACGAGGATGCGGGCGGCGCTTGCCGCCGCCACGGCCATCGGTCTGATCTCGGCTGCGGCCCCAACCGCGAAAGCACAGGAGCGCGATCCCTATCGCAGCCCCACCCATCGTGGCAGTGCTTCGCAGGGCATCGAGCGTCGGGGGGAGGTGCGGGCGGCGGCCACCACGACGGACCTGACTCCCACCACGGCCCTCCAGACGATCAATGCGGCGCGAGCGCGCTATGGCACCCCGGCCCTCAGGCTCGACACCGGCATCACCACGGCGCTGAACAATCACGCCCGTTACATCAGCCTGAATGCGGACGCTGACGATGACGTGTACACCGAGGAATCCAGCCGGCCGGGGTACACCGCTTCCGGCGCGGAGATTGCCCCCTATGCGGAACCCGTGTGGACCAGCACGTTGCGCGGCCTGGTGGACGGCATGCTGGGCGATCCCTACCTTCGTACGTCGATGGCCCTGGAACAGACCGGGACCGCTGTCGGGTTCGGCTCATACTCAGGGGTGCGCGTCTTTGCCATGCAGTTCACCGGGGAACCCCCGACGGGCTATCCGCGCACCTTCCCCCGTGGCGTCAACAACACCACCCTGGCCCACAGGATCCCCTGGATGGACAGCTTCGGCTGCACGGGCCTCGGTTTTCCCGTGACCGCTGGGTTGGACTACACACAGTACGGCCTGGTGACCGCCAGCAGCGGCCGCCTGCTGGCCGACGGTGCGGCAGTCAGCACGTGCACGGTGGCGCCCGACAAGATCTCCGACGCCTCCCTGGCCATGGTGCCTGCGGCCGCACTGCGCCCGGGTACCCACTACACGGGGAGCTTCACGGCCAGCGTCAATGCCCTGGGTGGCAGTAGCAAACAAATGAACCTGCCGGTGGAGTTCACCACGGCGGCGCCCGCCACCCGGATCGCGGGTGACCAGACGGGCGACAAGGCGGCAGACCTCTTCATGGTGAAGAACGGTGAACTGTGGTTCTACAAGGGGCGTAGCAACGGGTCCCTGGGGCATGGGTGGCGCGTCGGACGGGGATGGAGCACAACCAACTGGTTGTCGCTTGCCGGTGACGTGAACAAGGACGGCAGGTCTGACGTCCTCGCGCGGCGCAGCGATGGCAGCATGTGGCTCTACTATTCCAAGGGCGTGGGCGTCCTGGACGGTGGACGGCGGCTCGGCTATGGCTGGGGCGGGCTGGGCAACATCACCGTCGTGGGCGACATGAATGCCGACGGTGTCACGGACATCGTCGCGCGCACCAGCGACGGGAAACTGCGGCGCTACGGCCTGACCACCAGCTTGTCCAAGGGCGTGGTGATCTCACCGCGCTGGAACGGTGTGGTGCACATGGTGGGGTTGGGCTCGCTCAACGGGGATGCCCGGGCGGACATCGTGGGCCTGCGGACCGACGGCAAGCTGATGCTCTACGCCAGCAACAGCTCCGGACAGCCGATGTGGGGCAAGGAACTCTCCTCGGGCTGGGGGACATGGACCAAGCTGTTCACCCCCGGTGACTTCAACGGTGACGGACGTCTGGACCTGATGGGACGCCGCCCGGATGGCACCCTGTCCACCCGCCTGAACACGGGAACGACAGTGGGATCTGCGGTTGCGGCCGGCTCGGGCTTCGGCAGCGTGACCGTCTTCAGCTGAGGCGGCGTGGTCAATCAGCGGCGGTGGTCCAGACGGGCCATCGCCGCTGTCAGGTCCTGGCGCCGCGCGCCCAGGTCCTGCGGGTGGCGCAGCGCCGCTTCCGTGGCCCGGACGAGGGCGTCGTACAGGTCGTAGAGCCGACGCCGCTCCACCTCGTCGGGCTCCAGCGGGCCACGCCCGTAGCCCGACAGCAGCGCCGAGGACGCCGGTGAGTCGGCGTCCAGGCAGATGGAGAAGGCCGACTCGAGCAGGGGGTCCGCCCAGAAGGTCTTGGCCGGACGCACCAGGCCCACGATCCAGCCCTCGTCGACGACAATCGTGGACTTCGGGGTGCGCCACAGGCAGAAGACCGGAGTCCTGACCGCGTCGAGCGCGGGGGAGTGGTCCAGGAATCGCCCATGCACCCGGTCCAGGTCGACTCCAAGGTCTGCGCCGAAGCGTTGTGCATCGCGCAGCACGTCCTCGAAGATGCCGCTGAAGGCGTCCTGCCACGAGTCCATCAAGGGTTGCTGGAAGCGGCCGAAGGATTCCCCCTCGATGGTGTGCAGGGCGCGCAACTGGCGTCCCAGGTCACGCGTGACCTGTAGCCGGGCCGCATGGTCCAGCACGGCATGGCCCAGGCTGGTTCCCTCGACGTGCTCCCGGCAGAACCACTCCACGTCCACCAGCTCCTGGCTCTCGTCATGGTGGTGCATGGCGGGGACCGGCACGTCGGTGTGTTCGGGAATCATCTGCAGGGCTTCCACCTCGGCGCCCAGCAGGTCCGTCTCCTGGGTGAGCAGGTCCACCTCGGGCGACGGGGCGGTGCGCAGGACGATGCGCTGACCGGTGCGCAGGGTGGCCAGGTGACTGGTGCCCTGTTCCGGCCCGTCGGTGGGCAGCGGGCGAGCGAAGTCCTCGCCGACGGGAGCCAGGTGTGGCCCGTAGGCGTGGCGGAGCATCCGACGCATGTCGGCGGCGTCCAGGTGGATTGTGATGGTGTCCACTGCTCCCTTCGAGGTGTGCGCCCAGCGTAGCCGTGCCCACAGCAAACTCTTGGCTGGTCCGCCTAGCCTTGTGCGAGTGACTGAACAGTGGACCGAGCACCATCCCCCGCAGGTGCGACGACTCCGGCCGCAGCTGGCCGTGGTGACCTGGACGATCATTGCCGTGTGTGCGGCGGTGTGGCTGGGCGAGCTGATGCTGCCCGGCTTCTACGAGCAGGTGGCCCTGAGTCCCGCGATCGGCCGCCACGAGCCCTGGCGCTTCCTCACTTCGGCCTTTGCCCACGACCGGTACAGCATCATGCACATTGCCTTCAACATGCTTGCGCTGTGGTCGGTGGGCCAGTGGATGGAGCCCGCCCTGGGGCGGGCCCGCTATGCCGCGCTGTACTTGTTGAGCGCCCTGGGTGGCGGCGTCGGATTCGTGCTGTTGGCGAATCCCGGAAGCCGGGGCTGGGTGACCGGAGTGGTCGGTGCCTCCGGCGCCGTCTTCGGGCTGTTCGGGGCCACCCTTCCCATGTACAAGCACATCGGAGCCTCGTCGCGCTCGATGTGGGGTGTCCTGGCCATCAATGCCGCGATCTCCTTCACTCTGCCCAACATCGCCTGGCAGGCACATCTCGGTGGCTTCCTGACCGGTCTGCTGGTGGGTCAGCTGATGATGGTGGCTGTCCGGGAGACATGGCGCGGAAAGCCCAACCGAACCTGGCCGTGGCTGGCGCTGGTGGGTCTCGCGCTCATCCTGTCGCTGCTGGCGAAGTACGCCCTGACCAGCGCCTGAAGTCCAGCTGAAGCGAATTAGTCAAATATTCAAGTAATGCTGACGGTCACCTGAACTAAACCGTCATACATAGTCATTTGGTGTCGCACGGATGGCAGAGTTCTTGGTGTCGCAGGTGGCTCCCCCGGGCCAACCGCACGAATCCCCCGAATGAAGCCGGAGCACATCATGATCGTCGCAGTCGCAACTCGCAGCCCTGTGGCTGGGCGCCTTTGCAGTGATCGCCCTCTCGGGCGACACCTCGATGGCAGTCAACGCCGCGCTCGCGTCGGACGAGCAGATCATGGAAACCGACGGCTTCGACGCGGTTCGCACCGGCTGGGCAGCTGAAGGATGTCAACGCCAGCAAGGTCGCCTGAACCAACCGCTCACCGTCGGGCAGGCTGAAGCCCGACACCACTGGACCGCCACCAGAGGCCCCCACAGGCTTCGGGTGGCGGTCCATCCTGTTGAGGCCCCGTTGCGCGCTCACCGTCCACGGACGCACAACCGTTCCACGTTCTCGCCCTCCACGATGAGGGGGGAGCACGTGTAGTCACGCGAGAGGAGAGCGCCTACGTCGGTGGAGAACTTGTTCCAGACTGGATTGTTGCGGGGGCTGATGGCGATGTTGGAGGCCACGATGATGACATCGGCGGATGGGAGGCAGGCCACCGTGGCGTCAAGATCTGCTGGTGGGGTGAATGGATAGTGGTGGAACTGGGGGCAGGCAAGGTGCCATCCCTCCGCTCCACGGAAGTCAGCCCGTCGAGGTCCTCCCACTCGCGCGAAGGTTCCCGTGGGTCCCAGGCTCGCCAGGGCCCGGCCCTCGGCAGGCTGTGAGGCGGCTACCGCCAGTCGACCCCTGAACTCGTAGCGGTCATGCACGAGGAGTTGGGGGTTGAATCCGCTCAGGACCGTCGCGGCGGCCATGGTGGCTGCCAGGATTCGTCGATTTCCGGCCGGGACCAGGGCCGTGGCCACTCCCAGGGCCACGAGTGCGGGGAGGTAGAAGATCTGGCGATGGTGGGGCCAGATCGTGGTGAGTGAGGCGACGAGCACAGTTGCAACCGTCATCCACAGCAGCACTCGGGATCCCAGGGGATTGCGGTGTCGCGCCCAGATGGCCAGCAGGCCCGTGGTGGTGATGATGGTCATCGTGGTGGCGGTGAGCGCCAGCGTCAGGTGGATGACCCATGCCGGGGCCCCGTCCGCGGCCAGTTGGGCGGCGACACCGGGTAGGAAGCCGTGGCTGATCATCCCGTTCGCGTAGGCGGAATTCTTCCCCTGGGTCGTGATCCAGGGACCCAGGCTGCCCGTGGCGGCCAGGGCCGCCAGAATTGTCAGCCCTACCAGGACAGCCGCAGAGAAGAAGCCCCGAGCCTTGCGCCAGCGGCCTTGGATCACCAGTAGCGCGCCCACGAGGGCAATCGGGGCGACGACCATCTTTGTGAAGCACAGCAGGGCTCCCACGGTGCCAGCGGCGGTCCATCGTTCGCGGGCGGCGAGGCCCAGGGCGAGGATCCCCAGCGCCGTGCCGGGCAATGAGGTCATTCCGGCAATGTACGAGTCGCCGGTGATGATGAGCGGTGCTGCGACACATGCTGCCCACCATGCCGGCAACTGGTCCGAACCCAGTGCCCGGGACCAGTGCCAGACGCCGAGGCATGCGAGGCCGATCCATGCGATCTCTCCCAGCACGTCCCACTGTTCCGGCCACACCAGCCGCTCGAGGGACAGCGACCAGAAGAACAGTGGATCCTTGTTGTCCCACACGTCTGCGTAGAGCCGATCCCCTTGGAGCAGCCTCTCGGCTACAGCCAGGAAGACGGACCGGTCGCCCGTGGCATTCGGAACGGTTCGAGGGAAGATGACCAGGAGGACTCCCGCGGCCACGAGCCAGCGCCAGGTGGCGAGCGACCACGCGGCCGCCAACGTCCGGCCGCAGCGTCGGCCCAGCCCGCGCCGACCGCGCACGGGGGGAGGCTCGGCGAAAGCGTGGGCAGGGAGCGCTTCAGGTCCAGGAATGGTCACACCCCAAAAGATATAGTCGAAAGCATGTATCCCATGCGTCTTGGGTACGGTGTCGCCTGAGCAGATGCCGCTCTGGAGGCGCACGGGACACGAAGGGCATCAACTTCTGGTGCGCCCCGGTCCGGAACCGCACGTCAGGCAATATGGTCACTGTCATGACGATGCGCCTACTCGGCTGGGCGATGCTCCTGGTGGGGCTGGATCCCAGCCTCAACGGCTTCGACGTGCTTCCTGACGTCGCGGGCTGGGCCATTGCCTATGCCGTCGTCGAGGAGCAGGCGCTCGCGCACCCGGAGGCCTCGGTGGATTTCACGCGCGCCAAGCAGGCGGCCCTGCTGGCAGGCATCCTCGGCAGCATCACGATGGCGCTCTTCTTCAGCGAACAGTCGTGGGACGTGCTGCTCCACGCTGTGGGCCTGGGCGAAGGGCTCGCGGCGCTCGCCGCCACCTGGTGGATGTTGATGGGCGTCGCGGCGGCCTCGACAGGGCGCGATCAGCACCTGGTGCACATGGCGCGGCGGCTCGCCGTGCTGATGGCGGGAGTGCTGGTGGGGCGCGCCATGGCAGCAGGCTGGAGCCTCAGCGCCGCCATCGCCGGTCATGACGCCACGCTGGGCGGGACATCCGGCTGGGTGGCTCTGCGGCTCCTGGGTGCACTGGTCGAACTGGCTGCCTACGGTGCCCTGGCAGTCTTCTGCTTTCGACTTGATGGCCGGCCCTGGCTCCGGCCGCGGCTCGACCCCACGGCCTGACGCAGCCGGTGCCCGCGGGTCAGCGGGCCTGTGCCAGAGCCTGGCGGAAGTGTGACAGGAAGGGCTTGCACTTGCCGCGCGGGACCTGCTTCATGCCCTTGTGGTTCGGTGACCCGTAGGTGCAGTTCACCACCGATTCGGCCAGCCGCTCACGCGGCGAGGCCTTCCAACGGGCCAGCGATCCGGAGTAGTAGTAGCCATCGTTGAAGGCGAAGTAGTTGCCGCTGGGATTGCGAATGCCGAGGTCCGCGTAGAGGCGTGCCCGCTGTCGGGCGGTGGTGCGGTACTCGACGTGGTGGGTCAGCTCGTGCACCGTCGCCTTGGCCACCGCGGTGTTGCTGGTGCGACGGGTGGGCATCCCGCGCCACGCAAAGCCGCCGACGACCGGGGACCGGACGATCTGGCACTTCACGGACGATGCGGTGGCTGCATCGGCGGGGGCGACGGCGGAGAGGCTGCCGGCAATGCAGCTGGCCAGTACGAGCCGGGCAATGGGGGAGGACATGTGGGGGATCCTTGGGTCTGGGTGGCGAGACGCTCCCCCCGAGAGCACGCGGACCCCCGCCCGCGCGGCGGCCGGCCGTAGCGGCCACCGGGCAGGAGGCTAGACCATCCCGCGGCCTCCGCCACGGGCTCCAGCTGTCCCGGTACAGGGGTGGCTCGGCACGGGCCCCGACGGAGCCGATGAAAGTCCTAGTCCACGTGGGCGCGGAGGGCATGGGCCTCAGCAGGTCTTCAGTGCGGGGGGATCACGACCATGCAGGCGAGGCGCTGCGGCTCGTGGCGTCGCCAGTGCTCGGCCTCCTGGGCGGCCCAGACCTCCCACCACGGTTCGTAGCTCGCACCGTCGCGGGCCAACGCGCGGCTGCGACGCTCGTCGGCGGGCATGTCCAACCAGAAGGACAGATCCGCCAACCGGGCCGAATCGTGGGTCAGTGCCCCGCATCCCTCGACGACCATCGGCAGCCCGGGATCCAGCGCCACCCAGTCCGCCGGTTCCCGACGTTCCCAGTCCCAGCGTCGGTAACCGGGATCATGGGCGCGCAGGATGTCGGCCACCACCATCCGGGAGGCCGCCGCGAGTCCATGCCACCCCGGGTAGCAGTCATCCAGGCTGACCAACTGCACCGACTCACCGCACAGCACGCCCCAGCGCTCCACCAGTCGCCGGGCGAAGGTGGTCTTGCCCGCCCCGGAGCCGCCGTCGACAATGATCCTGCGCACCGGTCCGCTCATGACAGGACTGTCATCAGGGTCCCGAAGTGTGCTGCCGCGGCAAGGGATGCCGCCGCGATGGCCAGGCAGACCAACACCGCCAGGGCATCGGCGGCACCCACGCGCGAGGGCCGGGCCCAGGTGCGTTCGACCGGTGCCCCGAAACCCTTGGCCTCCATGGCGGTGGCCAGCCGCCCGCCTCGTCGCAGGGCCAGGACCAGCAGGGAAAAGCTCATCAGTGCCCAGCGCCGCAGCCGCCCGTCGTCGCCCAGCCCGCGGGCCCGCCGTGCCTGCCCGAGCACCCGCCAGTCCGAGGTGAACAGGGCCAGCATCCGGAAGCCCGCCAGGGAGCCCAGCACGAACCGGGCCGGAAGCCGCACCACCTGGGCCAGGCCGTCGGCCATCCGGGTGGCGTCGATGTCCGCGAAGAGCATCACGGCCGGCAGAGCCAGCGCGAAGATGCGGATGAACAGGGCCACGGCCAGGCTGATCGAACCGTCGCTGACCACCACTGGCCCCCAGTGCCACCAGATGCGGCCGGACGTCTGGCCGTAGAGCAGCATGCTGATCGCCCCCAGCGGGGCGATCAGCAACAGCGGGGCCAGCCTGCGCAGGATCCGCCGCAGGGAAACCCGGCAGGCCACCAGCGCCACCACCTCCAGAGCCAGTGCCACGCTGGCGCTCACCCAGTCCAGGGTCACCACCAAGGGCACGGAGAGGATGACCGCGAGCAACAGCAGCGTCGCGGGATTGAGCCGCTCCAGCAGGGTTCGGGGACGGCTCATCGCTGCGGCTCCAGATGGATCCGGTGCTGGGCCAGGGCCGTGATGAAGTCCGCGTCGTGGGTGATGCTGACCACCGCGCGCCCCTGGTCCAGCATGGCCCGCACCAGCGCCACCATGTCCAGCCACGTGTTGCGGTCCTGCCCGAAGGTGGGTTCGTCGAGGAAGATCACCCGTGGCCCGGTGGCGAGCACGGTCCCCACGCTGAGGCGGCGCTTCTCGCCGCCGGACAGCGTGAAGGGATTGGCCCCGGCAATCCGCGACAGGTGCAGCATTGCCAGCAGTTCGTCGACGCGCTCGTCGATGCGCTGGGTGGTCCACTGCGGGTCGACGGCGGCCAGGGCTCGCAGGCCCACGGCGAGCTCGTCGCGCACCGTGGTGGCGACGAACTGGTGCTCCGGGCTCTGGAAGACCGTCCCGATCCGGGTGATCAGGTCCCGCGAGGACCAGGTGCCGGGGTCAGAGGAATCCACCGGCCTGCGCCTGCCCCAGTGCCGTGGGCCCAGGACGCGGGCGGGACGCAGCTCCCCGGCCGCCACCACGCGGCCGTCGAGCCGGGGGAGCAGACCGGCCAGGGTAAGTGCCAGGGTGGACTTCCCGGCGCCGTTCGGGCCGGTGATCATCGTCGAGCGTCCTGCGGGGATGGTGACATCGAGCGCGTGCTGCACGACATGTTGCGGGTCGTGGCCGATGGCCAGTGCTTCGCCGCGCAGGGCCCAGGGGGCCTCGGCAGGCCCGGCCGTGCTTCCTTCTCCGTTCCCCGAGCCTGTCGAGGGGATGTCCACGCCCGGCACCCAGACGCCCGCGGCCAACAGGGCCTCACGCTGCTCGACGAAGACCCTGCCGGGCGCACCGTCCGCAAGGATCCCCCCGCCCGGAGCGAGCACGATCACCCGGTCCACCTGGTCCGCCCACAACTCCACCCGGTGCTCCACCACCACCAGGGTGGTCCCGCGCTCCCGGCTGAGGTGGGCCACCACGTCGCGCACCTCGCGGGCACCCTCGGGGTCCAGATTGGCGGTGGGTTCGTCCAGCAGCAGGACCTTCGCCTGCATCGCCAGGGCTCCGGCGATGGTCAGCCGCTGCTTCTGGCCGCCGGACAGGGCAGTGGTGGGTCGGTCACGGCCGACGTCCAGACCAACTGCGTCCAGGGCCTCGTCCACCCGTCGCCAGATCTCGTCGCGAGCCACGCCCAGGTTCTCCGCGCCGAAGGCGACGTCGTCGCCCACCCGGGCCAGCACCACCTGGGTCTCCGGATCCTGCATCACCAGCCCGACGTGGCCGTGGCGTCGGGTGGGATGGGCTCCGTCGACGAGCAGACGCCCTTCCTCCTCGCCCTCATCGGCGCCGCCCAGCACGCCCGCCATGGCGTGCATCAGCGTCGACTTGCCGGCGCCGGAGGCCCCCAGCAGCAGGACCCGCTCACCGTCGCCAATGGTGAAGCTGGCCCCGCGTACCGCCCAGTCGCGTCGGCTCGCGTGGCGCCAACCCCAACCCTCGGCGACGATCATCGGCGTCAGACCGCGCGACGGGTCTCGCGGCCGGACTCGAAGCGATCGAGCGCCCCGGCCGATGCCAGGGCCTTCATCAGCACCCAGGCCAGTCCTCCGGCCAGCAGCACACCGGAGATGACCAGGCAGACGAGATAGGTGGCGTTGAAGGCCAAGCTCTTCGCATGGTTGCCCATCAGGAAGTACTCGTTGACGAAGGCGCCCAGTGCCGAGCCGATTCCGGCGAAGGCTGCCACCGGCAGGCTCCAGCGCTTCCAGGCGAAGATCGCGAAGACGATCTCCGCGCCAATTCCCTGGGCGAGGCCGGAGTAGAGCGTGGTGATGCCCCATTGGTTGCCGGGCAGCACGGAGACGGTGGCGGCCAACAGTTCCACCAGCAGGGCGGCGCCCGGCTTGCGGATGACCAGACCGCCCAGCGTTCCGCCCAGGAACCAGACGCCAGTGATCAGACCGGCCAGGCCGGGCAGCACAGCCTCCAGCGGCCCCCAGACGGTGGCGACGGTGTTGTTGAAGGCCCAGAAGATGACGCCGACCGCAACGCCCAGGATGGCGGCGACGACGATGTCCACCACGCGCCAGCCGGAACTGCTGCGGGGACGGGTGGGGTCTTCGGTGATGGTGCTCATTCGTGTGCCCTCTCGAGGAATGGGCACGGGTGGCAGCCGGCCTTCGGTTGCCGCAAGAGGCCTCCCTGCGCTGGCATGATCCAGATCAGGTTCGACGGTCGAAGGTGCGAAACCTTCCTCTCAGCCCGGTGCTCCGGACTCCCGTGTGCACCCATGAGGCTAGCAGTCATTACGACCCGGGTTTCCCCCGGACAGGCCCTATGGTGGACGGATGCTGACCCGACAGACTCCTAGCGTTGCTGGCATGAGGAGCGCGCGACGGGTCTCGGCCGGGCTGATGATGCTGGGCGGCCTGTTCTATTCCGTGTGGCTGCTGGAACTCCTGCTGCCGACGAAGCTCTCGCCCCGGACCTCCTATGTCAGCGAGCTGGGGGCCAACGGTGAACCCCACGCCCTGCTCTTCCGCATGGGCGACACCCTGGCGGGAGTGAGCATGACGGTGGCCGGCCTGGTGGCCCTGCTCCTGCTGCGCAGGAGCCCGAGCTGGCGTCACGAGCGTTGGGCCTTCCGGTTGTTGGCGCTCTTCGGGCTGGCCACCGTCGCCGACTCCCTGTGTCCGATGAGCTGTGTGGCCACCCGCGACGCCGAATGCGCCGCCCGGGAGGCCAGCTGGCAGGTGCCGTGGACCCACCTGGCGCACACCGGCACAAGCACGGTGGCGGTCACGGCCCTCGGCGTGGCCTTCGCGGTTCTGCTGTGGCGTCGTCAGCGGGTGCGCTGCTGGATCGGGTGGGAGGGCCGCATGGTGCTCGGCGCGCTCTTCGTGCTGTGGCTGGGCCTGTTGGCGGCAACCCTCGCCGCCCACCTGCCCGGCGTCCGGATGGACATGATGGGCCTCGTCCAACGCGGCCAGTTGCTGCTCACCACCGCGCTGTTGATGGTGCTGGCCTGGCGTTGGTGGGGATCACAGCCGCAGCAGGCCACCGTCGTCGCGGACCAGCGCGTCGGCCAGCAGCCCGGCCAGTGAGCGCTCCGCCTGAACCCGTTCCGCCCAGGCCCCAAGCGCCACCTCGACGGTGACGCCCTCGGGGTTCTGGCGGACCAGGTCAAGCAGCACCCCGCGACACTGGCGGTCGGTTCCGTGCCAGGCCTGGGTGCGACGCGGGGGTCCGTCGTGCCGCGGGTGTCCGGCGGCCCGCCAGCGGCAGGAATCCTTGACGGGGCAGTCCTCGCAGCGCGGACTGCGGGCCGTGCAGACCAGCGCTCCCAGCTCCATCGACGCGGCCGCCCAGTGCGCCGCGCGCTCGTCGGTGTCGGGCAGCCAGTCTTCCGCCCGGCGCCATTCCGAGGCGGTGGCCGAGTCCGGCGGGAACTCCCGGCCGTCCTCCACGCGGCAGAGCAGGCGACGGATGTTGGTGTCCAGCACCACCGCGCGCCCGCCGAAGGCGAAGGACAGGATGGCGGCCGCCGTGTACTGCCCGACGCCGGGCAGGGCCCGCAACTCCTCCAGGGTCCCGGGCACTCGGCCGGCGTGCTGCTCGCTGATCACGGTGGCGGCGCGGTGCAGCCGCTGCGCGCGCCTGGGGTAGCCGAGCCGGCCCCAGGCTGCCACCGCGGCACCGGCTTGCTCGCTGGCCAGGTCGTCGGGGGCGGGCCAACGCTCCATCCACTCCTGCCAGGGGCCGAGGACCCGGGAGACGGGCGTCTGCTGCAGCATGAACTCGCTGACCATGACGCCCCACGGCGTGGAGCGGCGCCAGGGCAGGTCCCGGCGGTGCTCGTCGAACCAGTCACCCACCCGGGCCACGATGCGGCGGCGTGCGTCTTCGGTGAGTTCGTTGTCCTGGATCACGCGAGCCATGGTAGGCAAAGCCGCCCACCAACCCTACGATCGGTGCATGAACTCGGTGATCCACCCGTCCGGCCCGGAGCCTGAGAACACCTACTGGTTGCGACGCGGCATCTTCGTCGTGGCCTTCCTGCTGGCCCTCGGGCTGATCTGGTGGGTGCTGTCCGGCCTGTTCGGCGGTGACGACCGTTCCACCGTCGCTGCCACGCCGCAGAACCCGTCGTCGCTGGCCAGCGCCGAGGCTACGCCCAGCCCATCGGCCTCCCCGAGCGCGTCGGCCTCCGCGAGTCCTTCGGCGAGTGCGAGTGCGTCGAGCACGCCGTCGGCCAGTGCCAGCCAGACCCCCAGCCAGAGCCCGACGCCCACCCCCACACCCAGCGCGCCTGCCGAGTGCCAGGGCGGCGACGTGAGCCTGTCCCTCGACGGTTCCCGGTCACCGAAGATCGGTGCCGGCGCCGCCTACACCATCACGATGAAGAGCGAGAAGGGTTGCACGCTGGACTTGGCCAAGACCCCGGTGCAGCTGGCCGTCACCTCGGGTAGCGACCGGATCTGGACCACCGTGCACTGCCCCGCCTGGGCGCCCAAGGGCAAGGCCGACCTGACCGGCGGCAAGTCCTTCGCCGCCAAGGTGACCTGGCAGGGCAAGCGTTCCCACGACGGCTGCAAGCTCGACGCCCAGGTGCTGCGTCCCGGCACCTACCGGGTCAGCGCCACGATGGACGGGGCCGAGCCTGACACGATGGTGGTCATGCCCAAGGCCTGACCCGGCTGTTCAGGACAGATCCCAATCCGCTCCCCAGTGCATCCATTGCGTTGGGGAGCGGATCTGCATCTGTTTCGACTTTTCCACAGGGACAGGAGGCGGACGAGCCTGTGGACAGGTGAAAATTCTGGCCCCCCGATTTCGAAACTGAAGGGGCATGGAGAGCAATCAGTTCACGGGCGGCATCGCCCGCACGCGAGATCTCAAGGAACAGGGCATCGACGGCAACCTGATCGCGAGGGCCGTGGCCTCGGGAACCCTGGAACGGCTACGGCCCGGTTGGTACGCGACGGTGGGCGCCGACGAGTCCGTGAAGCGGGCCGTCCGTTCCGGTGGGGCGCTGACCTGCGCTTCCGCAATCGCCTTCCATGGCGGCTGGGACGTCACCGCAGGGGTCCTGCACGTGCGCCGCGATCACAACCGGACGATGCCCTTGCCCGCCGGACTCAAACGATGTCATGCCTTGTCGTCCCGATTTGAGGTGGCACCGGCCCAAGCCGTCGATGACTTGGCGACGGCGCTCTCTGCGGCCTGGCGCTGTCTGGACCGGGAGGACCTGATCGTCGTGTGCGACTCCTTGGTCCATCGCAAGATCTGCACGGTGGGGGACATTCGCAGCGCGTGGGGGTGGGTGCGTGGCCGGGAGGACAGCTTGGCCCTGATCGACGCGGCGGAGTCCGGGACGGAGACCATGGTCCGGCTCCGGTTGCGTGCCAAGGGTGTCCAGCTGAAACCCCAGGTCTGGCTGCGCAAGGACACCCGGGTGGACTTCCTGGTGGGAGAGCGACTGGTGATCGAGGTGGACAGCCGGGAGCACCACACCGGGGAGGAGCGCTATCAGGCGGATCGCCGACGAGACCTGGAACTGCGCTCCATGGGCTACATCGTCGTTCGGCTGACCTACCAGCAGGTCGTTCACGACTGTCCGGCCACGGAGCAGGCCTTGCTGGCGATGATTCGCCGCGGAGACCAGTGGTGGGGAGCGCGACGGGGAACCAAACCCGCCGCATGAGTATTCAGGACAGATCCCAATCCGCTCCCCAGTGCATCTATTGCGTTGGGGAGCGGATTGGGATCTGTTCCGAATACTTGCCTCAGTCCAGGCGCTCGCTGAAGGCGGCCTCGGCAAGGCGGGCGAGTCCCTCGCGGACCAGGCGGGCACGGCCCTCGCCGAAGCCCTCCACCTCCAGCAGGTCCGCCGTCGAGGCCCCGAACAGGGCCTGCAGGGTGCCGAAGTGGTCCACCAAGCGGCGGCCGAGACTGCCCGGGATCCGCGTCAACTGCGCCACCTGCCGGTGGCCGCGCGGCTCCAGCCGGGTCTCCAGGTGCATCCCCTCGCCGAAGCCCATCTGGCGGGCGACGACGTGCGGATCCAGCAGCTCGGTGGAGTCCAGGTGCTCCAAGGCACCAACCCGGAAGGTCATCTCCTCCTGCTCCTCGGGTCGGTAGTCCAGCTCGAGCAGGGTGGCCAGGTCGTCGACGCCGAGGGTCAGCTCGTAGAGCTGCATCTCCAGCAGCCGCCCGTCGACGCCGAGTGCAGCGACATAGGCACGTAGCTCGCGGTCCAGCCGTCGGATCATCTCGATCCGCTGCGCCACCAGGGCGACGTCCTTCACGCTCACCTGGTCATGCACCTCGAGGGTGGACAGGGATCGGGTGGTGCCGCTGAGGCGCTCCCGGTAGCGGGTGAGGGTGGCCAGGGCCTGGTTGGCGCGCGAGAGGATAGCCTCGGAGGTCTCGATGGGGTGGCGCTGGCCGTCGAGGAAGAGCGCGATGGTGGACATCGACGCGGAGACGGTGACCACCGGCATTCCGGTCTGCTGGGCGATCCGGTCCGCGGTGCGGTGCCTGGTGCCGGTCTCGACGGTGGGGATGGAGCCGTCGGGAACGAAGTGCACCCCGGCGGCGAGGATGCGCTCGAAGTCACTGGACAGGATGATCCCCCCGTCCATCTTCGCCAGTTCCCGCAGCGCCGTGGGGGTGAACTGCACGTCCAGGGCAAAGCCGCCGGTGGAGACTCGGTCCACCTTCCGGTTGCTGCCGAGCACGACCAGCGCGCCGGTCCGTCCGTGCAGGATGCGTTCGAGCCCCTCGCGAAGTGGCGTGCCCGGCGCCAGCAGTGCCTGGTAACGACGGGGCCGGGCCTGGATCTCAGCGGGGGACAGTGCCATGGGTTCGATGGTAGTGGGTGGGCGAGGTCTGCCTTGGATGACACCAACCAATAGACACGCTAGTGTCCGTGACAAACAACGGATCCCACGGATGGAGCACCCCATGTTCTGCTACCAGTGCGAACAGACCGACCGGAGCGACAACCTGCTGCTGGGCTGCCACAGCGTGAAGGGCAACTGCGGAAAGGATGACCGCACCGCCACGCTGCAGGACGTCCTGATCGTCATCTGTGAAGGCATCGGCCAGTACGCCGTGCTGCTGCGCGAGAAGGGCGTCGTCGACCCGACATGGGCCCACCGCGCCTCCTACTGGGTCTTCACCACCCTCACCAATGTGAACTTCAACGCCACCGTCTTCCAGCGCATGATCGCCGACGCGATCGTCCTGCGCGACGAGCTCAAGGCCCGCTACGAAGCCGCCTGCACCGAGGCCGGCGAGACGCCCGTCGTGCCCGAGGGAGCCGCCCAGTTCGTGCCCGACCCCGGCATGGCCGGTCTGCTCAAGCAGGCGCCGCTGGTGCGCGTCGACGTGAACATCGACGTGCTGGGCGCCGACGTGGTCGGCGTCCGCAACCTCAACCTCTACGGCCTCAAGGGTTTGTGCGCCTACGCCCACCACGCCCACGCACTGGGTCACCGCACCGACGAGACCGACGCCGGCATCGAGAAGGCGCTCGCCTTCCTCGGCGACCCGCCCACCGACCTCGACAGCCTGCTGGGCCACGCCCTCGGACTGGGCAGCCTGAACCTCAAGGTGATGGAGATGCTCGACGCGGCCAACACCGGCGTCTACGGCACCCCCGTGCCCACCCAGGTGCGCGTCACCCCCGTCGAGGGCAAGGCCATCCTGGTCAGCGGCCACGACCTCGGCGACCTGGCGGCCATCCTCGAAGCCACCAAGGACACCGGCATCACGGTGTGGACGCACGGCGAGATGCTGCCCGCCCACGGCTACCCGGGCCTGAACAAGTACGAGCACCTGGCCGGCAACTACGGCAGCGCCTGGCAGAACCAGCACGCCGAGTTCGCCGCCTTCCCCGGCCCGATCGTGATGACCTCGAACTGCCTGATCGAACCGCAGCCCAGCTACCGCAGCCGCATCTTCACCATGGGCCCGGTGGGTTGGCCCGGCGTGCGCCACCTGGAGCACAAGGACCTCGGCCTGCTGGTCAAGGCCGCCCAGGCGCTGCCCGGCTTCGCCACCACGGACCCGGCCCGCAGCATCACCGTCGGTTTCGGGCACGACTCGGTGCTGGCCAATGCCGACGCCATCGTCGAGGCCGTCAAGGCCGGCGACATCAGCCGATTCCTGGTGATCGGTGGCTGCGACGGCGCCAAGCCCGGCCGCAACTACTACACCGAGATCGCCGAGAAGTCGGGCGACGACACCATCCTGCTCACCATGGGCTGCAACAAGTTCCGCATCAACGGCCACGACTACGGCACCGTCGCCGGCCTGCCGCGCCTGCTCGACATCGGCCAGTGCAATGACTCCTTCACCGCCGTCAAGATCGCCCTGGCCCTGGCCGACGCCTTCGACTGCGGCGTCAACGACCTGCCGCTGAGCATGTTCGTCAGCTGGTTCGAGCAGAAGGCCGCCGCCGTGCTGCTGACCCTGCTGGCGCTCGACATCAAGAACATCCGCCTCGGCCCGACGCTGCCCGCCTTCCTCACCCCGGCCGTCGTCGACGTGCTGGTGGACAAGTTCGCGCTCAAGCCGCTGGGCGATCCCACCGAGGACCTCGCCAACGCGATGGCCGGCGCATGAGCTGCCAGGTGAGGTTGGTCACCGCCGACGGTGACCAACGCGTCGTCCACGCCGAGCCCGGGCAGTCCGTGGTGGAGGCCGCCAAGCAGGCCGGCATCATCCTGCCGTCGCTGTGTGGCAAGGGGACCTGCGGCACCTGCGTCGGCCGGGTGGAGGCGGGCAGCTACGACATGCGCCCCTTCGAGGATGACGCCCTGGGCGGCAAGCAGGACGCGGTGCTGCTGTGCTGCACCGAGCCGACCTCGGACCTGGACGTAGCCCTGCCCTTCGACTCCACCAAGCTGGTGGAACAGGCGCCCAACCGACGCGAGGCGGGCATCGTCTCGATCGAGCGGCTGACCCCGCACATCGTGAAGCTCACACTGCAGCTGGAGCCCGACGACGAGCTGGGCTCGGCCGCCGAGTTCGAGGCCGGGCAGTACATGCAGATCGAGGTGCCCGGCAGGGGAGAGCTGCGCGCCTACTCGATGAGCAATGTCTCCAACTGGGACGGCACGCTGGAATTCCTGATCCACATCCGCGAGGGAGGGCTCTTCTCCACCTACCTGGACACCCAGGCCCGGGAGGACGACATCCTCAACCTGGTGGGTCCTCAGGGCACCTTCGGCCTGGTGGAGAACGGGATGCGCCCGCGCTGGTTCGTGGGCGGCGGCTGCGGTCTGGCGCCGCTGCTGTCCATGCTGCGACGGATGGCCGAGTGGGGCGACCCGCAGGAGTCACGCCTCATCCTGGGGGTCAACACCGCGGCCGACATGTTCGGCGCCGCCGAGATCGGGGAGGTGCTGGACCAGCTCCCCGAGCTGCAGGTCACCACCGCCGTCTGGCGTCCCGAGGCCGGTCTCCAACCCGCCGACGAGCGCTTCGAGTGCGTCGCCGGGTCTTCCGTCGACGTGCTCACCGCGGCGCTGGCCCAAATCGACGACCCGGAGCTGGTCCCGGACATCTACGTCTGTGGCCCGCCCGGGATGGTCACCGCGCTCGAGGAGGCGACGGCAGCCGCCGGCGTCGACCCGGAGCTCGTCCACTCCGAACGGATCGCCGCCAACTGATCCTCCCACAATCTCCTGCCCTGTCAGCAAGGACTCACTGAACGACCCGTCGCGCAGCCACCGCGGCGGGTCGTTTGGTCACCCGCGCGGCTGGCGCTTCAACCCGAGCATGCCCAGCGCCTCGGCGACATTGGACACCTCCACCACCCTCTGTGCGACCAGCGGATCGCAGTCGCCCGCGCCAGGGGTATTTCCCGAGCTTGTCGAGGACTGGCGGGCCCTCGTCGTGGGCCACGACTAGGATCGGAGCATGTCACGCGACCCGAAGAACCAGGCCCGTTTCCTCACTGCGCTGCTGGCCGGCGCCGGCGTCCTGCACCTGGTGAGGCCTGAGCCGTTCGACGGGCTGATCCCCTCACAGCTGCCCGGCACTGCACGTGCCTGGACGCTGGGCTCGGGTGTGGCGGAGCTGGCTGTCGCAGGGCTGCTGGCCAACCCGGCCACGCGCAGTGTCGGCGGCAGGGCCGCAGAGGCCCTCTTCGTCGGGGTCTTCCCGGGCAACCTCAAGATGGCCTGGGACTGGCGTGGTGAGTCCCCGGCGAAGCGCGCGATCGCGCTGGGGCGCCTGCCGCTGCAGCTGGACCTGGTGGCGCGGGCCCGGACCGTGGCGCGCGGCTGACGACCGCAGCCCCCTCAGTCAAGGGGCGCTGGACAGTCCACGTCCCGATCCCATCCGGGGAGGACCGAAGGGGGCGCGGGGGGGTCATCCCCCGGTGCGGCGGGGGCGGTGCTTGAGGCCGAGCACGCCCAGCGCCTCCTCGACGCTGGCCACCTCCACCACCTTCAGCGCGCCCAGATTGGGCACCTTCTGCGTGGTGTCACGCGAGCGGGCCGGGACGATCGCCAATTCGAAGCCCAGCCGACCCGCCTCCTGCAGTCGTCGTTCCAGGCCGGGGGTGCGCCGCAGGTCTCCCGCCAGGCCCACCTCGCCGACGGCCAGTACCCGCTTGGGGAAGTTCACCCCCAGCTGACCGGAGGCGACGGCCACGGCGATCGCCAGATCGGCGCACGGATCGGCGACCTTGGCGCCACCCACCGTCGCCACGTACACGTCCTTCGCGCTCAACCCGATGCGGGCCTTGGTCTCCAGTACCGCGAGGATCATCGCCACCCGGGAGCTCTCGACACCATTGGTGGTGCGTCGCGGATTCTTCTCATTGGGCGACGGTGCCACCAGCGCCTGGATCTCGGCCAGCAGTGGCCGTCGACCCTCCATCGTCACCGTCACACAAGTGCCGGGCACGGGTTCCTCGTGGTGGGTGGTGAACAGTCCCGACGGATCCGGAACCTCCACGATGCCCTTCTCACCCATCTCGAAACAGCCCACCTCGTCGGCCGGGCCGAAACGGTTCTTCGCGGCCCGCACCATCCGGAAACCGGAGTGCCGGTCACCCTCGAAGTTGAGCACCACGTCCACCAGGTGCTCCATGGTCCGTGGGCCCGCGATGTTGCCGTCCTTGGTGACATGGCCGACGATCACCACTGCCATCCCGCGACGCTTCGCCACCCGGACCAGGGCTCCGGTCACCTCGCGCACCTGGGTGACGCCACCGGGGGAGCCGTCGGCCTGCGCAGTGCCGATGGTCTGCACCGAGTCCAGCACCAACAGGGTGGGCTCCACCTCCTCGATGTGGCCCAGCACCGTGCCCAGGTCCGTCTCCGCCGCCAGGTAGAGCTCGTCGCCCAGTGCTCCGGTGCGGTCCGCTCGCAGCCGCACCTGGGCGGCGGACTCCTCGCCCGTCACGTACAGGGTGCGGTGGCCGCCGGCGGACCACTTGGAGGCCACCTCCAGCAGGAGCGTCGACTTGCCCACCCCGGGTTCTCCTGCCAACAGGACGACGACGCCCGGTACCAGCCCGCCGCCCAACACCCGGTCCAGTTCGCCGATTCCGGTCAGGTGGCGCACGGTGGAGTTCGTCGGGACCTGGTTGATCGGGATGGCCTTGGCGGCGGGGATGTTGGAGGCCACCTCCGTCAGTTTCGGGGCGCCCCGCTCCGCGACGCTGCCCCAGGCCTGGCACTCGCCGCACTTGCCCACCCAGCGCACCGAGGTCCATCCACACTCGGTGCACACCCACTGGTCCTGCTTGGTCTTTGCCACGTCGATGACCCTAGACGCCGCCACTGACAAAAGATGGAGCCTGGTCTCGAGTCGTCGGCTCCGACCCTCGCGGTGCTGCTTCGACCCCTGCCCATGGGGGTCGAAGCAGCATGTCGGGGGTCGGAGCGCCTGCTGGGTCGGTTCGCCGCCGGGGCCTGGAAGCTGCGCGTCCGACGACGGCTGGGCCGGGAGGGCACCCGGGGAAGGCACCACAAAAAACGGCGCGGCCCCGGATGGGGCCGCGCCGCAGCACGTCGGTGGTGGTGTGTCAGATGCGCACGATGCCCTTGTTGGGCGTGTTGAACGTGACGGCGTCCATGCCAGGCTGGCCGTTCGGGGCGGTGAAGTTGAGCTTCACACCGTCGAACTCCTCACCGAGCTCCTGTCCGATCCATTCCTCGATGCGGGGGCGGGAACCGGCGATGTCGATCTCCAGGACATCGATGTCGCCGGGCAGTGCGCTCGGCAGCACCGAGTGGTCCTGGGAGGTCCACTGCAGGAAGTAGGGCAGCTGGGGATCGGCGAGCAGGCCCTTGATGCCGACCTGCTTCCACTCCAGCAGGCGGCCGTCAGGGAAGTGGCGCGAACCGTCGACGGGGGTGCGCTGGACGCGTTCGCCAAAGGGGATGATGTCCTCCACGCTCAGCACCCAGGACAGCCAGCCGCCGCCCATCTCCGTGCGGACGCGCACGGCCTGGCCGAAGAGCGCCTTGTCTGCGGCGGGGTGCTCCAGCACCTCCACCACCTCCAGGTAACGGTCGTCCGCCAGTGGCAGGATGTGGTTGCGGGTACCGAAGCGGGGATGGAATCCACCATCCTTGAATTCGGCACCAAGAAGCTCGCCCAGACGTTCGGCCTCTGCCTTGAGGCCTGCGGGTCCAGCTGCAAAAACGAGATGGTCGACATGCATGGCATCATTCTTGCGGGCCGGAGGGCCCAACGCGAAACCGGGATGGCAAAACCTCTTCTGACTACGGCTTTCCGCCTGCCGGGTGGGGCATGGCTCCTCTGGTCAGATGGATCTCGGCCAGCCGGCAGAGCTCTTGGTAGGCCAGCGGCCCCATCAGTTCCACCAGCTCGTCGCGGCTGGTGAGGTAGAGCGGGTCTCCTCCGCGGTGGGCCTCGGGATTCGACGTGCAGTACCAGTCGAGGTCCGCACCGCCCGGCCCCCATCCCTCCCTGGTGTACTCCCCGATGGTGATCTCCAGCCACGGCGTGCCGTCGGCATGTTCCATGTGCCGATAGCTGCGGCGGATCGGCAGTTGCCAGCAGACGTCGGGTTTGGTCTCGATCGGGCTGATGCCCTCCTCCAGCGCGAGGCCGTGCAGGGCGCAACCGGTGCCGCCCGGGAAGCCAGGGGGGTTCTGGAAGATGCAGACCCCGTCGTGGATGCGTGTCTTGCGGCCGGGAAGGGCGTCCTCGTCGTCCTCTTCGGGTTCGGCATCCGGGTCATCGATGACCCAGCTGTCCTTGCCCAACTCGTGGTTCTGCCAGGTCTCGGGGGTCAGGCGTGCGACGTGTCCGGCGACGCGCTGCTCGTCGGCGGGTTCGCTGAAATGGGCGCCCAGCACACAGCAGCCGTCATCGGGGCGCGACGCGTCGATGCCCCGGCAGCCTGCGCCGAAGATGCAGCGGTAGGAGGAGGTCAACCAGGTCAGGTCGCAGCGCAGGACCTGCTGTTCATCGGCTGGGTCGACGAATTCCACCCAGGTTCGGGGGAAGGGGCGGGTGATCTCCACGCTCACGGCATTCACGCCCACGCACCCTACCCGCGCCAGCCTCCCGCTCGCCTTCTCGTGCTCCTCGCCCCGCCTTCTCCGGGCCATGGGACCCACGTTCCCCGAGCACGTCGGGCCCACGTTCCCCGAGCCCGTCGAGGGGTGGGCTAGTTTTGGAACGTGGACCTGACCAGTGACGGCGCGAGCGACCAGAGCCCTGCCATGAGCCCGGCGAAGCTTGGGCTGTCCACCAGCTCGGTCTACCCCGAGTCCACCGCATCGGGTTTCGAGGTGGCGGCGGCCCTGGGCTGGGACGGCGTGGAAGTGATGGTGGGGATCGACCCGCTGGCCGCGGACATCGACCGTGTAGAAGCGCTGCGCGACTTCCACCAGGTACCGGTGCTCAGCATCCACGCCCCGACGCTGCTGGTCACCCAGGCCACCTGGGGTACCGACCCGTGGGACAAGCTGGAACGTTCCGCCGAGGCGGCGCAACGGCTCGGCGCCGAGGTCGTCGTCGTGCATCCGCCCTTCCGATGGCAGCCAAGCTATGCCCGCACCTTCGTCGAGGGCATTCGACGCCTGAACGCGGAGACCGGCGTGATCTTCGCCGTGGAGAACATGTACCCGTGGCGAACCCCGGGAACGCCCTTCCAGGCCTATGTACCCAGTTGGGATCCCACCGAACTCCCCTATGAGCACCTGACCCTGGACCTCTCGCACGCCTCCACGGCCAAGAAGCGCTCCCTGGACTACCTGGAGGAGTGGGGGCCCCGGCTTCGCCACGTGCACATCACCGACGGCTCCGGCTCCCTCAAGGACGAGCACCTGCTGCCCGGGGAAGGGGACCAGGAGGCGGTCGAACTGCTGCACCGGCTGGCGGAGCGACGCTTCGATGGGCATGTGGTGCTGGAGGTCAACACCCGCAAGGCCGGCTCCCGCGCGGCCCGGGAGGAGATGCTGGGCACCGTCCTGGCTGACCTGCGCAAGCACCTCGGGCAGGCCTGACGGTGACCGACGACGAACTCACCCGTCCCTACGGGCGGCTCAATGCGCGACTGTTGCGGCTCGGGGACTCCGAACGTGCACACCGGCTCGTCACCCAGACCCCGGCGGCCCGTGACGTGGCCCGTAGGTTCATCGCAGCCGAGGACGTGGACGAGGCGCTGGACCTGGTGCGTCGAGACCAGGCGAAGGGCCTGATGGCGACGCTGGAGCCGCTGCTGCCCGTGGCCCGGGACCGGGAGCAGGCCGCCATTGCACGGCGGACGCACCTCGAGATGGTCCGGGCGCTGGGCGCCGCCGGACTGGGCCCCTTGGCCGAGGTGACGGTCAAGTTGTCCACCCTGGGCCAGCGGATCGGCCGGGACGGCGCGGCGCTGAGCACCACGCACCTGGCGGAGGTGTGTGCCGCGGCGCGCAATGCCGGCACCCAGGTCAGTCTGGACCTGGAGGAGCACAGCACCACCGATGCCACCTTCGCCGCCTTCACCGCCCTCCACCAAGACTTTCCCTGGCTGGGGGTCACGGTGCAGAGCCAACTGCGCCGCAGCCTGGCGGACAGCCGTTGGCTTGCCACGATGCCCGCGCGGGTGCGGCTGTGCAAGGGCGGATACACCGCACCACGCCGGGTCAGCGTGGACAACCAGGAGGGTGTCGACGCGAACTTCGTGGCCTGCATGGACCTGCTGATGGCGGGCAAGGGCTACCCCATGATCGCGACACATGACCCCCGGCTGGTCTCCATAGCGGACGAGCAGGCCCGGGCCCACGGGCGCTCGCTGGACGGCTACGAGTTCCAGATGTACTACGGGGTCAGGCCCTGGGAGCACCGTCGGCTGGTGGACACGGGACACCGGGTGCGGGTGCACCTTCCGGTGGGCAGGGACTGGTACGGCTATCTGGTGCGACGCGTGGCGGAACGACCCGCCAATGTGATGCCCTTGCTGCGCGCCCTGGTGACGCGACGATGAAGTTCCGCAGAATCCTGCTGGTCGAGATGGGGCTGGTGCTTGCGCTCTCGCTGGGCCAGTCGGCCGTCTACTCGGTGCTGCGCATCATCGAGCGCCTCACTCGCAGGGTGGCGCTGAACCAGCAGACCAGCTCCCTGAACCAGGCGGCGACGCCGGACCGGCCGTGGCTCAGCGCCCTCTTCCAGTTGGCGGACGTGGTCTTCCTCCCCATGGCGGCGCTGCTGGCAGTCCATCTGCTGGCCACCGTGGCGCGCCCACGCGTGGGGGTGGCCCAGGCCCTGGGGCTGACCCGGGAAGGGTGGCGCCAGGACCTCCTCCATGGCGCGGCGATCTTCGCAGCCATTGGGATCCCGGGTCTGGGGCTGTACCTGGGCGCCCGGGCGATGGGGCTGAACACCACGGTGCAGGCCGCGAACCTGGGGCAATACTGGTGGACGGTACCGCTGCTGGTGCTGGCCGCCCTGGGCAATGCCGTGCTGGAGGAGGTGGTGATGGTGGGCTACCTGTTCGTGCGTGGCCGCCAGGCCGGTTTCACGATGCTGCACGTCCTGCTCTTCTCCGCGGTGGTGCGGGGCAGCTACCACCTCTACCAGGGCTTCGGGGGCTTCGTCGGCAACCTGGTGATGGGCATCGCCTTCGGGCTGTGGTTCACCCGCACCCGTCGCTTGTGGCCCCTGGTGGTGGCCCATTTCCTGCTCGACGTCGCCAGTTTCGTGGGCTACGCACTGCTCGCTGACAGGCTCTCCTGGCTCTGAGCCCTTCTCCTGACAGTGTATGACTTCATGGCCCAGGGGGAGCAATGGACCCACACACTGTTCTGCCCCCATCCCGTGGGACGCGAATCCCGGCTGATGGGACACCCCGTAGGCTGGACACCATGCGCGTAGGAGTCTTTGGAGCAACTGGCCAGGTGGGTGGCGTCATGCTGACGCTGCTCGAGCAGCGGAACTTCCCCGTCGACGAGCTGAGGCTGTTCGCCTCCGCCCGTTCCGCGGGGCAGAAGATCTCCTTCAAGGGTCAGGAGATCACCGTCGAGGACACCGAGACCGCTGACTTCTCGGGCCTGGACATCGCCCTGTTCAGCAATGGTGGCTCGACGTCGAAGGTGGTTGCCCCCAAGCTGGCCGCCGCGGGTGCCATCGTCGTGGACAATTCTTCGGCCTGGCGGCTGGACCCGGAGGTCCCGCTGGTGGTCAGCGAGGTCAATCCGGAGGACGCGAAGAACCCGCCCAAGGGCATCATCGCCAACCCGAACTGCACCACCATGGCAGCCATGCCAGTGCTGAAGCCGCTGCACGACGAGGCCGGTCTGAAGCGGCTCATCGTGGCCACCTACCAGGCCATCTCGGGTTCCGGCGGTGCCGCCGTGGTCAATGCCGAGCGCCAGTTCCGCACCGGCGTCGAGTCGGGCAAGCTCGACGAACTGCGCCTGGATGGTTCGGTCATCGACTTCGGTGACCCCGCTCCGTACGTGAAGCCGATTGCCTACAACGTGCTCCCGATCGCCGGCGGCCTCGTCGACGACGGCACCGGCGAGACCGACGAGGAGCAGAAGCTGCGCAATGAGTCGCGCAAGATCCTGCACCTGCCCGAGCTGCTCGTTTCCGGTACCTGCGTGCGTGTCCCCGTGCTCAGCGGGCACTCGCTGGTGGTGCACGCCGAGTTCGAGCAGGACATCACCCCGGAACAGGCCGCCGAGATCCTGTCGACGGCGCCCGGCGTCGAGCTGATGGACGTCCCGACGCCGCAGGATGCCGCCGGCAAGGACCCGTCCTATGTCGGCCGGATCCGTCGCGACCAGTCGGCGCCCGAGGGCAAGGGCCTGGTGCTCTTCCTCAGCAATGACAACCTGCGCAAGGGTGCCGCCCTGAACGCGGTGCAGGTGGCCGAGGTCGTCGCCAAGAACCTGAAGGGCTGACGATGCGGATCGCCCTGGTTGGCGTCGGCAAGATGGGGGAGGCCGTGCTTGCGGGTCTCGCAGCCGTCGGCGTCCATCAGGTGGTGGTGGTCAACCGCCGCGCCGAACGCGACGCGGAACTGGTGCAGCGCTACGGCGTGACGGCGGCCACCCTGTCCGAAGCCGTGGCCGGCAGTGACGTCGTGGTGGTTGCGGTGAAGCCGAAGGACGTCCCCGGAATGCTCGACGAGCTGTCACCCGCCCTGACCCAGCAGGCCGTGGTGGTCAGCCTGGCGGCTGGGATCACCCTGCAGACGATGCAGCAACACCTGCCCGCGGGTGCCGCCGCGGTGCGGGCAATGCCGAACACCCCGTCGCTGGTGGGCCAGGGGATGAGCGCCGCCTCCCCCGGAGAGCACGTCGACGACGAACAGTTGCAGCGGGTGCTCGAGGTGCTCGCGGCCTGTGGCAAGGCCATCGTCGTACCCGAGGACCAGCAGGATGGCGTCACCGCCGTGTCCGGTTCCGGCCCGGCCTACATCTTCGCCATCGCGGAGGCGATGATCGAGGCGGGTGTGCAGCTCGGTCTGCCTCGGGACGTGGCCACGGTGCTCGCCAACCAGACGATCCTCGGCGCGGGCACCATGCTCACCGAGTCCGGCACCCATCCCAGCATCCTGCGCGAGAACGTCACCAGCCCCGGTGGCACGACGGCTCAGGCGCTGAAGGTGCTTGACCAGCGTGCCGTGCGGGCCGCCTTCGCTGAGGCGATGCAGGCCTGTCACGATCGTTCGGCGGCCATGGGTTGACCGCGATTTCGCCCGATCGTTGCCTGACGGTAAGGTTGGGGGGTCGCCCTGTCATCGGTGGTTCTCGAGTTCGTCGAGGGACACCGCCGGACGGGGAGGTAACAAGACTTGGCTGGGGAAGTCCTCAGTCCCATCGAGGAAAGGCTCCACTGTGGGTTCTGTCATCAAGAAGCGTCGCAAGCGGATGGCCAAGAAGAAGCACCGCAAGCTGCTGAAGAAGACGCGTATCCAGCGTCGTCGCGCAGGCAAGTAAGTCCTGGTCCCGCGGCGCGGTGCGTCGTGGGAGGTTGACGATGCGTCTGTGGCCGCGGGGTGGGAACCGTCCGTCCGCAGTGTCTTCGGAGACTGCGGACGTCGGCATGTCCTCGTCTGCTTCGCACCATGAGGTGAGCGACGGTGAGGTGGACGCGCTCGTGTCGAGTGCGGAGGTCGTACTCCTGACCCGCACGGGGTGTCACCTGTGCCAGGAGGCGGAGCCCATCGTGGCCTCGGCCTGCGAACGGCATGGCTCCGGACTGCGCGTGCTGGAGGTGGACTCCGACGAGGGTCTGCGTGCCCGTTTCACGGACCACGTGCCGGTGCTCTTCGTGCGCGGCGCGTTGCTCGACTACTGGCGGGTTGACGAGGGGCGTCTCCATGACGCCCTTGACGTAAGGGCCGTCGCGCCGCCGCCGGCGTTGTGACAGGCCGAAAGCTCGTCCCACCACGGCGAACGGTGCATTGTGAACATTTTCACCAGTGGATACAGTGCATATCGAACCGAGGGCATCCGCCTCGCACCGGTATTCGAGACCACGCCAGGAGTGTGATGACGAGCCCCGCAGACCAGATCCCGGAGGCGACCATTGCGCGCCTTCCCGGGTACCTGCGCGTGCTCAGCGCACTCGATGCCGAGGGCGTGACCCGGGTGAGTTCCACGGAGCTGGCCGACGCGGCCGGAGTGCAGTCCGCCCTGCTGCGCCGGGATCTGTCCCATTTCGGCAGCTACGGCACCCGTGGCGTCGGCTACGAGGTGCCCGTGCTGGTCCGAGAGATCGGTGAGCACGTCGGAAGCGGCATCAAGTGGCCCGTCGTCGTGATCGGCGTCGGCAACCTCGGCCGTGCCCTGGCCCGCAATGAGAGCATGCTGGGCAGGGACTTCAGGCTCGCCGCCCTCGTCGACAGCAATCCGGCCGTGGTGGGGACCACCGTCGCCGGCATTCGCGTCGTCTCCGATGGGGAGCTCGAGGACAGCATCCACCGCACCCACGCGCGGATCGCGATCGTCGCCACCCCGGCCAGCGCCGCCCAAGAGGTCTGCAACCGCGTCTTCGAGGCCGGCGTGACCAGCATCCTGAACTTTGCTCCCACCACCATCGTGGCGCCCGCCGGAGCGACCGTCCGCACGGTCGACCTCTCGCAGGAGCTGCACATCCTCGCCTTCCATGAGGCGCGACGGACAGCCGAGCAGGCCGGCTCCGCCACCACCCAGTCTGCGCAGGAGTATCAGCCGTGACTCTGCTCGCCATCAGCATCAACCACCGCACAGCAGGGCTCGACCTGCTGGCGCGCACGTCGATGGACCACGACGCCAGCCGTGAGCTCGCCCACAGCTTGGTGGGCGCCGCACACGTCAGCGAGGCCTTGGTGCTGTCCACCTGCAATCGCACCGAGGTCTACCTGGACACGAACAAGTTCCACGCCGGGCTCGAGGCCGTCGCCCAGCCGCTGGCGGCTCGCGCTGGCGTCGACCGGGCGGCCCTGCCCGATCTGTGCCGTGTCTACTACGACGAGGCGGCCGTGACCCACTGCTTCGGTCTGGTTGCTGGACTCGATTCGCTCGTGGTGGGGGAGAACCAGATCCTCGGCCAGGTGCGAGAGGCCTTGTCCTCGGCGCAGGAGGAGGCCACCAGCGGCCCCGCCCTGAACCAGCTCTTCCAGACCGCCCTGCGGGTGGGCAAGCGGGTGCAGTCCGAGACCTCGATCGGTGCCGCGGGACGTTCGGTGCTGACCGCCGCCCTGACCCAGTTGGAAGGCGAGTTCGAGCCCGTCGGCAGTTCCGTACTGGTCGTCGGTGCGGGCGCCATGGCCGGTGTGGCCGCGCGCAGCCTCGCCGCCAAGGGCGCTCACGTCGACTGCGCCAACCGCACGCTGGCCAAGGCCGAGCGGCTGGCTACCGAGGTGGGCGGCGTGGCCGTCCCGATGGAGCAGTTGGCCCAGGCCGTCGCCGGCCACGACGTGGTGGTCACCTGCACGGGTGCCTCCGGCAGCCTGGTCAGCGCCGAGACGCTCGGTGACGGTCCGGCCCCCCGGGTGATCATTGATCTGGCCCTGCCACCGGATGTCTCCGACGATGTGGTGGACCGCGGCGTGCGGCTGGTCAACCTGGCCAGCCTGCGCGAGGCGGGGGACCGCACCGATGAGGTGGACGTCGAAGCCGCCAGGCGCCTGGTCGGCTCCGAGGTGACGGCATTCCTGGCCCGCCAGCGCGCCCAGGCCGTGACGCCCACCGTCGTGGCACTGCGACGGATGGCGACCGGCGTCGTGGACAGCGAGATGTCCCGCCTGGAGCGCCGGGTCGGTGGCTTCGACGAGTGCGTCGCCAAGGAGGTCCACAATGCCCTCAACCGGGTGGCGGAGAAGCTGATCCATTCGCCCACGGTGCGGGTCCGGGAGTTCGCCGGGGACGACAGCCCCGTTGACTATGCCGCTGCCCTCCGGGCCCTGTTTGCCCTGGAGGGTCAAAATGTCGCCCTCAGTGATCCCGACGACTGCCCGCCGGAGGCCCGTCGGGCCGTCAGCGAGAGCCCCGAGGGGATTCCGGGCAGCCTTGCCGTTCGTCCCGCCGACCTTCAGGAAGAGGCCACTGCATGATCCGCATCGGCGCCCGCCGTTCCCCGCTCGCCGTCGCCCAGGCCGAATGGGTGGCAGCCCGGCTGGCGGAACTCGGTCATCCGTGCGAGTTGCTGGGCATCGATTCGCTGGGTGACGTGGACCGTCGCAGGCTGACCGAGATCGGCGGTACGGGAATCTTCGCCACTGCCGTGCGCGAACAGCTGCTGGCAGACCGGATCGACGTCGCCGTCCACTCCCTCAAGGACCTGCCCGTGGCGCCTGCGCCGGGGTTGGTCGTCGCCGCCATCCCCGAACGTGAGGACGTCCGCGACGTGCTGGTGGGGCTGGACATCGACCAGTGGCGTGACGGCACCCGCGTCGGCACCGGCTCCCCGCGTCGCGCGGTGCAGGTGGAACGCATCGCTCGTGAACGCGGCGTCGCCGTCGAGGTGGTGCCGATCCGCGGCAATGTGGACACCCGCCTTGGCCTGGTGCGCGACGGCGAGGTGGACGCCACCCTGTTGGCCGCCGCCGGACTGCTCCGGCTGGGACGGCTGTCGCCCGAGGCGGTCACCACCGGCGTCGACGAGGACCAGGACGTGATGATCGGGGACCTTCCCGCACGCCTGTTGTCGCTCGACGTCTTGCTGCCGGCCGCAGGCCAGGGAGCCCTGGCGGTGGAGTGCCGCAGCGATGCGCCCGACGAGGTCCTTCAGGCCCTCGCGGAGCTGGACCACGCGGCCACTCGTGCCGCCATCACCGCGGAGCGGACCTTCCTCAACACGCTGGAGGCGGGGTGCCTGGCGCCCGTGGGTGCACACGCCGCCGTGGGCGAGGATTTGACGCTGCGTGTGGTTGCTGGGGAACAATCGTCCAACAACGAGCAACTGCACGTTGCCCGTGTTGCCGGTTCTCCGCAGGATGCTGGGAATCTGGGAGCCGCCCTCGCACGCGAGGTGCTGCCCCTGCTCACCGGCACCGGGATTGACCAGAAGGTGGAAGAAGCACGGTGAACAACGACGATCTCGCGCCCGGCATCGCTCCGGGCCGGGTGCTCTTCGTGGGCGCCGGCCCCGGTGACCCCAATCTCCTGACCCTTGCCGCCCTCGGCGCGCTGGAAGAGGCGGGCGCGGTCCTGGTGGACAGTGACGAGTTGCGAAGGCTGCTCGACCACCATCAGGTCACGGTGGACCCGGAGGCGACCATCGCCAGCTTCGCCTCCACGGAGCAGGCTCCGGAAGCCCCCCTGGAAGCGCGGGTGCGTGCCATTCGCACCGCCGCAGCCAGTGGCGCGCACGTCGTGCGGCTCGTCGCGGGTGATCCCTTCCTCGACGGCCGGGTCTCCCGCGAGGCCTCCGCCTGCGTGCAGGCCGGCCTGGACATCGAGATCGTGCCAGGTATCTCCGCCATGACCGCCATCCCCGAGTACGCGGGCGTAGCGCTGGACCGCGGTGGGGTGCACCTGATCAATGTCGTCCCCAGCACGGGTGACGCCTCGGAACTGGGCAGCGCGCACCTGTGGGCCAATCACGGAACCCTGGTGGTGCACGCCACCGCCGCGCAGCTCGTCGACGTGCACCAGCACGCCGTGGCCTCGGGCCGCGCCAATGACGAACCGGTCCTGCTGACCTTCTCCGGTGGCAGCACCCAGCAGAACTCCCGGCAGGCGAAGCTGGGCGAGTTGCCTCGCGTGGCCCGCACCCTCGATCCCGAAGCCGGCATCCACGTGATGATCGGCACCGCCGTCGAGGACAGTCCCCGCGACGAGCTCGACTGGTTCGAGAGCAAGCCCCTGTTCGGCTGGCGAGTCCTGGTGCCGCGCACCAAGGACCAGGCAGGGGAGATGGTGGCCCGCCTGGAGATGTACGGGGCCCACGCCGACGAAGTGCCGACCATCAGCGTGGAACCCCCGCGCACACCCCAGCAGATGGACAAGGCCGTGCGTGGCCTGGTGGAGGGCAGTTACGAGTGGGTGGCCTTCACCAGCGTCAATGCGGTCAAGGCCGTCTGCGAACGCCTCGAGGAGTACGGGCTGGACGCCCGCGCCTTCAGCGGACTGCGGATCGCCGCCGTCGGCAATGCCACGGCCAAGGCGCTGCGGGCCTGGGGCATCGTGCCGGACCTGGTGCCGGTGCACGAGCACTCTGCGGCCGGGCTGGCCGCCGAGTTCCCCGCCTATGACGAGGTCCTGGACCCCATCAACCGGGTCTTCCTGCCGCGTGCCGACATCGCCACCGAGGTGCTGGTGGCCGGCCTGGTGGAGCTCGGCTGGGAGGTGGACGACGTCACCGCCTACCGCACGGTGCGTGCCGCCCCGCCGCCCGCGGAGACCCGCGAGGCGATCAAGACCGGCAAGTTCGACGCGGCGGTCTTCACCTCGTCGTCGACCGTGCGCAACCTGGTGGGAATTGCCGGCAAGCCGCACAGCCACACGGTGATCGCGGCGATCGGTCCGCAGACCTCGACGGCCTGCACCGAGCACGGTCTGCGCGTCGACGTCGTGGCCCCGCAGCCCGGGGCGCTGGAGCTGGTGGATGCCCTGGCGGCCTTCGCCGTGGAGCGTCGTGCCGAGCTCTTGGCGGAGGGGCGTCCCGTGACCAAGCCGAGCGAGACGCGGAGGCGTCGCAAGGTGGTCACGGCCTAGACTGGCCCAATGATCAATCGTCCTCGTCGTCTGCGTACAAACCCGGCCATGCGAGGCATGGTGAGTGAGAACAGGGTTGAGGCCCGTCACCTCGTGCTGCCGGCCTTCGTGGCCGACGGGATTGACGAGGCCCGCCCGATCAGCTCGATGCCCGGGCAGTTCCAGCACACGCTGGACGGCATCAAGAAGCTGGCCAACGAGTGTGCCGAGGCAGGGCTTGCGGGCATCATGCTCTTCGGCGTGCCGAAGCCCGAGGACAAGGACGCCAATGGCACCAAGGCCCTGGCCCCAGACGGCATCCTGAACCGCGCGATCCGTGAGGTGCGCGACGAGGTGGGTGACGGGCTGCTGGTGATGACCGATGTCTGCCTCGACGAGTTCACCGACCACGGTCACTGCGGTGTGCTGAACCCCGACGGCGTGGTCAACAACGACCTGACGGTGCTGCTGTACGCGGAGATGGCCCGGATCCACGCCGAGTGCGGCGCGCACATGGTGGCCCCGAGCGGCATGATGGACGGCCAGGTGCTGGCCATCCGCGAGGCGCTGGACGACGCGGACCATGACGACGTCGCGATCATGGCCTATGGAGCCAAGTACGCCAGCGCCTTCTACGGCCCCTTCCGGGAGGCCGTCGGCAGTTCGCTGCAGGGCGACCGCAAGACCTACCAGCAGGACCCGGCCAATGCCCGCGAAGCATTGCGCGAGGTCTTCGCCGATGTGGAACAGGGTGCGGACATCGTGATGGTCAAGCCGGCCCTGCCCTACCTGGACATCCTGCGCCAGGTGGCCGACGCGGTGGACATCCCGGTGGCCGCCTACAACGTCTCCGGTGAGTACTCCATGGTGGAGGCCGCCGCTGCCAATGGCTGGCTGGACCGGGAGCGCACCATCGACGAGAGCCTGCTGGCCATCCGTCGCGCCGGTGCCGACATCACCCTGAGCTACTGGGCCCTGGAGTGGGCCCAGCGCCAGGCGCGCTGACGCGACGCCGCCCGTGCCCCGGCCCCGAGCCTGTCGAGGGCTGGGTGACCCGAGCCTGTCCAGAGGCCGCACCCTTCTCGCTGCCCGAGCTTGTCGAGGGCTCTGCTGGTGGTCATAACTGGCCGGACGGCGAATGATCGCCGCATGACATGGGACTACATGCATCGCTGCAGCGATGGCACGCTCTATGTCGGGAGGACGAAGAATTTGGAGAACCGGCTGCACCAGCATGCATCCGGACACCGCGCCAGCCATACGGCGGAACGCTTGCCGATCCAGCTCGTCTGGTTCCAGGAGTTCTCCAATGTCGGGGACGCGTGGCGCAGGGAGCGCAAGCTGCATGGCTGGGGTGCCCAAAAGCGCGAGGCTCTGATTCGCGGCTGGGGAGAGATCAAGCGGCTCGCCAAGCCTCCGTCGCAACGCTGAGGCCTCGACAGGCTCGGCCGTCGGGTGTGGGCCCTGGTCCTCGCGCGTGTCTCCACCTTGGTCCCCGAGCTTGTCGAGGGGTTGAGCGGGCTCGGTCGATTCTGTGCCCGGTGCCCACCCTCCGGTCCACGGATTCGGCCTTCCTTGGCTGGGCGCATAGGCTGGCGGCCATGCAACCCGTGCCTGCCTCCGAAGACCTGTTCGCCCGCGCGCAGAGGGTCATCCCCGGGGGAGTGAACTCCCCGGTCCGCGCCTACCGTGCCGTCGGAGGCACGCCGCGCTTCATCACCTCCGCCAAGGGAGCCTTCGTCACCGATGCCGACGGCAACGAGCTCGTCGACCTGGTCGGTTCCTGGGGGCCGATGATCCTGGGCCACGCCCACCCGCAGGTGCTGGACGCCGTCCAGGCCACCGCCGCCCGGGGCACCTCCTTCGGTGCCCCCACCCAGGCCGAGGTGGAACTCGCCGAACTCATCGTCGAGCGCACACCCATCGAGATGGTGCGCCTGGTCAACTCGGGCACCGAGGCCACCATGAGCGTGCTCCGCCTGGCCCGCGGCATCACCGGCCGCAACAAGATCGTGAAGTTCGCCGGCTGCTACCACGGCCACGTCGACTCACTGCTGGTGGCCGCCGGTTCCGGCGTCGCCACCCTGGGCGATGCCGCTTCCCGCGCCGTCCCCGCCGGCCCCGGCGTCCCGGACGCGGTGGCCGCGGACACGCTGGTGGCCCCGTACAACGACCGTGCGGCCGTGGAGAAGATCTTCGCCGAGCACGGCGACGAGATCGCCTGCATCATCACCGAGGCCAGCCCCGGCAACATGGGCGTCATCGAGCCCGGCACCGAGAACGGCGAGCACTTCAACGCCTTCCTGAAGCGGACCGCGCATGCCCACGGCGCCCTGTCCGTCAGCGACGAAGTGATGACCGGCTTCCGCGTCACTCGCAGCGGCCAGTTCGGCAAGGACGGCGTCGAACCGGACCTGATGACCTTCGGCAAGGTGATGGGTGGCGGCTTCCCGACGGCTGCCTTCGGCGGTTCCGCGGAGCACATGCTGCACCTTTCTCCCGTCGGCGGTGTCTACCAGGCCGGCACCCTGAGCGGGAATCCGGTGGCCTCGGTGGCGGGAGCCACCACCCTCAAGCTGTGCACCGACGACGTCTACAGCCACCTGGACGCCATGTCCGCCAAGCTGCAGCAGGCCGTCACCACGGCCTTGCAGGCCTTCGGCGTCCCGCACGTGATCAACACGGCCAACAGCATGTTCAGCGTCTTCCTCGGCGCCGAGAGCGCGGTCACCAACTACGAGCAGGCCCAGACACAGAGCCAGGAGGCCTTCGCCGCCTTCTTCCACTCCATGCTGGACCAGGGCATCTACCTGCCCCCGTCGGGCTACGAGTGCTGGTTCCTGTCCGCGGCGCACGACGAGAATGTCGTCGGCCGGGTCATCGATGCACTGCCCAAGGCAGCCGCAGCGGCACGAAAGGCCTTGTGACGGTGCCAACCAGCCGACGCGCCCTGCTCGCCGGCGCCGCCAGCCTTCCGCTGCTGGGTCTCCCCGGGTGCAGCGATTCCACGGGCGTTGCAGCCGAGGACGGTTTCGCCGTGGGGGACGGCGGTTACTCGATCGTCCCCGTGGACCGACGCAAGCCCGCGCCCGCCATCGAGGGCCCGACCCTGGACGGCAAGAAGCTTTCCCTGACGGACTTCACAGGAAAAGTCGTCGTGGTCAACGTCTGGGGCTCATGGTGCTCGCCCTGCCGGCACGAGGCGCCCGCCCTGGTGGAGGCGGCCAAGCGCACCGCCGGGAAGGCACAGTTCGTCGGCCTCAACACCCGCGACGTCAACACCACCCAGGGACAGGCCTTCGTGCGCAGCTTCGGGATCACCTATCCCAACCTGCACGACCCGGACGGTGCCCTGCTGCTCAAGTTCAAGGTGCTGCCCGCCAAGGCGATCCCCAGCACCCTGGTGATCGACGCCGAGGGTCGCATCGCCGCCCGCATCCTGGGCGAGGCCACGGCCTCCACCCTGGTGGGCGTCGTCGACGACATCGCCGCCGGCAAGTGAGCTGCCCATGCTGACCACGTCGTGGCCGGGCCTCGTCCCGCTGCAGGCTTCCTGGGTGGAATCCGCCATCGGGGGCTCCATGCTGCTCGCCATTCCCGTCGCAGCCCTGGCCGGCCTGCTCAGCTTCTTCTCTCCCTGTGTGCTGCCCCTGCTGCCCGGCTACCTGAGTTTCGCGACGGGCCTGAGCGCCGCCGAGGTGGCCGACGGGGGCCGGCGCGGCCGGATGCTGCTCGGCAGCTGCCTGTTCGTGCTGGGCTTCGCCGCCGTCTTCGTCGCGACGGGCGCCGTGATCGGCAGCCTCGGTTCCGCGCTGGTGATGCACCAGCGCGCCATCACCGTGGTGATCGGCCTGCTCACCATCCTGCTGGGCGCCATCTTCCTGGGGCTCGTCCCGCTGGGCCAACGAGACGTGCGGTTGCACCGGGTGCCCCGTCTCGGAATCCTCGCCGCCCCACTGCTGGGGATCGTCTTCGGTGTCGGCTGGACCCCGTGCATGGGGCCGGCGCTGGCCGTCGTCCTGGGGCTGGCCCTCAACGAGGGTTCGCAACTGAGGGGCGGTGTCCTGGCCTTCTGCTATGCCCTCGGCCTGGGCATTCCCTTCGTGCTGGCCGGGCTGGCGATGAGCCGGATGGCCGGCGCCATCGGCTTCGTGAAGCGCCACCAACTGGCCGTCCAGCGCGCCGGCGGGGGACTGATGGTGCTCGTCGGCATCCTGCTGGTCACCGGCCTGTGGGACCGGGCGATGGCCGTGGTGCGTCAGTGGGCCGTCGCCTACGGAGCCCCGATCTGATGAAGAAGAGCAAGGACACGATGAGCAGCAGCACCCGCCCCCAGCCGCTGGGCCCCGTCGAGATGATTCGCTGGGTGTGGACGCAGCTGACCAGCATGCGCACCGCCCTGGCACTGCTCTTCCTGCTGGCGCTGGGCGCCATTCCAGGATCGCTGATCCCGCAGCGCAGCCAGAGCGCGATGAAGGTGTCCGACTTCAAGCAGGCGCACACGGTCCTGGACAAGGTCTACGAGCCGCTGGGCATGTACGACGTGTACACCTCGCCCTGGTTCAGCGCCATCTACCTGCTGCTCTTCGCCAGCCTGATCGGCTGCATCATCCCCCGGATCAGGGTCTACTGGAAGGCCCTTCGTGGCCGCCCGGCACGCATCCCGTCGCGGCTTGACCGGCTGCCCGAACACCGGCTGGCGGCTCCCGTGGGCATCACTGCCGACGAGGGCCTGGAGCGTGCGGAGGCGTGGCTGCGCAAGCGCCGCTTCCGCGTCGAGCGCACCACCCTGCCCGACGGATCGGCCGGGCTCAGCGCCGAGCGTGGCTACCTGCGCGAGTTCGGCAACCTGCTCTTCCACCTCAGTCTGGTCTTCGTGCTGCTCGGCATCGCCTGGAACAACATGCTGGGCTTCAAGGGCTCGACGATCCTCGTCGAGGGCCAGGGCTTCAGCAATTCCATCACCCAGTACGACGAGTACCACGCCGGCGCCTGGGTGGACACGGACAACCTGTCGCCCTTCAGCATGAAGCTCAAGCAGTTCATCGTGAAGTTCGAGACCGGCCCCGTGCAGCGCGGCGCCGCGCGTGACTTCCGCGCCACCATGGACGTCACGGATGAGCAGGGCACCCGTTCCGACCTGGTCCGGGTGAACCACCCGATCACCATCGACGGCAACAAGATCCACCTGATCGGGCACGGCTACGCCGCCCACGTCACCGTCACCGACGGCAAGGGAGACAAGGCCTGGCAGGGGCCGGTCGTCTTCCTGCCACAGGACGGCAACTTCACCTCCTCGGGCGTCATCAAGGCCCCCGATGCCCGCCCCGAGCGCCTCGCCTTCCAGGGCATCTTCCTCCCCACCGCGCCGGAGCAGGGGATGATGGGCCAGTCGCTCTTCCCTGACGCCGTCAATCCCAAGCTCTTCCTGAACGCCTACCATGGCGCGCCCAAGACCGAGACCGGCAAGCCGGAGAACATCTACGCGCTGGATACCACGGGCCTGACGCAGTTCAAGGAGGGCGACGACGTGCTGAGCTTCATGCTCAAGCCGGGAGAGGGCTACACCCTGCCCGACGGCACCGGGACCGTCACCTTCGACGGCTGGAGCCGCTGGAGCAAGGTGCAGATCAGCCGCGCACCCGGTCTGCCGATGACCTTCGGCTCCATCGCCGCCTCGATCCTGGGGCTGTGCCTGAGCCTGTTCGTGCGGCCCCGCCGTCTGTGGATCCGCACCCGTACCAACGACGAGGGCACGGCGATCGAGGTGGCCGGCCTGGACCGCGCCGACGCCCGTACCGGGCTGTCCGAACACGTCGACGAACTCACCGCCGCCGCAACCGGCACCGCCACCGAGGAGAAGAAGTGAGCATTTCCGAACTGTCCGCCCTGGGCATCGTCACCGCGGCCGTGCTCTACCTGGTGGCCTTCATGGCCCACGCCGCCGAATGGGCCTCCGCCCGCGGGCTCGCGGCCGATCCGCAGTTCGCGTCGGCCGAGCTCGTCGAGGCAGGCCCGGGGGACGCGGAGAACGACGAGAAGGCCCGCATTCGCGTCGACATGCTCGGCCGGATGGGCATCGGCATCACGGTGATCGCCCTGGTCAGCCATGCCCTGGGCGTCGTGCTCCGCGGCGTCGCGGCCCACCGGGCGCCGTGGGGCAACATGTACGAGTTCACCATCTCGGCGCTGCTCTTCGTCGCCGTCGCCTACGTGGTCCTGGCCCTCACCAAGGACATGCGCTGGCTCGGCCTGCCCATCACCCTGCTGCTGGCCGTCGGCAATGGCCTGGCCGCGACGGTCTTCTACGTCGCGATCGCCCCGCTGGTGCCAGCGCTGCACTCGGTCTGGTTCCTGATCCACATCGTCGCCGCCTGCATCGCGGGCGCCGCCTTCAATGTCGGCGGCATGGCCTCGATCATCTACCTCTTCCAGGAACGCGCCGAGAAGAAGGCCGATGGGGCGCCGCGCACCGGCTACCTGGCCAAGCTGCCCTCGGCCAAGGTGATGGACACCTTCGCCTACCGGGCCCACGCCTTCGCCTTCCCGGTGTGGTTCTTCACCATCGCCGCCGGCTCCATCTGGGCCGAGTACGCCTGGGGTCGCTTCTGGGGCTGGGACCCGAAGGAGACCTGGAGCCTGGTCACCTTCATCATCTACTCCATGTACCTGCACGCCCGTGCGACGGCCGGTTGGCGGGGCCGCAATGCCGCGATCATCGCGATCATCGGCGTGGTGAGCTTCTGGTTCAACTTCATCGGGGTCAACCTGCTGGTCAGTGGGCTGCACTCCTACGCCGGCATCTGATTTCACGGGGTGCCCCGGCAGCCGCTCGGGTTCCTGCGGTCCGCGTGTGTTGCAACCCGAGCGGATCGCACAAACCCGAGCGGATCGCACAAACCCGAGCGGATCGCACAAACCCGAGCGGATCGCACAAACCCGAGCGGCTCTGTCCTTGTGAGCTCCCGACTAGGCTGGCCGCATGCATGCACTCGTGACCGGAGCATCCGGCGGCCTGGGACAGGCCTTCTGCAACCACCTCGCCGCCCAGGGCCATGACCTGGTGCTGGTCAGCCGCCGCACCGACCAGCTGGAACGCATTGCCGCCGACGCGCGCGCCAAGTTCGGCGTCGACGCCGTCGTGCTGCCCGCAGACCTCAGCGAGGAGGCCGCCCGCAACGAGCTGGCCGCGGAGCTGGGGCGTCGCGGCATCCACGTCGACGTGCTGGTGAACAATGCCGGCTTCGGCACCATCGGGGAACTGGCCATGGCCGACGTCGACCGGCTCAACGACGAGATCGGTCTCAACTGCGGCGCGGTGGCCCACCTGAGCCGCCTCTTCCTGCCCGGGATGCTGGAGCAGGGCAGTGGCTCCATCATCAATGTCGCCAGCACCGCCGCCTTCCAGCCCATTCCGACGATGGCCGTCTACGCAGCAACCAAGTCCTTCGTGCTGAGCTTCACCCAGGCGCTCTGGGAGGAGACCCGCAGCACCCCGGTCCGGGTCACCGCCATCTGCCCGGGCCCCACCGACACCGCCTTCTTCGACGCCGCCGGCGATGACAAGGTGCTGGCCAACCGCCGCACACCGGACCAGGTGGTGGCAAGCACCTTCCGGGCACTGGACCGTCGCCAGCCCAGCGTCACCGACGGCTTCGTCAACGCCGTCCAGGGGCACTTCGCCAAGGTGATGCCGGCCCGCATCGCGGTGCCCGTGGCCCGCCGGGTCGTCGCTCCCACCAAGCGATGACAGCACGAGCAGTGAGCACGCTGGATGCGGCGCCGTGCCCCTGCGGCACGGGCCGCGCCTTCGCAGAGTGTTGTGGTCCCTACCTGGACGGGCATCCCGCCCCGACGGCCGAGGCCTTGATGCGTTCCCGCTACACCGCTTTCGCGCTGGCCGGCCGCCACGCGTCGGCCGCCAATCACCTGTGGCGCACATGGCATCCGTCGAAGCGCCCCGAGGACGTCACCCCGGACCCTGGGCAGGCCTGGGAGGGCCTGGTCATCACCGAGGTGGTGGACGGCGATGAGGACGACGAGGCCGGCGAGGTGGCCTTCACGGCCCGCTGGCGAAGGGGCCGGGCGCACGGCGTCCTGACCGAACGCAGCTTCTTCGCGCGGCGCGCCGGCCGTTGGGTCTACCTCGACGGGGACGTCAACTGACGCATTTGCGGGCTGATAGCGTAACTTCATGCCGCAGATGAGGATTTCGGAGGCCGCGAGCCTGCTGGGGGTCAGCGATGACACCGTGCGTCGCTGGATCGATGCCGGGCGCCTGCCCGCCGCGCAGGACGGTTCCGGGCGCCGCGTCGTCGACGGCGTGGACGTCGCCCGGGTTGCCCAGGAGAATGCCGCCGCCCAGGCCAGCCGTCCGGAGCACACGTCAGCCCGCAACCAGTTCCGGGGCCTGGTCACCCGCGTGCTCAGCGACCAGGTGATGAGCCAGGTGGAGTTGCAGTGCGGCCCCTACCGCGTCGTCTCCCTGATCTCCACCGAGGCCGTGCGCGAACTGGGCCTGGAGCCCGGAGTCGTCACCACGGCCCGGGTCAAGGCCACCAATGTCGTCCTCGAGAACTGAGATCCCCCATGCCCCGTCGCCATCTCGCCGCCGCTGCGGCCCTGTGTCTGCTGCTTCCGCTGACCGCCTGCGCCCCCGGCGGTGCCGAGCAGGAACGAACCACGCTCAATGTCTTCGCCGCGGCCTCCCTGAAGTCCACCTTCAGCACCATCGCCAAGGACTTCGAGGCCAGCCATCCCGGCACCACCGTTGCGCTGTCCTTCAACGGCAGCTCCACGCTGGTCACCCAGATCAAGGAGGGGGCCCCCGCCGACGTCTTCGCCTCGGCCGACGAGAAGAACATGACCAAGGCCACCGACGGCAAGCTGGTGACCGGGAGCCCGAAGGTCTTCGCCACCAATGTGCTCACCTTGGCCGTCGCGCCGGGCAACCCGCTGGAACTGACGGGTCTGGACAAGTCCCTGGATGGCAGGAAGCTCGTCATCTGTGCCGAGGGTGTGCCCTGCGGCAATGCCACAGCCAAGCTCTCCACCGCCCTGGGGGCGACGCTCAAGCCCGTGTCGGCGGAGCAGAGCGTCACCGACGTGCTGGGCAAGGTCACCTCCGGGGAGGCCGATGCCGGCGTCGTCTACGTCACCGACGTCACCTCGGCCAGCGGCAAGGCCTCCGCGGTGTCGATCAAGGGCGCCGAGAAGGCCGTCAACCGCTACCCGATCGCGGTGACGAGCTCCAGCAAGCGGGCCGAGCTGGCCCAGCAGTTCGTCGACGCCGTGACCGCAGAGCCGGGGCAGCAGGTCCTCACGGACGCCGGCTTCGGGAAGCCATGAGGGCTCCGGCCCCACTGCCACGCTGGGTTCAGGGGCTCGCCTGGGCGGCACTGCTGCTGGTGATGCTCCCGGTGGTCGGCCTGCTGGCCCGGATCCCGTGGCCCCGGCTGGTGGAGCTGGTCACCGCACCCACCGCAGTCCAGGCCTTGCGGCTCAGCCTGCTCACCTGCACCGCCTCGCTGGCCGTGGTGGTGGTCCTCGGCCTGCCCCTGGCCCTGGTGATGGCCCGGTCCCGTGGCCCGCTGGCCGGCCTGGCGCGCCTCTTCGCGGTGCTGCCCATGGTGCTGCCGCCGGTGGTGGCCGGCCTGGCGCTGCTGGTCACCCTGGGGCGACGCGGGCTGGTGGGTCAGCACCTGTCCGTCCTGGGTCTCGAGGTCGGCTTCACCACCCTGGCCGTGGTGATCGGCCAGAGCTTCGTGGCAATGCCCTACTTCGTCGTCGCCCTGGAGGGGGCGCTTCGCACCCTGGACCCCGAGTTGGAGCGGGTGGCCGCCACGCTGGGGGCCTCACCCAGCCACACCCTGCGCCGGGTGACACTGCCCGTACTCGCACCGGCCCTCGTCGGGGGCGCCGCCATGGCCATGGCGCGGGCCCTGGGGGAGTTCGGCGCCACCCTCACCTTCGCGGGCTCCCTGCCCGGGGTGACCCAGACGCTGCCCCAGGCCATCTACCTGACCCGGGAGAGCGACCCGGATGGGGCCCTGGCGCTGTCCTTCGTGCTGCTGGTGCTGGCCGCCGCCCTGATGGGGCTGTCCGGCTGGGTGATGCGCAGGCCGTCGGATGGCTGAGCGGGTGGGCGCCCGGATCGGCGCCGAGGTGACCAACCGCGACGTCGCGGTCGAGCTCGCACTGCCCGCGGGCACCACGACGGCCCTGGTGGGGCCCAACGGTGCGGGGAAGTCCACCCTCGTGCAGCTGCTCGACGGCCAGCTGCGGCCGGACCGGGGCAGCGTCTCCATCGCGGAGGAGACGGTGAGTGACGCCTACCACCACGTCCCCACTCACCGGCGCCCGATCGCCCTGCTGCAGCAACGGCCGATGCTCTTCGCCCACCTCGACGTGCTGGGAAATGTCGCCTTCGGGCCCCGAGCCGGGGGCGCCTCGCGTCGGGAGGCGCGGGAGCGGGCGGAACGAGAACTGGCAGCGGTCGGGATCGCCGACTTGGCCCGGCGTCACCCCACCACCCTGTCCGGTGGCCAGGCGCAACGGGTCGCGCTGGCCCGGGCCCTGGCCACCGACCCGACGCTGCTCCTGCTCGACGAACCCCTCGCCGCCCTGGACGTCGCTTCCGCCGCCGCCATGCGTCGGGTGCTCGCCACCCGGTTGACGGGAGCCAGCCGCCCGACCGTGCTGTTGGTCACCCACGATCCCCTGGACATCTGGGCCCTGGCCACGCGGCTGGTCTGTCTGGAGGGTGGTCGCATCACGGCTCAGGGGCCGGTCAGCGACGTGTTGGCGCGCCCGACGACCAGGTTCCTGGCCGAGCTGTGTGGCGCGAACCTGCTGCAGGGTCACGGCGACGGGCAGGTGGTGGTCATCGGGGAGGAGACGGTGACTGGTCTGTGGGAGGAGCCGGACGGCGCCTCGGTGGGGCCGACGCTGGCGGTCTTCGACCCCGCGGCCGTGGCGCTCCATTGCACCCGCCCCGGCGGCAGCCCACGCAATGTCTGGCCGGTGGTGGTCACCGGCCTGGAGCCTCGCGGGGCGATCGTCAGGGTCCGGTTGGCCATGAGTGGCGGCCAGGTGCTGGCGGCGGACCTGACGGCGCAGGGCGTCGCGGCCCTGGACCTCGCGCCGGGGGCCGCACTCTTCGCCCAGGTCAAGGCCAGCCAGGTGCAGTTGCGCAGCCGCCCCGCGTCGTGACCCCGATCCCGGGTAGGGGCCCGGTAGGTTGGAGGGCATGGAACATTTCGACCTGGTCATCATCGGCTCCGGTTCGGGCAATTCACTCATCGACGAGCGCTTCGACGGCCTGCGGATTGCCATGGTGGAGCGCGGCGTCTACGGCGGGACGTGTCTGAACGTCGGCTGCATCCCCACCAAGATGTTCGTGCTGCCCGCGGACTATGCGGTCTCGCCGGCGGCTGCCGGGCGGATCGGGGTGGACCTGCAGCTCGAGGGCGTGGACTTCGACGCCATCCGGGACCGCATCTTCGGCCGGATCGACCCCATCTCCTCGGGCGGCAAGCAGTGGCGGGAGAAGAGCGACAATGTCACCGTCTTCACCGGCACCGGGCACTTCGTCGAGCGCGACGTGATGGAGATCGCCGTCCAGGGCGAGGCCGAGCCGGTGCGGATCAGCGGTGACCGCTTCGTGCTGGCCGCCGGCTCCCGCGCCACGTTGCTGGACGTCCCCGGCGTCAATGACCCCGAGGTCGCCGCCCGGGTGCACACCTCGGACAGCATCATGCGGCTGCCGGCACTGCCCGCGTCCATGATCATCCTGGGTGGCGGCTACATCGCCAGCGAGTTCGCCCACGTCTTCAGCGCCTACGGCACCCGGGTGACCATGATCAACCGCAGTGAACGCCTGCTGCGCCGCGAGGACGACGAGATCAGCGAACGGTTCACCAAGATCATCTCCGAGCGGGTCGGGCTCAAGCTGAACCAGCAGGTGACCGGCGTGAATCCCGTCGACGGCGGTGTCGAGGTGGTCACCAAGGACCCCAACGGCATCGAGTACGGCTACGAGGCGGAGGTGGTGCTGGTGGCCCTGGGGCGCGTGCCCAATGCGGACCTCCTGCAGCCGGAGGCCGCCGGCATCGAGGTGGACAGCAATGGCTATGTCGTCGTCGACGAGCACCAGCGCACCAGCCAGCCCCACATCTGGGCCCTGGGCGATGTGTGTTCCCCGTCGCAGCTCAAGCACGTGGCCAACCACGAGATGCGGGTGGTCCAGGCCAACCTGCTGCACGAGATCACCGGCACCGGCGACGGTCTGGTCAGCTCGGACCACCGCTTCGTGCCGCACGCCATCTTCACCGATCCCCAGATCGCGTCGGTGGGCAGGACGGAGCAGGAACTGCGCGCAGCGGGCACCCCCTACCTGGCCACGGTGCAGGCCTATGGCGACGTCGCCTACGGCTGGGCGATGGAGGACACCGAGCACTGCGTCAAACTGCTCAGCGACCCTGAGGCGGGCCAGCTGCTCGGGGCGCACATCATCGGTCCGCAGGCCTCAACCCTCATCCAGCCACTGGTCCAGGCCATGAGCTTCGGTCTGGGCATCCGGGAGATGGCGCGTGGGCAGTACTGGATCCACCCGGCACTCACCGAGGTGGTCGAAAATGCCCTGCTCGGGCTCGTCGAGCAGGCCGACAAGGCAAGGTAGTTTCCCCGTGATCGTTTCCCCCGCACGACACATCGCCGTCCTGGCCACCGCCTGCGCCCTCAGTCTGGGCCTTTCCGGCTGCGGTGGTGGCAGCCAGCAGGCCGATTCCCCCGAATCGGCGGCGTCATCCTCGGCCCCCGCACCCACCGACGGACCGGATTCCGCGGCCAGTGACACCGCGGCCCAGCCCACGGACACCCAGTCCAGTGAAGGGGAGTCGGCCACCAGCTGCCTCGACATGGCCAAGGAGCTGGACCGCAAGGACCAGATCGGTCAGCTGCTCATGGTGGGCACCAACACCGTGGAACCCGAACCGTCGGTGGCCGAGGCCATCAAGGAGTACGGCATCGGTTCCGTGCTCTACCTCGGCCCGGGGCCCCGCAGCCTGTCCGGCACCGCGAAGGTGGGGGAGAACCTGCAGGGCAATACGGGTGCCCAGCCTCCGCTGCTATTCGCGACGGACCAGGAGGGCGGTCAGGTGCAGCGGCTCGAGGGCGAGGGATTCTCTGACCTGCCGTCGGCCGTGACCCAGGGCAGGCTGTCCGAGGCCGAGCTGCGCTCGAAGTGGCTGACCTGGGGCCAGGAACTCAAGGATGCCGGGGTGCTCTATGACCTTGCCCCCGACGCCGACGTCGTTCCCGCCGGCACGGAGTCCGGCAATGCCGCCGTCGGTGCCCTGAAGCGCCACTACGGCAGCGATCCGGAGACTGTCTCGGCCAAGGCGACCGCCGTGGTGGAGGGGCTGAGGGATGCCGGTGTCGCGTCGAGCCTCAAGCACTATCCGGGACTGGGCCGAGCCGCGGTGAACACGGACTTCGGTTCCGCCACCGACGACGTCACCACCCTTGACGACACCGCCAGCTTCACCGGCCCGATGGCGGCCGGCGCGAGCTCGGTGATGATCAGCTCCACGATCTACTCCAAGGTCGATCCCGGGGTGCACGCGGTCTTCAGCTCCAAGATCATCACCGAGGGGCTGCGTGGCAAGGAGGGCTGGCAGAAGGTGGTGATCAGCGATGACCTGGGCGCCGCCGCGGCGGTCAAGGAGGTTCCCGTGGCCGAGCGCGCGGTGCGCTTCGTGCAGGCCGGCGGCGACCTCGTGATCAATGCCGATCCGTCCAGCGTCGGCGAGATGGCCGAGGGGCTGGCGAAGAAGGCCGACGAGGACCAGGCCTTCGCCGATGACCTGCCCGAGCACGCCGCCCGCGTCCTGGCACTGAAGGCCGAGGTCGGTCTGGTGGAGTGCAAGGCCTGATACATGCCCGCCGCGACCCTCGATCACCTCCGCACGGCCCAGCGGGTGCTCTGCTACGGCGTGACGGGCAGTGGCAAGTCGACGGCCGCGCTGGCCTTGGGCGCCTTGCTGGGGCTCCCGGTGCACCTGGTGGACGACGAGATCGGCTGGCTGCCTGGCTGGCGACAGCGCCCCGCCCCGGAGCAGCGCGAGCTGGCGGCATCCATGGTGGCGGAGCCCGGCTGGATCCTGGACTCCGCCTACGGGCACTGGCGCGACCTCGTGCTGCCCCGCGCCGAGGTCATCCTCGCGCTCGACTACCCGCGGTGGTTGACCTTGGCCCGCCTCGTCCGCCGGACCGTGCGGCGCGTGGTCACGAAGGAACCGCAGTGCAATGGCAATGTCGAGACGTTGCGGCAGACGTTCTCGTCGGAGTCGATCATCGCGTGGCACTCCCGTTCCTTCGCCAACAAGCGCCGGCGGATGCGGGCCTTCGAAGCCGCGACGGATGGCCCCGCGGTCCTGCGGCTGACGCACCCACGACAGCTCACGGAGTTGTTGGCTGAACTGCGCAATCCACCCGTGGGATGAGCACGAACCATGCACCGGACTGATGCGCGCGGCACTCCGGCGCGGTGGAATTGAGCCATGGACATCGACAAGACCCCCAAGACCGAGTTCGGCTGGATCCGGATGGGCTACTACTCGCTGGTGACCATGGCCATCTGGGTTGCCTGCTGGGTGGTGACGAAGCTGGTGACCAGTGCCATGGACTACGGCTGGATCGAGGCATCCTTCCCCGGGATGGGGCTTGCGATCGCGTGTGGTGTCGCGTGGGAGTACATGCGTCGGGACGAGGCCCGCAAGCAGGCTCACTGACCCGCCAGTTCGATGAGACCTCCACCCTTGCGGCTGGCCGCGGTGGCGCGGCTGGGACCAACGGGCGTCGGGTACCAGGCTGGGATAACCTCAGTGGGTACGTCGCGAGACGACTTCCGACGAGCTTGAGGACAAGATGAACGAGCCGCTGCACCGCTACACCGCCGAACTGGCCGGCCAGATCGAGACCGCCTGGCAGGACCGCTGGGAGGCCGAGGGCACCTTCCAGGCCCCGAACCCGGCCGGCCCCTGGGCCGAGCCCGACAAGGCCCAGGGACGCGAGAAGCTGCTGGTGCTGGACATGTTCCCCTACCCGTCGGGCTCCGGTCTGCACGTGGGGCACCCGCTGGGCTACATCGCCACCGACGTGTTCAGCCGGTACAACCGGATGCTCGGCAAGAACGTGCTGCACGCCATGGGTTACGACGCCTTCGGCCTGCCCGCCGAGCAGTACGCCATCGAGACCGGTACGCACCCGCGCGTCACCACCGAGGCGAACATCGTCACCTACAAGCGCCAACTGCGCCGTCTGGGCCTGGACCACGACGACCGTCGCAGCATCAAGACGATCGACCCCGGCTACTACAAGTGGACCCAGTGGATCTTCACCCAGATCTTCAACGCTTGGTACGACCCCGAGGCCGTGCGCGCCGACGGTGGTCTGGGCAAGGCGCGCCCGATCAGCGAACTGGTCGATGAACTGGCCAACGGCAGCCGAGAACTGGTGGGTGACTTCGCCGGACGCCAGTGGTCCGAGCTCAGCAACAAGGAGCAGGGCGACTACCTGGACGGCTTCCGCCTGACCTATGCCGACGAGGCGCCGGTCAACTGGGCGCCCGGTCTGGGCACCGTGCTGGCCAACGAGGAGGTCACCAACGAGGGTCGCAGCGAGCGCGGCAACTTCCCGGTCTTCAAGGCCAACCTGCGCCAGTGGAAGATGCGGATCACCGCCTACGCCGATCGGCTGGCCGAAGACCTGGACCGCGTCGAGTGGCCCGAGAACATCAAGGCGCTGCAGCGCAACTGGATCGGCAAGAGCCACGGCGCCCGCGTGCACTTCACGGGCCCGAACGGCGAGGACCTCGAGGTCTTCACCACCCGTCCCGACACGCTCTTCGGTGCCTCCTTCATGGTGCTGGCCCCCGAGCACCCGCTGGTCGCCTCGCTGGTCGGCGAGGGAACCAGCTGGCCCGAGGGCACCCGCGACGCGTGGACCGGCGGCGCAGCCACCCCGAAGCAGGCCGTCGAGGACTACCAGCGTGAGGCCGGCCGCAAGTCCGACGTCGAGCGCCAGATGGATGACAAGACCAAGACCGGCGTCTTCACCGGCGCCTGGGCCACCAATCCGGTCAACGGCGCCAAGGTGCCCGTCTTCATCGCCGACTACGTGCTGATGGGCTACGGCACCGGCGCGATCATGGCCGTGCCCAGTGGCGACGACCGTGACTTCGAGTTCGCGCAGGCCTTCGACATCGACATCATCGACGTGATCAGCCCCGTCGACGGCGACGGCAAGGCCCAGGCCGGCTGGGAGGGCACCGTCGCCGACGGCAAGGCCTTTACTGGCGAGGGCGTGTTGGTCAACTCCGCGAATGACAGCCTCGACCTGAACGGGATGAGCGTCACCGAGAGCAAGCAGGCGATGATCGCTTGGCTGGAGCAGCAGGGCACCGGCACCGGCACCGTCAACTACCGGATGCGCGACTGGCTGTTCAGCCGCCAGCGCTACTGGGGTGAGCCCTTCCCGGTGGTCTACGACGCCGACGGGGTGCCCCACGCGCTGCCCGAGAGCATGCTGCCGCTGGAGCTGCCCGAGGTGGACGACTACTCGCCGCGCACCTTCGCGCCCGACGACCGCGACTCGCGTCCCGAGGCGCCGCTGGCCCGCGCCACCGAGTGGGTCAACGTCACCCTCGACCTGGGCGACGGCCCCCAGCAGTACCGCCGCGAGACCAACACCATGCCCCAGTGGGCGGGCTCCTGCTGGTACTACCTGCGCTACCTGGATCCGGCCAATGACCAGGCCTTCGTCGACCCGGCCGTCGAGCAGTACTGGATGGGCAAGCACGACCAGGCCGCCGCCGGTGCCGTCTCCGGCAGCAAGGATCCGGGCGGTGTCGACCTCTACGTCGGTGGCGCCGAGCACGCGGTGCTGCACCTGCTCTACGCCCGCTTCTGGCACAAGGTGCTCTTCGACCTGGGCCACGTCAGCTCGGAGGAGCCCTTCCGCAAGTACTTCGCACAGGGCATGATCCAGGCCTACGCCTACACCGACGGCCGCGAGGTCTACGTGCCCGCCGCGGAGATCGAGGAGCGCGGCGAGGGCAAGGACACCACCTACTGGTACGACCCGAACGGTGATGGGGGCGAGCAAGTCACCCGTCGCGCCGGCAAGATGGGCAAGAGCCTCAAGAATGCCGTCAGCCCCGACGAGATGTACGAGGCCTACGGCGCCGACACGCTGCGCGTCTACGAGATGAGCATGGGTCCGCTGGACCTGAGCCGCCCGTGGGAGACCCGCGCCGTGGTCGGTTCGCAGCGTTTCCTGCAGCGGCTGTGGCGCAACATCGTCGACGAGCAGACCGGCGAGGTCGTGGTGGTGGACCAGCCGCTCGACCCCCAGACCGAGAAGGCGATGCACAAGACCATCGACGCGGTGCGCAAGGACTACGCCACGTTGGGCTTCAACACCGGCATCGCCCGCCTGATCGAGTTCAACAATGCTCTGACCAAGCTCGACGCCGTCCCCCGCGAGGCCGCCGAAGCCCTGGTGCTGATGACCGCCCCGGTGGCCCCGCACATCGCCGAGGAACTCTGGAAGCGTCTGGGGCATGGCGAGACGATCGCCTACGCCCCCTTCCCGGTGGCCGACCAGAGCAAGCTCGTCGACGACCAGGTGACCTGCGTGCTGCAGATCAAGGGCAAGGTGCGCGCCACGCTCGAGGTGAGCGCCGGCATCACGGAGGACGAGCTGAAGGCCCTGGCCCTGGCCCACCCGAAGGTCGTCGCGGCAACCGAGAACGGGGTGCGGACCGTGATCGTGCGGGCACCCAAGCTGGTGAACGTGGTCCCCGCCTGAGACCTCCCGTGACGAATGCCCCGCCAGACCGGCGGGGCATTCGTCATGTCGTGCCTGTTCACCGGGTGAGAGGACCAGGATCACGGGAGTGAAACACGACTGACGCCCGGGCGGCCTGCGCCACCACCGGCGCCTGGTGGGCAGCCGACGGCTACCTGGTGGTGCCGGGCAATGGCACCAATGACGACACGCTGCTGACGGCCGGGATCACCCGGGCCGCAGGTTTCGTGACGGCCATCGACGACGATGCCGACAATGTCCACGCCACCATCAGCGCCCGAGCCTTGAACCCGGAGCTCTTCATCGTGTCCAGGGCCAGCACGAAGGCCGTGATGCACAAGCTGGAGCCGGCCGGCGCGGACCGCGCCATCTCGCCCTATGTGATGGCGGGCCGACGAGCGGTGCAGCTGGCCACGCGTCCCGGCGCGGTGACCTGTCCTTCAGCCTGGAGGAGATCGGAGTCGATGCGCAGCTGGATGGCAAGTCCGTGGCCGACCTGCGTCGTCGCGGGATGGCAACCATGGCCATCCGCCACGACGACGGCAACTACGAGGCCAACCCGCCCGAGCACCGTGTGCTGCGCATGGGGGAGGCGCTGATCGTCTCCGGCTCGACCCAGGACATCGACGCCCTGGGGCCTAGCTCGCGCCGATGCCAACCCCCCGTTGGATCCGCTCGGGTTCGCGTGATCCGCTCGGGTTGCAACCCACTCGGATCACGGGAACCCAGGCGTCTTGGCCGCCACGCCTTCCCGACGGGACCCTGTGGACAGCTACTGGGTCAAGTGTCCCTGTGGACAGGTGAAAATTTTCGGGGCGCGCCGCACATAACGTAGGTATGAACACTTTCACCAGAGCACAGTTGGCCCAGCGGGGCGTGACCGACAGCGACATCCGACGACTCGTCGGCGAGGGGAGCCTTGCACGCGTCCGGCGCGGTGACTACCTGGACACGTCGACGCGTCCAGTGCCACAGTTCGAGGACAGGCATCGCATCCTGGTCCAGGCGACCTGGCCGCGCCTCCATTCGGGAGTCCTCAGTCACCACTCGGCCGCGGCCCTGCACGGGCTTCCGCTGCCGTCGCACGATCTGGGGCGGGTACACGTCACGCGGGTGGGGGATGCCGGCGGGGTGCGCCGTGCCAGCGTCCAGGTGCACCGCGCCCGCCTCGACGACGTCGAGGTGACCGAGGTGGACGGGTTGCCTGTGACCACCCTCGAGCGCACGGCGGCAGACCTCGCGAGGATCCTTACTCCGGACCGAGGGCTGGTCGTGGTTGACGCGGCGCTGCGGCAAGGGGCGGATCCGGTGCTGCTGGCGGAGATCGTCGAGATGCAGGGGCGGATGACGGGGGCGCCCCGGGCCAGGGCAATCGTGGCGCTGGGGGATCCACTGGCAGAAAGCGCCGGGGAGTCACGGAGCCGTTGGTTCATGCACGAGTTCAACCTGCCCGTCCCAGTGCTGCAGTTCTGGGTTGTCGATTCCCAGGGGAACCGGATCGGGCGCGCGGACTTTGCGTGGCCGGACCTGGGCGTCCTGGGCGAGTTCGACGGGTGGGTCAAGTACGGCCGTCTGTTGAAACCCGGGCAGCAGCTCTCCGACGTGCTGCGCGACGAGCGGTTCCGGGAGCAACGGATGCGCACCCAGGGATGGTGGGTGCATCGCTGGACCGATCCTGGGCTCCGGGTGCCTGCTGTGTGGAGCAAGGAGCTGGAGCAGGCACTGCGTTCTGGGCGCCCCCGGTGAAGACGCGTGGGTTCCCATGATCCGCGTGGGTTGCAACCCGAGCGGATCCCACGAACCCGAGCGGATCCCACGAACCCGAGCGGATCCCACGAACCCGAGCGGATCCCACAAACCCGAGCGGATCGCGGGAACCTGAGCGCCGTTGGTACGGGGGATCCGCGGGTAGCCTTGGTGACATGCCGAAGATGAATGTCGAGAGCTTCAACCTGGACCACACGCTGGTCGCCGCGCCCTACATCCGCGTCGCCGACCGCAAGGAGCTGCCGCAGGGTGACGTGCTGACCAAGTTCGACGTGCGTTTCTGCCAGCCGAACCAGGAGCACCTGGAGATGCCGGTGATCCACTCGCTGGAGCACACCATGGCCGAGAACTTCCGCAACCATGCCGACTACATCGTCGACTTCTCGCCGATGGGCTGCCAGACCGGCTTCTACCTGATCACCGTCGGGGACCATGAGCAGGCCGAGATCGAGGAACTGGTGGCGGCCACGCTCGGCGACGTGTTGCAGGCCACCGAGGTTCCCGCCGCCAACGAGGTGCAGTGCGGCTGGGGCGCCAACCACACTCTCGAGGAGGCCCAGGAGGCTGCCCGCGCCATGCTCGCCAAGCGCGACGAGTGGTCGCAGGTGATGGCATGACCCACATCCTGCTGCTGGCGGCGATGGCCGAGGAGACCGCACCCGTCATCGCGGGCCGCAGTTTCGATGCCGTCGAGGAGGGCCGCGTCTGGCGTGCCGTCGACGGTGAGCGCACCGTCACCCTGGTGACCTGCGGCATCGGCCTGGTGAACTCGGCCGCGGCCACCGCCGTCGCCATCGAACGACACCGGCCCGACGTGATCGTCTCCCTCGGATCGGCTGGTGGGCTGGGCAAGGACGTGCGGGTGGGCGACATCATCGTCGGCCGGTCCTACCGCTACGCCGACGCCGATGCGACGGCCTTCGGCTACGAGTACGGCCAGATCCCGTCGATGCCCGTCAGCTTCCCGGGCGACGAGCGCCTGCTGGGCCTGATGCAGGCTGACGACAGCGACGCCACCGTGCACCTGGGCGAGATCGTCAGCGGCAACTCCTTCGTTGCCGGTGAGCTGGCGCACACCCTGCGGGAACGCTTCCCCGAGGCTCTGGCGGCGGACATGGAGTCCACCGCCATTGCCCAGGTGGCGTGGGCGGCCAAGCTGCCCTTCGTCTGCGTGCGCTCGATCAGCGACCTGTGCGCACCGGAGGCGGGGCAGGACTTCAAGGGCAACATCGACGACGTCGCCGCCCGTTCCGCCGCCGCGGTGTGGCGCTTGGTGGCCCAGCTCTGACGCGAGCTCAGCGAACCTGGACGGCACGACGGAAACTGTCCTGGCCGATGGTGAACTTCTTGCCCGTGATGCGCTCGCCCAGTTCTCGGCTGGTGATCTCGTGCTGTCCGACGCTGACCAGCAGCTGCCGGTTGGCGGACTCCACCAGGTAGCGGGCGTCGTGGTCGGACAGTGCGTCGGCGGTGCCGAAGATGCCAAAACCGTTGGCATCGGAGAAGAGCGAGATGATCCACTCCAGCGCGTTCTGCGAGCGGGTGTTGCGTTGGCTCCGAGCCAACGCCCAGACGCTGGTGGCCTGGGGGTAGGCAGCCAGTACCGCGGCGTGGGCGCGGGAGCCCATCCTCTTGCCGGGGATTGTGTACGGCTGCATCGATGCCAGGTCGATCGGCTGGCGCATGGCGACCTCGCCCCGGTCCGTGGCCGTTTCGTCGACCAGCAGGTGGTCGACGCTGACGTCGAAGAGCTTCGCCATCTGCTTGAGGTTCTCGACGTCGGGCAGGCCCGCGCCGGACTCCCACTTGCTGACGGCCTGCCGGGAGACCGACAGGCGGTTGGACAGTTCGGCGTGCGAGAGGCCCGCGGTGGTGCGGCATTCGCGGATTCGGCCGGCGGTGGTCATGTGTGCTCCTGGGGCTCGTGGTTGGTGATCACGACGCTAGGCCCGGGCGGGGCCGTCGGCCTGTCATCGGAGGGACACGTCTGGATGCCGGCCCGCCATTCTCCGTTGCCCCCACCGTGACAAGGCGGTATGCCCAGAGCTGTCATGACCAGTCAGAGCTGTCGAAACTACTCAGAGCTGTCGAAACTACATCAGAGCTCGGTGACCTGCCACCAGCTGGCGGGCACCGCGGGCTTGCCGCAACTCTCGGGAAGTTCCAGCTCGTCGCTGGAGTGCTTGGTGATCTGCAGCGTCCAGCTGCGGCCGTCGCGGTGCGTTGCGGCCACCACGTCGCCGTCGACGGTGAACGCGACGGCTCCCGGATCGGTCTCGCCGGTGCCGCCTCGCAACCAGGCGTCCGCGACGCGGGCCAGCTGGGGCAGCTCGGAGCGCCCGCGGTCGTGGTGGGCGTCCAGGGCCAGTAGCTCGCCGTCCATCGCCCGGACGGCCAGAGACTCGGCCATGCGAGCCAGCATCTGGCGCGAGGGCAGCGCAAGGGCCGTGCAGGCGAAGCGGTGCCCTCCCAGATGGGTGGCCTCCCAGACCCGCTCGGGGAAGCGCGCCGCCAGCCGACGTGCCAGTGGGGCACCCTTGACGGCACAGCACACGTCGCGCTTGCCATTGGTGCACACCAGCAGGACCGGTTCGCAGGGCTGCAGGGGCGGCGGGGGAGTCTCGACGATGTCCAGGTCCGGCCATCCGTCGAGGAGGTGCAGGAGGGTTGCCGCGTTCTCGATGACGGTCTCGGCCACCCACGGTGCATGCATCGGGCCGGCCCCGACGACCAGGCGTCGTGGCCCGTCCTCGTCCGGGTGGGAGAGGGGGTTGCGGACCAGCAGCAGCCGTCCCTTTCGAGCCGCGACGGCGGCTTCCAGCCGTTGACCCAGCTCCGGATCCAGCCGGGACTGGGTGAAGGCCTTGGCGCCCCAGGGTCCGGGCTGTTCCAGCGCCACCCAGAAGCGCGCGTCGGGTGCCGTTCCCAGCGCGGGAATCCCGGCCCCGTCCCATCCGTCGCTGCATGTGGTCATGGTCTCCACCCTATGGCCCCGCCAGGGGGCGGAGCCGGTCCGACAGGACGTCCATGGCCTCGACGAACTGCTGGCGCCATTCCTGGGGCAGGCCGTCCAGGATGCTGGCCTCGAGGGCCAGCTGGCGGGGGAAGTAGTCGTCCACCATCCGGGCGCCGGTGGGGGTGATCTCGACCAGCGCGGAGCGACGGTCTGCAGGGTTCGGGCGTCGGGTGACCATGCCTCGACGCTCCAGCTTCGACAGCAGCTTGCCCATCGCCGCAGCGGAGCAGCCCCGTTGGTGGGCGAGCCGTCGGGCGATCGTGGGGCCTTCGGCATGACGGAGGAAGATGAGGACGGCGGTCTCCCCCTGGCTGATCGGCGCGCCCTCGTAGAGCGGGGCGAGGGCCTCCTCGTGCTGCTCCTGGAGGTGCCGCAGGCGTCCGAAGATCTCGATGGGGCTGACGTCGAGACCCGGAAAGTTCTCCTGCCAGGCTCGGGCCACCATCGTCTGCGGGGTCTCTGTCATGTCGCTCCTTTGGTAAACCAGTTGTCTATCGTGTTACGGTTTTTCGGAGTCTGATCGGATTCCGGAGTCCACCTCGAAAGTCTGCCAGTGAGTACCAGCACCATTCCATCGCCCGTCATCGAGTCAGCACAGGAGAGACGAGGGATGGGCGGGCTCGTGGCAGTTCTCGCCTTCCTCAGCGCGCTGGCCCCGCTGTCGATCGACATGTACGTCCCTGCCTTCCCGGCGATGGCCCGCTCCCTGGCCGTCCCGGCCGCCTCCATCCAGCTCTCCATGACCGCGTGCCTGGTGGGCATCGTCCTGGGTCAGCTGGTCGTCGGTCCGCTGAGCGACAAGATCGGACGTCGACGTCCGCTGCTGCTCGGCACCGCGGCCTTCGTGGGCTTCTCGCTGCTTGCCGCCATCGCTCCGAGCGCCGGTCTGCTGGTCGGCGCGCGCTTCCTGCAGGGCTTCTGCGGTGCCGTCGGCATGGTCGTGGCGCGCGCAGTGCTCACCGACCAGCTGCGTGGCACGGAGCTGGCCAAGGCCTACTCGGTGCTCATCATGGTGATAGGCGTCGCCCCCGTGATCGCTCCGGTGATCGGTGCGGCGGTGCTGCGCGTGGCCCCGTGGAATGCCATCTTCGTCGTGCTGGCGGCGGCCGGTCTGATCGCCCTGCTGCTCGCCGCCCGTCTGGTTCCCGAGAGCCATCCCGAGCACCTGCGCACGACAGGCAACCTCGGCGCGTCGACCCGCCCGATGATCGAGCTGGTCGCGTTGAAGCGCTTCCTCGGCATGGTTCTGACGCTCGGTGCTGCCTCGGCCGGAATGTTCGCCTACATCTCCGGCTCCACCTTCGTCTTCCAGGAGCACTACGGGATGTCGCCCACCGGCTACAGCATCGTCTTCGCCGTGAACTCCGCTGCCGTGATCCTCTCCTCGATGGTCTTCGGCCGTCTGTCGGCCCATTTCCCGTTGGAACGACTGCTGCCGCTGGGCATCGGCCTGAGCCTGACCGGGGCGCTGGCACAAGTGCTCTTCGACGTCGTCCACGGCGACACCATGGTGGTCACCTGGATCTGCCTGTTCGTCACCCAGCTGGGGTTGGCCTGGATCATCGGTTCGACGATGACCCTTGGGCAGACGCTCGCCCAGCATGCCTCGGGCGCCGGCTCGGCGCTGCTCGGGGCCGGGCAGTTCATCCTGGGTGCCGCCATCGCGCCGGTGGTGGGCTTCTTCGGGACCGGCGGCCCGTTGCCGATGGCCGTGATCATGCTGGTCGCCTATGCCGTCGCCGTACTGGTCTGGTTCGCCCTCGGCCGCACTGAGCCCAGCTGATCACGATCCGACGGTCGCCCAGACCTCGTCAGCGACGACGCCCCTCGCGAGAATTCGCGGGGGGCGTCGCATGTAGCACTCGGGTGCGAGGAGCGCCCAAGAGCCAGGTTGATCAGCCGAAGCGGCCGGTGATGTAGTCCTCGGTGGCCTTCTGGTCCGGGTTGGAGAAGATCTTCTCGGTGGCACCGATCTCGACCAGCTGGCCGGGCTTGCCGGTCGCGGCAAGGTTGAAGAAGGCCGTCTGGTCCGACACTCGAGCTGCCTGCTGCATGTTGTGCGTCACGATGACGACGGTGAACTTCTCCTTCAGTTCCTGGATCAGGTCCTCGATCGCCAGGGTGGAGATGGGGTCCAGGGCGGAGCAGGGCTCGTCCATCAGCAGCACCTCGGGCTCCACGGCGATGGCGCGGGCGATGCACAGACGCTGCTGCTGGCCACCCGACAGGCCGGTGCCGGCCTTGTCCAGGCGGTCCTTGACCTCATTCCACAGGTTGGCGCCCTGCAACGAGCGCTCCACCACCTCGTCGAGCTTGGCCTTGTTGGTGACGCCGTTGAGGCGCAGGCCCGCCACGACATTGTCGTAGATGCTCATCGATGGGAAGGGGTTGGGGCGCTGGAAGACCATGCCCACCAGACGGCGCACGGCCACCGGATCGACGCCGTCGCCGTACAGGTTCACGCCGTCGAGCAGGACCTCGCCGGTGCAGGTGGCGCCGGGAATGACCTCGTGCATGCGGTTCAGGGTGCGCAGCACGGTTGACTTGCCGCAGCCCGACGGGCCGATGAAGGCGGTGACGGTGCGGGGCTCCACGGTGAAGGAGACGCTGTCGACCGCGTGGAACTTGCCGTAGTAGATGTTGAGGTCCTTGACCTCGATGCGCTTGGCCATTGGTGTCTTCCTTGCTTACTTGTCGGCGATCTTGCCCATGCGGGCGATGCCGCGAGCAATGAGGTTGAGGATCATCACGAGCAGGACCAGGGTCAGTGCCGCGCCCCAGGCGCGCACCTCACCGGTGGAACCGACGGCGAAGCGACGGTCCTCGTTGATCATGGTCGGCAGGGAGCCCATGTTGGAGGCCAAGGGGCTCCAGTTGGTGCCGGTGGCGAAGGCCACCAGGATCAGCAGCGGGGCGGTCTCGCCCATCACGCGGGCCAGGCCGAGCACGATGCCGGTCAGGATGCCGGAGCTGCAGGTGGGGATGACCACCTTGAGGATGGTCTTCCACTTCGGCACGCCCAAGGCGTAGGAGGCCTCTCGCAGGCTGTCGGGCACCAGCTTCAGCATCTCCTCGGTGGAGCGCAGCACGGTGGGCAGCATCAGCAGCACCAACGCCAGGGAGGCGGCGAAGGTGGAGCGGTCCATGCCGCCGATCGTGATCACCAGGGCGAAGACGAACAGTGCCGCGACGATGGAGGGCACGCCGGACAGGATGTCGATGGCGAAGCTGACCACCTTGGCGGCCTTCGTCGCCCGGGCGTACTCGACGAGCCAGACGGCTCCCAGCACTGCGATCGGCACGGCGATCAACGACGTGATCAGGCCGATCAGCAGGGTGCCGATGATGGCGTGCTTGGCGCCACCGGCCGACGAGTTCTGGGTGGCCTGTCCCTCGTCGGAGGTCCACCATTGCAGGCTGAACTCCTTGGCCGTGCCAGCGGAGGAACCCTGGGGCTCCCCGATGCGGAGTTCCGTGGAGACCGCTGTGGGCTCCTTGCCCTTGGACAGGCCCTCGATCTGCTCGCCGACGCCGACGTACTTGCCGGACTCTGTGTAGCGATAGTCCAACGGGGACGCGGGTTCGGCGCCGCACTGCGACTGCTCGACGCGCACCCACTTGGACCCGTCCTTGGTGGCGCAGGTCTTGATGTAGTCGGGCTGTGCGGTGACGAGTGGGGCGGCGCCCTTGACGGCGACGGTTCCCAGGATCCACAACAGCGGGATGATGGCCAGCAGGCCTGCGAGCCACACGAATGCGGTGGCCGAGCGGTCGATGAGCTGACGCTTGCCCGACGGGGTTCGCAGCTCGATCTTCGACTCCCCGGCGGGTGCGGAGGTGGTGTTGACGGCGGTGCTCATGCCTTGACCTTTCCGGCGTTGGCGAGGGTACGGGCCACGGCGTTGACGACGAAGGTCAGCACGAACAGCACGAGGCCAGCAGCGATGTAGGCGCCGGTCTTGTCCGCGCTGTCCAGCTCGCCGGCGCCATTGGCGATCCGGGCGGCGAAGGTCTCGCCACCACCGAAGATGGAGAAGTCGAGCTCCTGCACTGTGGACAGGATGATCATCACGGCGACGGTCTCACCGAGTGCACGGCCCAGGCCGAGCATGGCGGCGGCCGTGACACCGGAGCGGCCGTAGGGAATCACCGCGGTACGGATCATCTCGGTCTTGGTGGCCCCCAGTGCCCAGGCGGCCTCGATGTTGTCACGTGGGGTCTGCGCGAAGACGTCGCGCGAGATCGAGGTGACGATCGGCAGGATCATGATTGCGAGGACGGTGGACGCGGTGAAGACGGTACCGGGGGAGGGCAGCAGCCCCGGCTTGAAGATGGGGATCCAGCCCAGGATCTTGGAGAGGAACTCACCCACCGGCACCAGGACCGGCCCGAGGACGCGGAGGCCCCACAGGCCGTAGACCACCGACGGGACGGCGGCCAGCAGGTCCACCATGAAGCCGATGGTGTTGGACAGGGCACCCTTGGCGTAGTGGGTGATCAGCAGGGCGACGCCGATGGCGATCGGCACGGCGATCATCATGGCGATGATCGAACTGAAGACCGTGGTCCACATCAGCCCGGAGATGCCGAAGCTGAACTTGCTGCCCAGGTCCCACTCGTTCGACGTGAGGAAGTTGGCGTTGTTGCGGCCCAGCGCCGGCACGGCGAGGGCCAGCAGGAAGACCGCGATGAAGCCCACGATGGTGACGATCAGGCCAGCCGACAGACCGGTGGCCGACTTGAAGGCCAGGTCTGCGCCCCGCTTGACCTCGTCGAGCTTCACGGGCGCGGTCTCGACGACGGGGGTGGAGGCCGCGGGCTTCTTGCTGGCCACGGCGCGCTTCACCGCGGGGGTGGGCGCCTCGGCGTGGGGCTCGTGGTGGTGGACGATGTCCGCGGGTGACTCGGCGGCGTCGACAGGCGGCGCACCGCGACGCGGTTCAGTGCCTGGTGTGGGCATGGATTTCCCTCTTCTGGTGGGTGCTGCAGGGTGCCGGTGGGGGCGGTCACAGTGAGAGGGAGTGGCCTCCTCTCTGGGCGAGGAGACCACTCCCAGGGTCACTGCAGTGGTGTCACGAGGACGCCTGGAAGGATCAGGCGATGGCCTTGATGGCTTCCTGGACCTTCGTCTGCATCGACTTCGGCAGCGGGGCATAGCCGGCATCCTCGAGCTGGCCCTGGCCCTCGTCCGAGGCGGTGTAGGTCAGGTAGTCCTTCAGCAGGGCGGTCTTGCCCGCATCCAGGCCCTTCGAGCAGACGATCTCGTAGGTGACCAGGATGGCCGGGTAGGCGTCGGCTTCCTTGATGTCGTACTTCAGACCGAGCTTGAGGTCATTGCCCTTGCCCTTGACCTCGGCACCCTCGACGGCCTTGCCGACCGTTTCGGGGGTGAGCTCCACGGCGCCGCCACCATTGTCGATCTTGGCGATGTTCAGGTTGTTGGACTGGGCGTAGCTCCACTCCATGTAGCTGATGGCGCCCTTGGTGGAGGACACGGCCTCGGCAACACCAGAGGAGCCGTCCTTGCCCTCGCCGGCCTTCATGGGCCACTTCTTGCCGGTCTCGGCGGTGAAGGCGGACGGGGCGGCGGCCTTCAGGTACTTGGTGACGTTCTCGGTGGTGCCCGACTCGCCGGAACGGTAGAAGACGGTGATCTTGTCGCCGGGCAGGGTGGCGTCAGGGTTGGCCTTCTTGATCGCCTCGTCGTTCCAGGTGGTGATCTTGCCGGCGAAGATGTTGGACAGGATCTCCGGGGTCAGCACGAGCTCGTCGACGCCGTCGAGGTTGAAGGCGAAGGCGACCGGGCCGACGACCATCGGCAGGTTCCAGGCCTCGTTGCCACCGCAACGCTTCTTGGCGGCGTCGGTCTCGATGGTGCCGTCGTCCTTCGGCTTGTCCTTCAGGGCCGAGTCCGAACCGGCCCAGTCGACCAGCTTGGCGTTGAAGTTGGTGATGCCCTTGCCGGAGCCGGTGGGGTTGTACTCGATGGTGCCCTTGTTTCCGCACTGGTCCTGGTATGACTTCTTCAGCTCGTCCATGGCGGTCTTCTGGGCGCTGGAACCCTCGCCCTTCAGGCTGCCGGCGGCGCTGGTCGCGGCCGTCCCGGCGTCATTGCCACCACAGGCGGCGAGGCTGAGGGTTCCGAGGATGGCGAGTGCTGCGTACTTGCCAGTGCGATTCATCGTCACGTTGTTCCTTGTGTCGCTCCCGCGGCAGCCGCCGCGCCGGGAGCACTGTGCCCCCCTGACGGTCACGGTAGGGAGAGGACGTGTCCTGTTTCTCCCCAGCTGGTTAACGCTCGGTGAACGTTGTCTCGAATCGCCGTCAGGGCAGTGGATGCTCCGTTGTCAGGAGGCACATTTGTGAGTTTCCACGGCGATCGGCTCGCCGTCCTCGTCCAGGTGCACCACCAGCACCTCGGCCGTCAGCATCGGGGCGTCGGTGACGAGCAGCCCCGTCCTCATGTCCGGGATGACCGGGCGGTGTCCGCAGACCGCCACCACGGAGCCCCTCTCCGCCGCCTGGCGCCGGAGACCCGCCATGAAGTGCTCCACCTGCGGGCCGTGCCCCTCGGCCTCCTCCTCGCTCAGCAGCCCGACGCCGGTCAGTGGCAGTTTGTGCATGCTCGCAAAGGGTTCCAGGGTCTGCAGGCAGCGGGTCGACGTGGAGGAGACCAGGTCACTGGTGCCGTAGGCGGCCAGCAGTGCAGAGATCCGCTTCGACTGGCGACGGCCCCGGCTGGACAGCGGTCGACGCTGGTCCGCGCCGCTCCAGTGCTTGCGCAGCATTGCCTTGCCATGCCGCACCAGCAGCACCGTCGCCCGGGACTCCAGGGCAAGGGCCTCCTCCAGGATGGCCGCCTCATTGGGATAGCTGAGCTTCTTGAGTGCCTTGTCGGCCGGCATCCAGACGGCCTTCTCGATCTCCTTGTCCGGCCGGCGACGTCGCTCGGACTCGATGACGCCCAGCCACCACTTCACCACCTTGGCGTGCTTGTCGACGGTGTACTTCGTGGTGCCCACCGGCAGGCCCAGATGGATCCGGACCCCCGTCTCCTCATGCACCTCCCGCACCGCGGTGGCGGGCAGGTCCTCGTCGGTCTTCGGCTTGCCCTTCGGCAAGGACCAGTCCTTGTAGGTTGATCGGCGCACGACCAGCACCTCGCGCCCATTCTTTGCGTCCCTGAGCACCACGGCTCCAGCCGCGGTGATCTTGCCCTTGCTGCCCATGTCTGCGCGTACCTGCCGTGCTCGTCGGGGTGGGTTGGCGGTGTGTGGCCGGGCGGAACCCTGCGGTGTCCGTCCGGCCCAGGGGGTGTGGGTCAGTGACGACGCTGTGAGGTCTTGCGGACCTCCTCCTCCTGCAGGTCCATCAAGGGCTCACCGTTCTCGTCGGTCGTGTGCGGGGTCCACTGGTTGTCCACCAGCTGCCAGGAGACGGTCCCTTCGTCGAAGGCCACGTCGAACATCGCCTCGATCTCGCGGATGTGTCGCTGGTTGGTGATGCCCACCATGACCTCGACCCGGCGGTCCAGGTTGCGGTGCATCAGGTCGGCCGAGCCGATGCCCACCGTCGGACTGCCGTCATTGGCGAACCAGAAGATGCGGGAGTGCTCCAGGAAACGGCCCAGGACGGAACGCACCCGGATGTTCTCGCTGAGACCGGGGACTCCCGGCTTGATGGTGCAGATGCCACGCACCCACAGGTCCACCGGAACGCCCGCGCGGCTGGCGCGGTAGAGGGCGTCGGTGACCTTCTCGTCCACCAGGGAGTTCACCTTGATCCGCACGCCGGCGGGCTTGCCGGCCTGCTTGTTGGAGATCTCGTTCTCGATCCGCTCGATCAGCCCCTTGCGGATGCTGTGCGGAGCCACCAGCAGGCGACGGTAGTTGGTCTCCTGCGTCATGCCGGACAGGTGGTTGAACAGGCGGGCGACGTCGTCGGTGATGATCGGGTTGGACGTGAGCAGGCCCATGTCCTCGTACATCCGCGCCGTCTTCGGGTTGTAGTTGCCGGTGCCGATGTGGGCATAGCGGCGCAGACCGTCGCCGTCGTCGCGCACGACCAGGCACAGCTTGCAGTGGGTCTTGAGGCCCACCATGCCGTAGACGACGTGCACGCCGTACTTCTCCAGCTTGCGTGCCCAGGCGATGTTGTTCTGCTCGTCGAAGCGGGCCTTGATCTCCACCACGGCAAGCACCTGCTTGCCGGCGAGCGCGGCCTCGATCAGGGCGTCGACGATGGGGGAGTCACCGCTGGTGCGGTACAGGGTCTGCTTGATGGCCAGCACCTTGGGATCGGCCGCGGCCTGCTCCACGAAGCGCTGGACGCTGGTGGCGAAGGAGTCGTAGGGGTGGTGCAGCAGCACCTCGCGCTTCTTCAGGGCGGCGAACATGTCGGCCGGCTTGGCGGTCTCCACCTCCGCAAGGTCCGGATGGGTGATGGGCAGGAAGTTGGGGTACTTGAGGTCATCGCGGTCCACGTCGGCCAGGCTGAACAGACCTGTCAGGTCCAGCGGGGCGGGGAGCTTGAAGGCCTCCTTCTCCCGCACGTCCAGCTCGCTCATCAGCAGCTCGAGCATCGTGTCGTCGATGTCGTCCTGCACCTCGAGGCGTACCGGGGGACGGCCCACCTTGCGGCGCAGCAACTCCTTCTCCAGGGCGAACAGCAGGTTCTCCGCGTCGTCCTCCTCCACCTCGAGGTCCTCATTGCGGGTCACCCGGAAGGTGGTGTGCTCCAGCACCTGCATGCCGCTGAAGAGCTGGTCGAGGTGGCGGCTGATGATCTCCTCCAGCGGGAGGAAGCGGCCATTGTCCAGCTTGATGAAGCGGCTCAGGATGGTGGGGACCTTGACCCGGGCGAACTGGCGCTGGCCGGTCAGCGGGTTCTTCAGCAGGACGGCCAGGTTGATGCTCAGGCCGCTGATGTAGGGGAAGGGATGGCTGGGGTCGACGGCCAACGGCGTGAGGACGGGGAAGATGCGTTCGCTGAACAGCGTGCGCATCTGGTCCTTCTCGGCGGCGGTCAGCTCGTCCCAACGCAGGATGACGATGCCGTTCTCGGCGAGCTGGGGACGCACCCTCTGCGCGAAGACCTCGGCCTGTTCTGTCACCAGTTCCTGGGTACGGACGAGGATTGAGTCGTGCAGGTCACGCGGCATCTGCCCGGTGACGCTGCGGACCGCGACGCCGGCGTCGATGCGACGCTTCAGGCCGGCGACCCGGACCATGAAGAACTCGTCCAGGTTGGAGGAGAAGATGGCCAGGAACTTGGCCCGTTCCAGCAGCGGGATGCGCTGCTCGTCCTTGGCCAGGTCCAGGACCCGGTTGTTGAAGGAGAGCCAGCTCATCTCACGGTCGGAGTATCGGTTCGGCGGCAGGTCGTCCAGGGCCTTGTCGGCCTGGGCAACGACGTCCTTGGCGTTCAACGTGGTCTCCTCAACGGGCATAGCTGGCATCGCGCGTGACAACGGCAAATCTAGCGGATTCATACATCTTGACCACCCTTTCGCCCGAAGCCTCGACGTACAGGCGAACGCGCTGGACGCCCCGGTCTGCGAGGTGGGCCAGGCCGGCGGACAGCAGGGCCCGGCCGATGCCTCGTCCCGAGGCAGTTGGCGCGACGGCGATCACGTAGACCTCGCCCACCACTTCGTCGGGACGCTCAGGGTTCAGGCGCTCCGTCTTGGTCCAGTGGAAGCCGAGGAAGGCGCCGGAGTCATCATCGATGGCCACAAGCAGGCCCGCCGGGTCGAACCAGTCCTCCCCGGCACGCATCCAGAAGTCCTCCAAGGTCATGGCACCCTGCTCGGGGTGATGTGTGAAGGCGTCGGCATTGACCTCGACCAGGGCTTGGGCGTCGGACTCCTCGAAGGGGCGGACCTCGATGCCCTCCGGGGCCGGCTCGCGAGCGGGCGGGAAGGTGGCGAGATCACGTTCCATGATGAGCAGCTCGCGCTCCAGCCGCAGTTCCTTGCTCTGGGCCAGTCCACGGGCCTCCTCCAGATTGCCGAAGGCCCACCAGGTGGTCTGGGGCTCCACCCTTTGCACCTGGTCCATCAGGGCGGATCCGACGCCCTGGCGACGGTGCTCCGGGTGGACCAGCAGTTGGGCCTGGTGGGTACTGCGGTCGCATTGGGCGTAGCCGACCACCTCACCTCCCCGGTGGGCCAGCCAGTGGACGGCGTGCCCCTTGCCGTCCAGCGCGAAACCGGCCGCCTCGTTCAGCGGGCGGACACGGTCATGGGCGGTGACGGCCTCCACCAGCCGCTCAACGGCGGCGCGCTGGTGCGGGGTGAGGGCTCCGGTGCGAGCAATGGCGATGTTCACACGAGTCACGCTATACCGGCGGGTGCCGATTGACGCCACAGCTTGCCACCACCGTGGACCGGTCCGTGTCAGTGGGGCAGGCTAGGCTCCTCACATGAGTTCCGAGCAGGCTGTCGACGAGGTCACTGGTGTGCGACGCCAGCCCGCCGTCGCCGCGCGTACGCGCGCCCTGCTCGTGCAGCTCGCGGGCGCCCTGCTGGTCTCCCTCATCGGGCTGGGCTGTGCCCTGATGTCCTCGCACACCCTGATGCGGCTGGAGCAGACCTCCCGGCTGTGGCCGATGGTCGCCAACCTCGCCAGCATCTTGCTCGTGCTGGTCTGCCTGCTCCAGTTCCACGTGTGGCGGCAGGCGCAGAAGGAGTGGACGGGCGCCAAGGACGTGTCCCTGATGCACCTGCTCACGCCCTCCGCGTCGGCGCGCTGGGTGGCCGTCCTGTGTGGACTTGCGGGGCCGTGGGCCTGCCTGCAGATGGCCGAGCAGACCGCCCGCCAGGAACAGGCCCACTGGTGGGCGCTTGCCTGCGGCGTGTCCGCGATCCTCGCCACCGGCTTCGGTGGCATCCACCAGTTCAACCCGGCAGGGCCGCGTGGTGTCCTCCCCCAGCGGATGGACCACGCTCGGCGCGTCATCACGGCCGATGAGGAACGCCATGTGGACCCCGAGGCTGACACGATCGTCCTGCGCCGCGAGCAGCCCGACGGCGGAGCCCCGGGGCGTGGGAGCTCGCATCCCGATTGCTGACCCAATTGCCGCGCCGCTGCGAAGCCGTGCAACGATCTTCCGCAGATGCTCCCGGACCAGGGGGCGGTCTAGACGGAGGTGGGGATGGCTCGGCTCATCGTGGTCTCACATGATCCCACGGCGGAACTGCCGTCGGCCTTCGCCCTCGTGCCACACACCCGCTGTGACGTGGAGTCCGATTCCTCGGCGCTGCGGGAGGCCGACGTCGTCCTGGTCGACGGGCGCAGGGACCTGGCCGGGGCCCGTGACCTGTGCCTGCGAATCCAGGGGCGGGACGTCGAGGCCCCCATCATGATGCTCGTCGGTGCGGAGGCACTGGCCGTGCTCAGCCCCCAGTGGGGGATTGCGGACTTCGTGATGGACCAGGCCGGGGCGGCGGAGATCGACGCCCGCGTCCGGCTCCTGACGCACGTGGGACAGGGCAGCAACCGGATCGTCTGCGGCCCGGTGGAGGTGGACGAGACGGCCTACACCGCCACGGTGGGCGGCCGGCCACTGGAACTGACCTACACCGAGTTCGAACTGCTCAAGTACCTGGCGCTGCACCCCAACCGGGTGCTCAGCCGGGAGACGCTGCTCAGCGAGGTCTGGGGCTATGACTACTACGGCGGCACCCGCACCGTCGACGTCCACATCCGGCGCCTCCGCGCCAAACTCGGCGCCGAGTACGACGGGCACATCACCACCGTGCGCAATGTCGGCTACCGTTTCGCGGCTTCCCGATAGGCCTCAGCGAGGCGCGAAGAGCTCGGCGGAGTCCAGCACCAGGGTGACCGGTCCGTCGTTGACCAGGCTCACCTGCATGTCGGCGCCGAAGCGGCCCGTCTCCACATGTGCTCCCAGCCCGCGGAGGGCCTCCACGAAGGTGTCCACCAGCGGCTCGCTGACCGGGCCCGGGGCCGCGGCACTCCACGACGGACGCCGGCCCTTGCGGACATTGGCGTAGAGGGTGAACTGGCTGACCACCAACAGGGGAGCGGCCACATCACTGGCTGACCTCTCCTCGTCCAGGATGCGCAGCCCCCACAGCTTCTCGGCCATCCGATGCACCACCGTGGGCTCGTCATCATGGGTGATTCCCACCAGCACCACCAAGCCCGGCGACGGCAGTCTGCCAACCACTTCGCCGTCGACGCTGACCTGCCCCTCCAAGGCCCGCTGCACCACACATCGCATGCCTGTGACAGTAGTCGACGACGAATGGGCGCGGATGGCCTCGCCGGCGTGTAGCGTTGATCCACAAGGGATTCCATGGCGGAATCGGGAGAGGTGGTCGTGAAGACCCTCAAGGGATTGCTTTCGCGTCTCGTGCAATTGGTGATGAAGCCGGTCCGCCTCGTCCGGGAGGGGGACGCGGACCTCGACGGGACCTACCCGGAGCGCCGGCGTCCCGATGCCGAGGAGATCATGGTCCAGGGCTCGGTCACCACCGGCTTCCTGGGATCCGGAGGCATGGGCGGCATCTGACCGCCTGCGCGTCGGCAGCCCTGCCTCGCGGGAAGAAAAGCGCAGGGCCGGTCGTTAGACTCTGCGGGTGGCCAACATCTCCGTCATCGTCCTCGCGATCGCCTGCGCGCTCGTCGCGCTGCTCGCCGTGGGCGTGCTGGTCACCCTCCTTGTGCCCACCCAGTGGCGGACCCGACGAACGAAGCGAGACTCCTGATGGCCTTCCAGATCCCCGATGACCTCAACCCGGCCCTGTTCCCGCTGGCCTGGATGATTGGACGCTGGCGCGGCAATGGCCACGGCACGTGGCCCGGCCACGGCGATTTCGAGTACGGCATGCAGATCGACTTCGAGACCAATGGCGGCCCGTACCTGCACTACATCTGCCAGACCTACAAGGTGGACTCCAAGGGCACGCCCGTGGAGCCGATCAGCATGGAGACCGGTTTCTGGCGCCCCAGCGAGGACAAGAAGAACCTTGAGGTGGTGCTCACCGCACCCGAGGGCTGGAGCGAGGTGTGGACCGGCACCATCGACGGCGCGCGCATCGAGCTGGTGACCGACGCCGTGGCGCGCACCAACACCGCCGAGGTCGAGTACACCGGTGGCTCGCGCCTCTACGGCCAGGTGGAGGGCGACCTGCTGTGGACCTTCGACCGCGCCACCACCAACCACCAGCTGCAGCCCTACCTGTGGGCCCGCCTGCAGCGTGTGGCCTGATCCGGAGGAAGCATGAGCGCGGTACTGGTCAACGGTGGCCTCGATGACGGGTTGGTCTGGCACCTGGGTGACCCGATGCGTGAACAGCGCACCATGGAGTCCGGTGGTGGACAGGTCAGCCTGTCGAACCGTCCCGTGCTGCAGATCAGTGGCCCCGATCGGCTCGGCTGGTTGCACTCGCTGACCAGTCAGCACCTCGAAGGTCTGGCCGACGGTGGATCCACCACAGCACTGGTGCTGGACCCCAACGGACGGATCGAACATGTGCTGCACGGCGTGGACCGGGATGGCAGCTTCTGGGCCTGGACCGAGGCCGGCCGCGGCGAGGACCTGGCCGGCTGGCTGGACCGGATGCGCTTCATGATGCGCGTCGAGGTCACCCTGCGTGACGACCTCGAGGTGGTCTGGGCCGGCCGCGACGTGGCGTTCCCGCAGCAGGCCGTCGCCAGCCGACACAGCGAGGTCGCCGACGGTCTCGAGCACATCGTGCCCCGCGGGACGCTGCTCGACGCCGACCCCGTCGGTGTGTGGGCCCATGAGGCGCTGCGGATCGCCGCGGGCGTGCCGCGGATCGGCGTCGACACGGACCACAAGACCATCCCCAATGAGATCGGCCTGGTGGGTACCCACCTGGACAAGGGCTGCTACCGCGGCCAGGAGACCGTCGCCCGGGTGAACACCCTTGGGCGCCCGCCTCGACGTCTGGTGCAGCTGCACCTCGACGGCTCGATGGAAGCCCTCCCCGAGCTCGGTTCCGCCCTGGAGCTCGACGGCCGGCCGGTGGGTCTCGTCGGGGCCTCGGCGCGTCATCACGAGCTGGGCCCCATTGCCCTGGGCCTGGTCAAGCGCAATGTGCCGGTCGACGCGGTGTTGCAGGCCGGGGGGATCAGTGCCGCTCAGGAGACCCTGGTTGACCCCGAAGTGGGCCTGCACGTACGCCCACGGCTCTGACCGTCGGGCTGCCCACGCCCCAGATGTGACGAGGTCCCGCACCAATTCGGTGCGGGACCTCGTCCGTGTTCGTGGTGCTCCGGGGGTGACCGGGGCCGGGATCAGGCGGTGACGATGACCTTGTCGCCGACGCGCACCTGGCTGTACAGCCACTTCGCGTCGCTGCGGCTGTTCATGTTCACGCAGCCGTGGCTGCCGGCGCCCGAGTAGCCGATGCGGGCGAACTCGCTGGAGTAGTGCACGGCCTGTCCGCCGGAGAAGAACATGGTGTAGGGCATGTACACGTGGTAGAGCGTCGAGTACCAGTTCGGGTGCTTCAGGTAGACCTGGAAGGAGCCGGAGCGGGTGGGCAGACTCGCCCGGCCCGTGCGGACCTGGTAGGTCGCCTTCACGCTGCCGTTGATGACCCAGTACATCTTGCGGTCACCCTTGTCGATGCAGATCGCGCGGCCCGTCAGACAGCGGCCGTCGAGGCGGACTCGCGGCTTGGTGGCCTTGGCGGCGGCTCCGAACTTGGTGATCAGGGCGTAGTCGTTCTTCGTGACGACGCCGGTCATCTTGCGTCCGCGCAGGTCCTGGAACTTCTTGACGGCTGCCTGGGTCTTGGTGCCGTAGTAGCTGGTGATGCTGTCAGAGCTGAGCAGGCCGACCTTGTACAGGTTGTACTGGATGCTCTTGACGGTGGCCCCGCGGCTGCCGAGCTTGGCGACCACGGTGTTCTGCGACGTCGGCTTCTTCGCTGCCGGCGTCTTCGCCGCCGGCTTGACGGCGGCTCCGAACTTGGTGATCAGGGCGTAGTCGTACTTCGTGACGACGCCGGTCATCTTGCGTCCGCGCAGGTCCTGGAACTTCTTGACGGCTGCCTGGGTCTTGGTGCCGTAGTAGCTGGTGATGCTGTCAGAGCTGAGCAGGCCGACCTTGTACAGGTTGTACTGGATGCTCTTGACGGTGGCCCCACGGCTGCCGAGCTTGGCGACCACCGCGTTGGGGGACGCGATCGGGGCGGACGGCATGGGGGCGGCGTGGGCCGGCGTCGTGAGTGACGGCGTCGCCATCATGGCGGCTGCGGCTGCTGCTGCGACGACTGCTCGCGAGATCTTGGTGGTCATGGCTGTTTGCCCTCCGTGGTGAGTTCCTACTCCCAATACGTCCGACCGCGCTCTTCGGTTGCACCGACTTCGTTGAGAGTTTGTCTGAGAGTTGTTCAGACGCTCAGCATGAAGTCTCGCATCCGACGGCCCCATTCTCCACCTGCAGCGGTCTGCCCGATCAAACAAGCAGCCGGCCCCGAACGGTGTTCGGGGCCGGCTGCTCAGCACTTCGTCAGGTGACGTCAGTCCTTCTTGCTCGCGGACAGGGCGGCGGCCTTGGCGCGGCTGCGCACCTTGGAGCGGTCGTTCTGGCTGAGCTGCAACTTGCGGATGCGCACGTGGGTGGGTGTGACCTCCAGGCACTCGTCCTCGGCGCAGTACTCGAGCGACTCCTCGAGGCTCATCCGACGCGCGGGGATCAGGCGCTCCAGCTCGTCACCCGTGGCGGAGCGCACATTGGTGAGGTGCTTCTCCTTGGTGGGATTGACGTCCATCTCGTCGGGGCGGGAGTTCTCGCCCACGACCATGCCTTCGTAGACCTCCTCGCCGGGGCCGACGAACAGTGTGCCGCGCTCCTGCAGGTTGAACAGCGTGTAGGAGGTGGTGACACCCGTCCGGTCCGCCACCAGCGAGCCTGTGGGGCGGTTGCGCATCTCGCCCGCCCACGGGAAGCGGCCCTCGAAGACGTGGTTCATGATGCCGGTGCCGCGGGTCTCGGTGAGGAATTCGGTGCGGAAGCCGATCAGGCCACGGGCGGGCAGGACGAACTCCAGGCGCACCCAGCCGGTGCCGTGGTTGACCATCTGCTCCATGCGGGCCTTGCGGACGCCCATCATCTGGCTGACGGAACCCACGAACTCCTCGGGGCAGTCCACGGTGAGCCGCTCGAAGGGCTCATGCAACTTGCCGTCGACCAAGCTGGTGACGACCTCGGGCTTGCCGACGGTGAGCTCGAAGCCCTCGCGTCGCATCATCTCCACCAGCACGGCCAGCTGCAGCTCGCCACGGCCCTGCACCTCCCAGGTGTCGGGACGGTCTGTGTTGTTGACGCTGATGGACACATTGCCGATCAGCTCCTGGTCGAGGCGCGCCTTGACCAGGCGGGCGGTCAGCTGCTTGCCGACACGGCCGGCCAGCGGCGAGGTGTTGATGCCGATCGTCATCGAGATGCTGGGCTCGTCGACGTGGATCAGCGGGAGTGCCTTCGGGTCGGCCGGGTCCGCGATGGTCTCACCGATGGTGATCTGCGGGATACCGGCGATGGCGATGATGTCGCCGGGGCCTGCCTCGTCCACGGGCTTGCGCTCCAGTGCATCGGTCATCAGCAGCTCGGACAACTTGACGGTCTGCTGGCTGCCGTCTCGGCGGATCCAGGTGACCTGCTGGCCGCGCTGGATCTTGCCCTCCTTGATGCGGCACAGCGCGAGGCGGCCGAGGTAGGGGGAGGAGTCCAGGTTGGTGACCAGGGCCTGCAGCGGGGCGCCCTCGGTGTAGGTGGGGGCCGGGATCGTCTTGGCGATGACCTCGAAGAGCGGCTGCAGGGTCTCGGAGTCGGGCATCTCGCCGTCGGCCGGCTGGTTCATCGAGGCGCGGCCGGCCTTCGCGGAGGCGAAGACCACCGGGAAGTCGAGCTGCTCGGCATTCTCGTCGTCGACGAGGTCCATGAACAGCTCGTAGGTCTCGTCGATGACCTCGGTGATCCGGGCGTCGGGGCGGTCCACCTTGTTGATGACCACGATCAGCGGCAGCTTCTTGTTCAGTGCCTTGCGCAGCACGAAGCGGGTCTGGGGCAACGGGCCCTCGGAGGAGTCGACGAGCAGGATCACGCCGTCGACCATCTCGAGGCCGCGTTCGACCTCACCACCGAAGTCGGCGTGGCCGGGGGTGTCGATGATGTTGATCAGCAGCTCTTCGCCGTCGCCCATGGTGTGCTTGACGGCGGTGTTCTTAGCGAGAATGGTGATGCCCTTCTCGCGTTCGAGGTCCATCGAGTCCATCACGCGGTTGTTGACATCGGAGCCTTCACGGAAGGCGCCGGACTGCCACAGCATCGCGTCGACGAGAGTCGTCTTGCCGTGGTCGACGTGGGCCACGATGGCGACATTGCGCAGGTCATTGCGGATGGGCATGCAGGGGTACTCCGAACTTCACAGGGATTTGACTCGTCGATTCTACTGCCCGATGGCGTCTCTCTTGACACGTCGCCACCTGCTCCTCAGGAAGCGCGGCCCCATCGGCCCCTGGAGGGGGCGCGGTCCGGCCTTGGGCAAGGCGTGCCCCACGAGTAGGTGGGGTCTCCTAGAGTGGTGCCATGGCTCCTGAGACGCACCCCAACCTGATGGCCACCGGTCCCCAGACGAAGCTCCCCGAGGATCCCGCGCTGGCCTTGCTCACCGAACGAGGCGTCGACGCCGTCCTCGAGGTGGTCAAGGACCACCCGACGTCCAGCCTCTGCTGGGCACTGCTCGCCGAGGCATCGCTGCGCACCGGCGAACTCGAGGACGACATTGCCGGCTACGCCTACGCCCGTACCGGTTACCACCGCGGGCTCGATGCCCTGCGGCGCAGCGGCTGGAAGGGGGCCGGTCCGGTGCCGTGGAGCCACGTGCCCAACCAGGGCTTCCTGCGCTGCCTGTGGGCGCTGTCCGTCGCCGCCGGACGGATCCGGGAGACCGAGGAGGCCGAGCGGTGCGCACAGTTCCTGCGCGACAGCTCCGAGGAGGCCTACCTGGAGCTCTCGAAGGGTCAGCCGGGCGACGCGGACTGACGGGCACCCCGACGACGTGGAGGGCACGCACCCCGATCACCACGATCGGAGTGCGGGCCCTCCTGCGTCCCTGCAGCCGCAGGTGCGTCAGCGGCGCTTGCCCATCGCCTGCGAACAGTTGGCCCACAGGTCCTGCAGCAACACATTGGCGAGGTCCGTGTTGTCCAGGTACTTGCCGCGCACCGGGTCGCCCGCGACGGCGCGCTTGGCCAGCTGCTTGGAACCGGCGCCCTTGGCATGGACGGGGACCGGTGGATGGTGTGGTCGCGCCTGAGTGCCAGGCGGGCTGGTGGCCACCTGCGGGATGCCGAAGACCCGCTTGGGGGGTCTTGCCCTTGGCCAGCTTCTGTGAAGTCGGCCTTGCTCTCCAGCAGCTTCCAGCCCTTGGTGCCCTGCTGCAGCGCCGTGTAGTCCTCCTAGGAGATGTAGCCGTACTTGGGGGCCTTCAGCTTCTTGCCGTTGTCGTCGAAGTGGGGGTTGCCTGCGCCCATCATGACGGTCATCTCGGAGGCGACCTCCTGCTTCGCGATGCCCATGTGGTCATTGCGGGACTTGTTGTGCACCACGTAGGAGGCGGGCGTGGCGTGGCTGAACTGCACCGACGAGATGGAGCCCGCGGCCTTGCCGAGGGCGATGGCGCGCTCGGACGGGTTCTCGACGGGCTTGCCGTCGGCATCGACACCCAGACCGGCGTTGTAGGTCTTGACACCGGTCGACATCGCGGTGCCGGCCGCGGCGGAGCCGGTGGGATCGGCCTTGACGCACTCGAAGTCCCGCCAGGCGCGCAAGGGGTCATGGGAACCCTTGACCGAGTAGGTGGCCATGTCCACCTGCACCGGGAACTTCTCCTGCAGGGTGACGGGACGGCCGGTGACCTCGCGGACGGCGCCGGGCTGGCCGACGGCCTGCTTGTAACTGCGGCCCTTCTCGTACAGCGAGGCAGCGGCAATCTGGTTGTAGCCCATGCCGTCACCGATCAGGACGATGACGTTCTTGGGAGCCTTGGGCTTCTTGTTGGCCTTCTTGGCGGGCAGCGGCGCGGTGGCGTCGGCGCTGGAGACGTTTCCTGCACAGGTGAGGCCGGCCACCAGGGCCAGGCTGAACAGGGGCGCGGCGATGCGACGGGTGTTCATCGGGTTCTCCTCGTGAGTGGGGTGTCTACTACGTGACGTAGCAACTCCAGCCAGGTCGCCGTGGGTGCCTCCAGATGGCCGCGAGGTGAGCACTGGGCGATCCTTCGGCGTTTGCGGACACCTCCCGGGGTGGCGGCGGGGGTGAGGTAACCTTGTGTGGCAAGAGCCCGCTTGCACTCGTGCAAGGGGCTTCACCTGTTTCTGGCGCCGGGGCACGGACCAGCGGCGTCGCTGAATGATCTTGGAGGGCTGAAATGCCTGGCATCGTGGTGATCGGTACCCAGTGGGGCGACGAGGGCAAGGGCAAGGCCGTCGACCAGCTCGGCGAGCGCGTGGACTTCTGCGCCCGATACTCGGGCGGCAACAATGCCGGGCACACGGTGGTGGTCAATGGTCAGAAGACCGTCCTGCACCTGCTGCCGTCGGGAATCCTCAACGAGAACACCACCTGCGTGCTGGGCAATGGCGTCGTGATCGACCTGGATGTCCTCTACACCGAGCTCGACGAGCTGGCCGAGCGCGGCACCGAGGTCAACCACCCGAAGGTCAGTGCCACCGCCCACGTGCTGACCAGCTACCACCAGACCATGGACAAGGTGACCGAGCGCTTCGCCGGCAAGCGCAAGATCGGCACCACCGGCCGCGGCATCGGCCCCGCCTACTCGGACAAGATCAACCGGATGGGCATCCGCGTCCAGGACCTGTTCGACGAGCAGACCCTGGGGGACAAGGTTGAAGCCGCCCTGGTCAGCAAGAACAGCCAGCTGGTCAAGATGTACAACCGTCCGGAGATCCGCGCCGACGAGGTGGTCGAACAGCTGCTCGTGCACCGCGAACGCATCCGCCCGCACGTGGTGGATTCCGCCCGCGTGCTCAACGACGCGCTCGACGAGGGCAAGGTGGTCCTCTTCGAGGGCGCCCAGGCGCACCACCTCGACGTGGACCACGGCACCTACCCCTATGTCACCAGCTCCAACCCCACTGCGGGTGGCGCCTGCACCGGTACCGGCGTCGGCCCCACCCGGATCGACCGGATCGTCGGCATCGCCAAGGCCTACACCACGCGCGTGGGGGAGGGACCGTTCCCGACCGAGCTCTTCGACGCCGACGGTGAGCGGCTGCGCACCGAGGGTGGCGAGTTCGGCGCCACCACCGGACGCCCCCGTCGCTGTGGTTGGTTCGACGCCCTGGTGGTGGAGCAGGCTGCCACCTTCAATGGCTGCACCGACATCTTCCTCACCAAGCTGGACATCCTGTCCGGCTGGGACCGGATCCCGGTCTGCGTCGCCTACGAGGCCGACGGTGAGCGTCTGGAGCACTTCCCGGTGGACGTCAACCAGCTGGCGAAGGCCACCCCGGTCTTCGAATACCTCGACGGCTGGCACGAGGACATCTCCGGTGCCCGACACTTTGAGGACCTCCCCGCGAACTGTCAGGCCTACGTCAAGCGCCTGCAGGAGCTGATCGGCTGCCGCATCTCCGGAATCGGTGTCGGCCCCGGCCGCGAGCAGACGGTCACCATCAACGACCTGCTCTGACGGCTCCCGCCAGACCACAAGCACCCGTTCGCCCCAGTGGGGTGGACGGGTGCTTCTCGTGGTGGATGTCCGAGGCGATCAGCGGCGGCAGTCGTGTTCCCCGGTGCGGCCGTGGGGGCAGCTCCTGGTGGCCGTCGGTTCCGGCTGCGGGTTCGTGGCAGTGGGCTTCGCCGTGGCGGTGGGCTTCGCCGTCGGCTTCGCGGTGGTTGTGGCCGTGGGCTTCGCCGTCGGCCGTGCGGTGACGGTGGGGCGGGCCGTGCTCGGCGTCGCGCTGGGGCGCCGGGTCGGCGCCGACGGGTGGGCCGTGGGCCGGGTGGACATCGGGTTCGAGGTGGGCCGCGAATTCGTGGCGCTGGGGTGCGGCGCCGGGCTCGGCCGGTGGCTGGCCGCCACAGACGCCGTGGGCGCGGGGGCCGCGGTGGTGGCCGGGGCGCCGGACGGTGCGGTGCTGTCACCCAGGGGGCTGGGCGGCGGCGTACTGGGGGCCGACGCGGAAACACTGGGGGTGGCACTCGCTGTCACGGGAGCGGACGGGGCGCTGGCCTCGGTGGTGGCCGCGGGCGATGCGGTGGTGGCGTCCTGGTCCTGCGGCTGCGTCTCCTGCTGCGGGCCCGTGGCGGTGGTGCTGGCCGGGGCGCTCGTGGCCGTGGTGCTGGCCTGGCTTGCGGGCGCGGGGACGATCGCACTCGTCGACGCGGATGGTGACGGCGATGGCTGGGTTGCGGGCTGCACAGGGGCGACGACGTTGACGACGGCGGATGCGGCGACAGCCACGACGAACAGGGCGGAGCCGGTACGGGCGATGCTCATGGGGTTCTTCCTCCAGCACGTGGTGTGGGGGTCGAGCCGCCTGTGGCTCCCTCGTGCTGCGCACATGGTAGCCGAAGCCTGAACACTTCCTGAAGGTGGCGTGTTCGGTCCCCGGCACGCATGACGATGGGGCCCGGGAACGACGTCCCGGACCCCACCAGAATTGGTCAATCAGCCTCTCAGCTGATCGTGGCCAGTGCCTCGTTGAAGGTTGCCGACGGACGCATGACCTCGCTGGTCAGCTTGTCGTCGGGGCAGTAGTAGCCACCGATCTCCACGGGCTTGCCCTGGACCTCGATGAGCTCCTGGGCGATCTTCTGCTCGTCGGCCGACAACTGCTCGGCGAGGGCCTTGAAGGCTCCTGCCAGTTCGGCGTCGTCGGTCTGCGCGGCAAGCTCCTGCGCCCAGTACAGGGCGAGGTAGAAGTGCGAGCCGCGGTTGTCGATCTGGCCGACCTTGCGGGCCGGGCCCTTGTTCTCGTTGAGCAGGGTCTCGGTGGCCTTGTCGAGGGCCTCCGCGAGCACCTCGGCGCGCTTGTTCGAGTCGAAGGCAGCCAGGTGACGCAGGCTCTCGGCCAGGGCCATGAACTCGCCCAGCGAGTCCCACCGCAGGTAGTTCTCCTCGACGAGCTGCTGCACGTGCTTCGGAGCGGAGCCGCCGGCGCCGGTCTCGAAGAGGCCGCCACCATTCATCAGCGGAACCACCGACAGCATCTTGGCGCTGGTGCCCAGCTCCAGGATCGGGAACAGGTCGGTGTTGTAGTCGCGCAGCACATTGCCGGTCACCGAGATGGTGTCCTCGCCCTTGCGGATCCGATCGATGGAGAACTGGGTGGCCTCCACCGGGCTCATGATCTGGATGTCCAGGCCAGTGGCGTCACCAACGACCTCGGGCATGGCCAGGTACTTCTTGACCAGCTCGATCAGGTTGCGGTCGTGGGCGCGCTCCGGGTCCAGCCAGAACACGGCAGGGGTGCCCGACAGGCGCGAGCGGGTGACGGCGAGCTTCACCCAGTCGCGGATCGGGGCGTCCTTGGCCTGGCAGGCGCGCCAGATGTCACCGGGCTGCACGTCGTGCTCCATGAGCACGTCGCCGGCCTGGTTGAGGACCTGGACCTTGCCCGCGGCCTGGATCTCGAAGGTCTTGTCGTGGGAGCCGTACTCCTCGGCCTTCTGGGCCATCAGACCGACATTCGGGACCGAGCCCATGGTGGTGGGGTCGAAGGCGCCATTGGCCTTGCAGTCGTCGATGACGACCTGGTAGATGCCGGCGTAGGAGCTGTCCGGGATCACCGCGAGGGTGTCCTGCTGCTCGCCCTTGGCATTCCACATCTGGCCCGAGGTGCGGATCATCGCGGGCATCGAGGCGTCGACGATCACGTCGCTGGGGACGTGCAGGTTGGTGATGCCCTTGTCGGAGTTCACCATGGCCAGCGCGGGGCCGGCGGCCAGCTCGTCGTCGAAGCTCTTCTTGATCTCGGCGCCATTGGGCAGCGCATCGAGGCCGGCGAAGATGCCGCCCAAGCCGTTGTTGGCGCTCAGGGCGGCCGCGTCGAGGTCGGCGCCGAACTTCTCGAAGGTCTGCGGGAAGAAGGCCTTGACGACGTGGCCGAAGATGATCGGGTCGGAGACCTTCATCATGGTGGCCTTGAGATGGGTGGAGAACAGGATGCCCTCGTCCTTGGCGCGCTTGACCTGGTCGGCCAGGAAGGCATCCAGTGCCTTGGCGCTCAGCACGGTGGCGTCGACGACCTCGCCGGCCAGCACGGGCAGCTTCTCCTTCAGCACGGTCACGGTGCCGTCGGCGCCGACCAGCTGGAACTTCAGCACGTCCTCGGCGGGCATGATGACCGACTGCTCGTTGTGGCGGAAGTCATCGCCATCCATGGTGGCCACGGCGGTCTTCGAGTCGGCCGACCAGGCGCCCATGCTGTGCGGGTGCTTGCGGGCGTAGTTCTTGACGGCGATGGGGGCGCGACGATCGGAGTTGCCCTCGCGCAGCACCGGGTTCACGGCGGAACCCTTGACGGCGTCGTACTTGGCCTTGTCCTCGTCGGAGGCGGTGTCGTAGTCGGGGACGTCGACGCCCTGGGCCTGCAGCTCGGCGATGGCTGCCTTCAGCTGCGGCATCGAGGCCGAGATGTTGGGCAGCTTGATGATGTTGGCCTCAGGGGTCTGGGCCAGGGCACCGAGTTCCGCGAGGGCATCAGGCTGCTTGCCGAAGGCGGCGGCGATGCGGCCGGCCAGGGAGATGTCTCGGGTCTCGACCTCGACTCCGGCGGTGCTCAGGTAGGCCTGCACCACCGGAAGCAGGGAGTAGGTGGCGAGCAGCGGGGCCTCGTCGGTGTGTGTGTAGATGATCTTCGCCATGGGCTGGGGCTTCCCCTCAATCGTCTGGACGGCTGACCGTCAGTGGCATCGGGCTGGCAGCCGTGCCAGCCTTCAGGGCCACCCTAGCGGACAGCTGCGACACATCCCCGGGCTCGCGGCGGTGGGCGGAACGGCCGTGCGCCGGCGCCTCAGACGCGGCGGTTGGGACGGTGCCGAGGGGCGTCCTCGGGCATCTCCCGCACGGTGAGGCCCGGGTTGGGCACCAGATTGGCCATCCCATTCCAGGCCAGGTTCACCAGATGTGCCGCGACGACCTCCTTGGGTGGTTCCCGGGTGTCCAACCAGCTCTGGCCGGCCAGCGCCACCAGGCCCACCAGCGCCTGGGCGTAGAGATCGGAGTGCGTCGCCTCGAAGCCGTGCCTCTTCAGGGGAGCTTCCAGCAGGTCCGTGACGCGGCCGACGATGTCGGACAGGATGCTGGCGAAGGAGCCCTGGGTCGCCACCACCGAGGAGTCACGGGCCAGGATCAGGAAACCGTCGGGGTGTTCGTCCAGGTAGTCCATCAGGGCGAGGGCGCCGTACTCGATGAGTTCGCGAGAGCTGGCGCCGGGGGTGGTCAGGGCCGTGCGGATCATGTCGTGCAGCCGTCGGACCTCCCGGTCCACCACGACGGCGTAGAGCCCTTCCTTGCCACCGAAGTGCTCGTAGACCACCGGCTTGCTGACCTGGGCGGTGGCCGCGATCTCCTCCACGCTGGTGCCCTCGAAGCCACGCTGGGCAAACAGGGTGCGGGCCACACCGATCAGTTGCTCGCGGCGTTCCTCGCTCGTCATCCGGATCCGGCCACGACGGGCACGAGCGGAGGTGGTGGGACGCTCCGGGGCAGGGGGCGTCGCGGTCACCTCTTCGGGGGTGGCGTGGCGTTCCGGCATGGCTACATGATCCCATATCGGTCCTCGACGGTTCCTGCTCGTCGCGCCGGGGCCTGCTCCTTGCGCCTTGGGGGCCCGTCGCCAGGTGCAGGGGTGGCGCCGGGTGCACCATGTGGGAGAGGTCCGCGGTCCGCAGAGGGAGCCGCGGCGCGACGGAATGGGCGACGTGGGTGCCGGTGCCGTAGAGTACTGGGAGCTCGTGCGCGCCACGAGCGTTCCCCGGTTGGTCTGCCGGCAGGGCCCGCCTGACTTTGAATCAGGATTAGCGACAGTGGTTCGACTCCACTCCGGGGAGCCACATGTCATGACGTGCGCGGATTGCCGTCAGCAGAGGGCAGACGCGCGGTCGATCAACGGCCGGAGACTGACACCTTGCGTCCAGATGGGCGTCATCCTCTTCACGACGCCGTCGTCCTGGCCCAGACTGGCTGCGCCATGACCTCCGGGTCCACCGGCCCCGACGCGGTAGAGTGCCACAGGAGCACTGATGAGGCAGTCACTCCCTGTCTGTGGCAGGAAGCTGCCGGACCCGAAGGAGCCACGTGAGCAGTCAGCAGCCCGAAGCCCGCCAGGTGGCGGCCGTCGTCGTACTCGCCGCAGGTGGCGGGACGCGCATGAAGTCCAACACCTCGAAGCTGCTGCACCAGGTGGCCGGACACTCCATGCTCAGCTACGCGGTCAATGCCGCCGAAGAGGTGGAGCCGGAGCACCTCGTCGTGGTCGTCGGCCACAAGCGGGAGCAGGTGCTGCAGCACCTGTCGGAGATTGCCCCCAATGTCACCACCGCGGTCCAGGAGGAGCAGAAGGGCACCGGCCATGCCGTCCAGTGCGGCCTGCAGGGTCTGGGCGAGCTGCGCGGCGAGATCCTGGTCACCTACGGCGACGTGCCGATGCTGACCGGTCAGACGCTGGTCGAGCTGGTGACCGAGCACCGCACCAAGGACAACCACATCACCGTGCTGACCGCCGAGGTACCCGAGCCCTTCGGCTACGGCCGGATCATCCGCGAGGGTGACCAGATCGCCAAGATCGTCGAGCAGAAGGACGCCACCGAGGCCGAGGCCGCGGTCACCGAGATCAACTCCGGCATCTACATCTTCAATGCCGAGACCCTCTACGAGGGCCTCAAGCACCTCAAGACCGACAATGCGCAGGGAGAGCTGTACCTGACCGACGTCATCTCCACCGCGCGCGGCAACAATGAGCGCGTCGGTGCCCACATGATCGACGACCTGTGGCAGACCGAGGGCGTCAACGACCGCGTCCAGCTGGCCCGGATGAACGAGGAGATGAACCGCCGCATCGTCGAGAAGTGGATGCGCAACGGCGTCACCGTCCAGGACCCGAGGACCACCTGGATCGAGCAGGGCGTCGACATCGCGCAGGACGTGACCATCCTGTCCGGCACCCACCTCGAGGGCGCCACCAGCATCGCCACCGGTGCTGTGATCGGCCCCGACACCACCCTGACCGACGTAGAGGTGGGGGAGGACGCCACCGTCATTCGCAGCCACGGCTCGCTGAGCGTGATCGGCGCCGGGGCCACCGTCGGCCCGTTCAGCTTCCTGCGCCCCGGCACCGAGCTGGGTGCCAAGGGCAAGATCGGCGCCTTCGTCGAGACCAAGAACGCCCAGATCGGCGACGGCTCGAAGGTTCCGCACCTGACCTACTGCGGCGACGCGCGGATCGGTGAGGGCGTCAACGTCGGCGCCGGCACGATCTTCGCCAACTACGACGGAACCAACAAGTCGGTCACCCACCTGGGTGACAACGTCTTCATCGGTTCCAACTCGGTGCTGGTGGCGCCCGTCGACATTGCCGATGGGGCCTTCGTGGCCGCCGGATCGGCCCTCGTCGAGGACGTTCCCGCCGGCGCCATGGCCGTCGCCCGTGGCCGCCAGGCCGTCAAGGAAGGCTGGGTGGCCAGCAAGCGCCCCGCCTCCAAGGCCGCCGCGTCCGCAGCCCAGGCAAACCCCGAAATCCACCCGGACGTGGCCGCGTCCCGGGAGAAGATGGCAAATCGCAAGCCGGAGGATTACAAGTGAGCGGTGTCAAGCGCCCCAATGACAAGCACCTCATGCTCTTCTCGGGGCGTGCGCATCCCGAGCTGGCGCAGGAGATCGCCGAACTGATGGGCGTCGACCTGGTGCCCACGCGTGCCATCGACTACGCCAATTCGGAGACCTATGTGCGCTTCGAGGAGTCGGTACGTGGCGCGGACGCCTTCGTGATCCAGAGCCACTGCGCCCCGGTCAACCAGTGGATGATGGAACAGCTGATCATGGTCGACGCGCTCAAGCGTGCCTCGGCCAAGCGGATCACCGTCGTCGCCCCCTTCTACCCCTATGCGCGCCAGGACAAGAAGCACCTGGGCCGTGAACCCATCAGCGCCCGCCTGATGGCTGACCTGTACAAGGCCGCCGGTGCGGACCGCGTGATGAGCGTGGACCTGCACGCCGCCCAGATCCAGGGCTTCTTCGACGGTCCCGTCGACCACCTGTGGGCACTGCCCGCGTTGGCCGAGTACGTCATCGACAAGTACGAGACCTCGGAGATGGTCGTCGTCTCGCCCGACGCCGGACGTGTACGCCTGGCCGACATGTGGACCGATCGACTCGGCTGCCCCCTGGCCATCATCCACAAGCGCCACGACGTCGACGTCGCCAACCAGGTGAAGGTGCACGAGGTCGTGGGCGACGTGGAGGGCAAGGTCTGCCTGCTCGTCGACGACATGATCGACACCGCTGGCACCATCTGCCAGGCGGCCGACGCCCTGATGGAGCGAGGCGCCAAGCAGGTCATCGCCGCCACCACCCACCCGGTGCTCAGCGGCCCCGCCCGGGAACGTCTGGCCGGAAGCGCCTTCAGCGAGGTCATCGTCACCAACACGCTGCCGCTTCCCGAGTCCTGCAAGGACCTGGACAAGCTGACCGTGCTGTCGATCGCGCCGCTGATCGCCAAGGCCATCCACGAGGTCTTCGAGGATGGCTCCGTCACCAGCCTCTTTGGTGGGAATTCCTAGGCCTCGGCCACCGTAACGGGCCGCATGGCTCGTCCCGACAGCTCGCCTCCCTCGCGCAAGTGCTCCTTCGTCGCACATTGTCGCGCTCGGTCGCGTTTGACGCTGTTCGGGACGACCATGCGGCCCGCTGCTGCCTGTGGTGCTGCACGGGCGGTTGGCGTGCAGCCAGCCTCAACCTTTGCGCAGCGCGATCATTCGGCTCACCGGCAGGGTGAACGGGCCTTCTGCCTTCTTCATCAGGCGGGCCTGGCCTGCGGTCAGCGCCAGCACCCGAACCTCGGCCGTGCGGCGGGTCCCGTCGTCGGCGACGTGGTCAAGGTGCCACCAACCGGGCTTGCCGATGGAATCCTCCAAGGCCTTGAGCAGGTTTCCGGATTCGGCCGCGTGCCGACGGCCCTCGTCGCGGACCAGCAGCTCCGACACCACCGCGTGCGCGTCCACCCGCTGGCCACCGATGGGGGCAGGTGGGACGTGGGCCTTGGCGCGCCGGGATGCAGGCGTGGTGAAGCGGGCCCCCGAGGCGTCCTGGGCCACCGGTGCCAGGCCCAGTTCCCGCAGGAAGATCACCACGTCCGCCGGCTCTGCTGCGGCGGCCAGCACCGTGGGCGCCAGACGCCGCAGGCCCAGCTCGGTGGCGCCGGGGCGACCAAGGATGGCATCGACGGTCACCGGGTCATCGACGGTCACGACGCTGGCCACCGCCGCCACCTGCACCAGGCCGTGGCGCCGGGCGACATCGTCGACCAGGTAGTCCAGCGCCTGTGGAACCGGCGTGAGGGAGTGCTCACGGATCCAGCCGCGGACCTCGTCGGCGCCCAAACCGGCATCGAGCGCGCGGCGGATGCTGTCCGCGGTGAAGCGGTAGACACCGGCGCCGCCGCTGGACTCGCGGTCCGCAACGAGCGCCATGGTGCGCATCACCTCGGCGCGCAGTGGCGCCGGCGTGACCGCCGTGAGGTCCGACTGGACCATGAACTCGTCGGCTGGTTGCGGGAAGCCCGGGTCCTCGACGGCATCGACCAGCCCGGTGCGCCGCCCGAGCGCCACCAGACCGAACCAACTGGCCTCGGTCACCACCTGACCTGCGAGCAGCTCCAGGTCCAGCCGGGCCCATGCGGGTTTCAACCAGGCGAGCCGGGAGGCCAGTACCGGCGCCTCGACGGGTGCACCCTCTGGGGCGGCCCGCAACTGCTCAATGGCCAGCCGCCGCAGCGCCCCGGCCCAGGCGACGGTGTTGCCCGGTGCCAGGGCCGGTGCCTGGACGTCCGCGAAGGCGTCCAGCGCCAGCCACGCGTCGCGCAGCACGATCCACCGTCCCCAGCCGTCAAGGGCAAGCCATTCGTCGTAGCCCTCGCTGGGCAGCCAGGCGCTCGCCGTCGAGGTGATCAGACCGGCGCGTTCGGCCACCAGCAGGGCCAACAGCGTCCGCTGCGGTCCGCCGCCCTCCCGGGCGAGGGCGGTGAGCTCCTTCTTGGGCAGCGCACCGGTGGCCAGCGGGCGGGGCTGGCGACGGCCGACCTCCTCGATGAGGACCTCCACCGTGGACACCAGCTCGAAGGCGCTGCCCAGTCCGGCGCGGTCCGCCACCCGGCTGTCGCTGCCGGCGGGCCACGGCGGGACGACGGGGGAGACCTCGTCGGGGAAGAGGCGTCCGCCGCGTAGTCGCAGGGCCACTTCGCGGGGCAGGATGACGGTCTCGGAGTCCAGGGGCCGCACCAGACGGTGGTGCAGCAACTGGTCCACGGGGCGCGTGGAGGTGGCCGAACCGCGACGATCTGCCTGGGTAACCCTGCCCGTCGGGTTCTCCCAGAGCAGCCGCTCCAGCACGGCGCGTCCGGGCTCCCCGACGGCGGCCAGGGCCTCGTCGATCTGGTGGTCCGGCAGGGGCATCACGGACTGGCCAGGCAATCCAGCCGGGTAGCTTCCGAAGGCGGCCCGCACGGCGTGGGTGATGTGCCAGCCGCGTTCGTTGCCCCACAGCAGGGCCCGCCGTTGCAAGGCATGGATGGTCTGCGCGACGGCGGAGCGTTCCGCCCCCATCAGCGCGGCCAGGTGGCGGGTGGAGATGGCGTCGGGGCTGGCGGCCAGGGCGAGTGCCACCCGGCGCTGCCAGGCGTCGAGCCCCTCCAGGGCCAGCTGCGTCGAGGTTGCTCCCAGGGCGCGCTCCACCAGTTCGGCGAGGTCCTGCGGGCGGGGGAGGGCCAGGTCCGGGCGCAGGTCCACCAGACGGGTCAGCTCGTCGGGGGACATGCCGCGGACGACGTCGGCCATGGAGCGCGGCGCGTTCACCGGCCGATCCGCTTGCGGAGCTCGTCGTAGACCGCGGTCAGGCTGGCAGGGATCATCACCGCGCACAGCCAACGGCCCAGGTTGCCTGGCCAGGAACTGGTCTCGGGCGTCAGGATGGCGCTGGCCAGCCAGGACAGCAGGACCGCCCAGATGGCCACGTTGTACAGGGCACGCAGCATGACATTGCCGGGGTTCTGCCGCCGGGACAGGATGGAGGCGATCACCAGCGTGATGGCTCCGAAGCCCGGGATCAGGGCACCGAGGGTCAGCACCGCCAGGACCAGCGGGCCGGTCTCGGAGACCACCGCGGTGGCCGTCAGCTTCGTCGGGGTGTCCCGCCGGGCGGGCTGGTTGCCCGACGGCACGGGCCACTGCGTCGGCTGCTGGCCGTTGCGCGGGGCGGGAGCGAAGGGGTTGAACTGTTGGGGCGTGCTGGCCGGGGCCTGTTGCTGGGGCTGTGGCCAGGCAGTGGGTTCCTGCCGGACGGCCGTGGCAGGCGGGGGCAGGGGTGCCGGTGCGACCGTCGGGGGCGGGAAGTGCCCCTGGAGCGGGATCTCCACCACGGCGGGTGCTGGTTGTGGGCCGCCAGTGGCGCCGGGCATGGGGTTTGCACCCATCGGGGCCGCACCCACCGGTGCGCCCTGCGGCGGCGGGAAGTCGGCGACGGCTGCTGCTTCGTGGACGGGATCGCCCAAGGGCATCGTCGGGACCCATCCGGTGGAGGCGTGCGCCGCACCCCACGCTGAATCTGCGCTGCCGTGCGTGGAGAAGGCCTCCCGGGGGTCCCGGCGGGGCAGGGCATCACGGGGATCGAGCGCCTCCAGCGGCGTCGTGTCGGGCTGGCGGTAGCCGCCGGGGGCCTCCAGTGGCTGGCCATCGGCGGGGCTGGGCTCCGCCTCGATGACCTGCAGCGCGCCGGCCCTGGGCGTCGCAAAGCCCGCGGGTCGCTCCACGGGTGCGTACTCGGCGCCGTCGGTCCAGTCAGCCATGCCCTCCAGTCTAGGCGGCCGCGCGATGTCGAGTGGGTTTCGGATTTCCGCTCGTGTTGCAACCCGAGCGGCTTGCGGGAACCCGAGCGGTGAGAACCCGCACGCGGCCGAGCAATGCGGTGGTCTGTCTTGCTCCGGACAGATATCCTGTGATGACCTGTGCCTCCCGGCGCGGGTGAAGACGACCAAGCGAGGATGAAGTGCCCATCGGCAAGGTGCGTTTCTACGACGCAGAGAAGGGTTTTGGCTTCCTGTCCAAGGAGGACGGGGGCGATGTCTACGTGCGCGCCAACGTGCTCCCCGAAGGGGTCACCTCGTTGAAGCCGGGCCAGAAGGTGGAATTCGGCATCATCGAGGGCCGCCGTGGTGAGCAGGCGCTCAGTGTGCGTCTGCTGGAGCCCCCGCCGTCGCTGTCCAAGGCCAGCCGCAAGAAGCCCGAACAAATGGCGGTCATCACCGAGGACCTGATCAAGCTGCTCGACGGGATCGGCAACGGCTACCGCCATGGCCGGCACCCCGACCCGAAGAGCTCCAAGCAGATCGCGATGATGCTGCGCAAGGTTGCCGACGAGCTGGAGCTGTGATGACGGTCGCGAAGACGTCGAGGGCGCCCAAGCTGGACGCCGTCACCGCGGCGGCCGTCGAGCAGGCCCGCGAGGCGGCCGTCGAGCACGCGAAGGACTTCGGCGTCGGTGAGCACCTCGGCGCCGTGGCCGAGGACGAGCGCATCGTCACCCACCTGTTCGCGTGCCCGCATCCGGCCTACAGCGGCTGGCGCTGGGCGGTCACCATGGTGCGTGCCTCGCGCGCCCGGGTGGCCACGATCAACGAGATCGTGCTGCTGCCCGGTGAGGATGCCCTGCTGGCGCCCGCATGGGTACCGTGGAGCGACCGCATCCAGGCCGGGGACGTGGCCCCGGGGACGCTGCTGCCCACGCCGGACAATGACCCGCGCCTGGAGCCCGGCTTCACCGGTGGCGAGTTCGCCGCCGACGCCGACCCGGCCGAGTGGTCCGCCACCCGTGCGGTGGTCAACGAACTCGGGCTGGGGCGTGAGCGCGTCCTGTCGCAGCACGGACGAGCCGTCGCCGCGGAAAGGTGGAGCGCCGGCGACTCCGGTGCGGAGAACCAGTCCAGCAAGCTGGCCCCGGCACCCTGCGTGACCTGCGGCTACTTCGTGCGCCTGCAGGGCGGGCTCGGCAGCATCTTCGGAGCCTGCACCAACGAGTTCTCGCCCTTCGATGCGAATGTCGTCGCCGTGGACCACGGCTGCGGCGGGCACTCCGACGTCGTCGCCGAGGAACGTGGCGTGGAGCTGGGCGTCCCCGTCTTCGACACCATTGGCGTCGACGACAACCTCTTCGACTGAACAGCCCCCGCCTCGGCCCCGGGTGACCCGGGGCCGGGCGCTGGCTCCCGCCCAGTACCACCGCGGTCCACGGATCACCGACGACAGTCGCGCATGCTTTCGTCGTCGAGCCCAATTTGCCCCCTTGCCAATCCATACTGGCTTCGGCCCATCCGGCGGCCATTGAGGGGGCGGTGGCATGGGATGGAACCTGTTGGACCCGAATGTGCGATGGGTGGCGATCGCGTTGGGGCTGGTGGCGGTGGCCGCCGCGACGGTCTTGGTGACGCTGCGGGCCCGGCGCCGCTGGGTCGACGTGGCCAAGGCAGTGCTCGCCCTGCTGGTCAGCAATGCGGTGCTGCTGGGCTCGGTCTTCCTCTACCTCAACGTCACCAATGCCTGGTACCCGACGCTGGCTGACCTCGTCCAGGGGCGCCAACCCGTCGCGGAGGCCCACATCGGGGCTCGTGATCCTCACAAGACCTTTGGCCGGGAGCAACTCGTCCGCACCGATGGCCGGCGTCTTCCCGCGCTTCCCCAGCCCGGGCAGTGCCTCCAGCACCTGGAGGTCTCCACCGCCGACGGCTTGCGCCGGTGGCCCGTCGACGTCCTGCTCCCGGCCGGCTACTTCGACCCCGCCAATGCCCACCGTGCCTATCCCGTGCTCCTCGCCGCCCACGGGGTGCCCGGCAGTCTCCCCGTCTTCCAGGGGCGGATGTCCCTTGCGCAGCTCACGGATCCGGTGGTGGCCCGGCACGAGGTGCAGCCCTTCATCGCCGTCATCCCGTCGATCACCCCGGCCTCGACAGCGAATGCGTGCTGGGGCCCGACGGCGCCACCCAGATGGAGCAGTGGCTGGCCCAGGACGTCCCCAACCAGGTGCGTACCCGCTTCCGTGTCATGCAGCAGCGCACCGCCTGGGCCTGGCTGGGTTACTCCGCCGGCGGCTGGTGCGCCGCGATGATGCCGATGACCCACCCCGATCGTTTCGCGGCCGGGGTGGTGCTGGGCGGCTACTTCCGCCCCTGGTGGGGTACCTCCAAGCCGCCCGCGGACCAGGCCGACGCCCTCGCGCGTCGGCTCGACCTGGTTGACGTGGCACGCCGTGCTTGTCCGCGCGTCGCGCTGTATGTGCAGACCGCGAAGGACGACAAGGCCTCATGGCCGACGACCAATGCCTTCCTCGGGCGGGTGCACGCACCCATGGCGGTCACGGCGGAGGTCAACCAACGCGGCGGCCACTCCTTCAACCTGTGGGTTCCTGGGATGGTGCGCGGCGTCCAGTGGCTGGGGCGCACGGTGCCGGGTTTCGCTCCGTGAGGCAGGGGCCGACGCGGCTCAGGGACGTGCCGCGCGGCGCCGGGTGCACCAGACGATGCCGACCAGACCCAGGATCACGCCACAGACACCGACCCACAGCCACCAGCCCTGACCTGCGGCCCGTAGCGCGTCGAGGCGCAGCCACAGCAGCAGCGTCGCCACCAGCCAGAGGGCAGTTCCCGCCCGGGCCACCTGCACCCCGTCCTCGTCCAGGGGACGGATGGGTGCCTGCACGAAGTGGTGGCGGGGCGACGGCGTGGGCTCGCTCATGGACGCCATTCTAGGCGTCCACATGCTGGGCCATACGATGTCAGCCATGGTCAACAATTCGCAGGCGGCACCAGTCACGCCGCCCGGCTCCCCCCACAAGACGCAGCTCAGCGGTCTGGACCGCTGGTTCGAGATCACCCAGCGCGGGTCCGATGTCGGCCGGGAGGTGCGCGGCGGACTGGTCACCTTCTTCACGATGGCCTACATCATCGCGCTCAACCCGATCATCATCGGCTCCGAGGCAGACAGCACGGGACGGCTCATCTCCGGCGCCCCGAAATACCTCGACGCCGCCCGGACCCAGGTGGACTGGGCCGCCGTCGCCGACTCCAAGATGATGGTGGCGGCCGGCACGGCGCTGATCGCCGGCCTGATGACGATCCTGATGGGCGTCTGGGGCCGCTACCCGCTGGGCCTCGCGACCGGCCTCGGTCTGAACGCGATGCTGGCCTACGCCATCGCCCCGCAGATGACCTGGGCGCAGGCGATGGGCCTGGTGGTCTGGGAGGGCATCCTGATCACGCTGCTGGTGATGACCGGCATCCGCACCGCGGTCTTCCGGGCCGTACCGCCACCGATGCGCACCGCGATCAGCGTCGGCATTGGCCTGTTCGTCACCTTCGTCGGCCTGATGGACGCCGGTGTGGTCCGCAAGCCCGCGGGTTCGACGCCCGTCGAACTGGGCATCAACGGCTCCCTGATGGGCTGGCCGATCGCCGTGTGCATCACCGGTTTCCTGCTGCTGGTCATCCTGTACACCCGCAAGGTGCGCGGCGCGATGCTGCTGTCCATCCTGCTCACCTCCGTGCTCGCGGTGGTCGTCGAGGCCGTCTTCAAGGTGGGCCCCACCTTCCTGGCCGACGGCAGCAAGAAGGCCACCGGCTGGGCGCTGAACGTGCCCAAGCTGCCCAGCGCCGCGGACTTCGCCAGCCCCAGTCTGGGCACGCTCGGCAAGGTGGACATGCTGGGTGCCTTCAGCCCCGAGGGACACTTCTCCTTCAAGGTCTTCCTGGGCCTGTTGCTGCTGGTCTTCAGCCTGCTGCTGGCCGACTTCTTCGACACCGTCGGCACCGTCGTCGCGATCGGCCAGGAGGGTGACCTGCTCAACGACAAGGGCAACCCGCCACACCTGCAGCAGATTCTGACCGTCGACTCCGTCGCCGCGATGGCCGGTGGCCTGGGTGGTGTGTCCTCCAACACCTCCTACATCGAGTCTGCCGCCGGCGTCGGTGAGGGCGCCCGCACCGGCCTGGCCTCGGTGGTCACTGGCATCGCCTTCCTGTTGAGCATCTTCCTGACGCCCATCGTCGACATGATCCCGTCCGAGGCCGCCGCCCCGGTGCTGGCCTTCGTCGGCTACCTGATGATGAGCCAGGTGGCGCACGTGGACTGGGACGACGTGGAGGACGGTATCCCCGCCTTCCTGACCATCGTCCTGATGCCCTTCGCGTACTCGATCACGACGGGTATTGGCGCGGGCTTCATCGTCTACTGCCTGATCAAGCTGATCAAGGGCAAGGCGAAGCAGGTGCATCCGCTGCTGTGGGCGGTCTCGGCGCTGTTCGTCGTGTACTTCGCCCAGGGCATCCTGATGAGCCTGGTGGACAAGATCTGAGGCCCGTCGCCGCCCCCGGTTGGAAGTACGGCCGGGCTGCGGCGTAACATTCCGGTTTGGACAGAAGTCTCCGGCCGGATGGGCCGGTACCCAAGGGCCGACACCTTCCACGGTGTCGGCCCTTTCTGCTGCTCGACAGGCTCGGGTCAGCGGGGGAGCAGCATGGTCACCGTGAGCGTGGTGGGCTCGGTGGCGCGCACCGCATGCCGCAGCATCGGGGTCAGGTGCAGCAAGGAGCCCGGCACGAGCTCGACGGTGCGGTCCGGCAGCGTGAAGTCCACCCGTCCCCGCAGCACCTGGATCAGCACCGGATGCCGGGCGGCGTGTTCCTTCAGCTCGTCGCCGGCCGCGAACTCGAAGGCGACCACCTTGGTGGTCTCGTTGTCCACCACGGCCGTGGCACCGGGCCGGCCGCCGCGCGAGGCGGACTGTTCGAAGGCGCTGGCGACGTAGGTGGCGACGCCGTCGGTCTGGCCGGCGTCATCCCCCTGGTCGACGTGACCCGCACGGGGATCCTCGGGTGCGAATTCCTCAAGCTGTTCATTTGACACGGAAGGCTCCTTGGTTAATGGTTTAGGTAAACCTAACCTAAAGACTCGGCGAACGAAAGGGCCATCATGCAGCGAGGCGTGGACCAGACCGACGAGCAGGAGCTCGACCAGGCGCGTCCGGGGGGCGGTCAGCAGGGGCACTGGGTGCTGGCCTCCCTGGGCAAGCGGGTGCTGCGTCCCGGTGGTCGGGAGCTCACCGAGGCAATGCTCGCGGCGGCGGAACCGGCGGGTCGGCGGGTGGTGGAGCTGGCGCCGGGGATTGGCGTCACGGCTGCGCGGCTGCTAGACCTCCAGCCGGCCGGCTACCAGGCCGTCGAGCGTGACCCGCAGGCCGCGGACACGGTGCGCGCGGTGATCGGCTCCCGTGGCCAGGTGCACCTGGGCAGCGCCGAGCAGACCGGGCTGCCGGAGGCGAGCGCGGATCTTGTCGTGGGGGAGGCCATGCTCACGATGCAGTCCGAGCGCGGCAAGCGGGAGATCCTGGCCGAGGTCCGACGAGTGCTGGAGCCGGGCGGCCGCTATGCCATCCACGAGCTGGGCCTGCGTCCGGACGAGTTGGACGAGCAGGTCAAGGAGGACATCCGCAAGGACCTGGCGCGAGCCATCAAGGTCAATGCCCGCCCGTTGACGCTCGCCGAATGGCGGCAGCTCTTCGACGAAGAGGGCTACGACGTCGAGTGGTCGCAGACCACGGAGATGGCCCTGCTCGAGCCGCGCCGAATGCTGGCCGACGAGGGAGTCGTGGGCCTGGTGCGGATCCTGGTGAACCTGCTCCGCAGGCCCGAGGCCCGCCGACGGGTGCTGGGGATGCGACGCACCTTTGCGGCCCACCGTCAGGAACTCTGCGCCGTGGCCCTGGTTGTTCGTCGGCGCCCCTGAGGGTTTCCGTCGGAGTAGTGGCCCCCTGGCGTCCCGTGTGTCACATCGCCACTGTTCTCACCATCCGCACCCAAGGGGCCTGATCCGCATGTTCGAACATGTGGATCGGGTCCCCCAGGTGCGGATGGTGAGCCTTCGGTGGGGGCGGGGGCCTTTCGGTGCGGACGGGGTGCGGGCCCTCGGTTGAAGGGGGCACCGCGGCTGTCAAGGGGTGTCCATCAATGACCGCCGTGTGACATTGGTCACACCGCCTGGCGATAGGTTGGGTCCATGTTCACGAAAGTCCTGGTTGCCAATCGCGGCGAGATCGCCGTCCGTGCCTTCCGAGCCGCCTACGAGTTGGGCCTGAAGACCGTCGCCGTCTATCCCTACGAGGACCGGGCCTCCGAGCACCGGCTCAAGGCCGACGAGTCCTACCAGATCGGCGAGCCGGGTCACCCGGTGCGCAACTACCTGGACATCGACGAGATCATCCGCGTCGCCAAGCACGCCGGCGCCGACGCGATCTACCCCGGCTACGGCTTCCTGAGCGAGAACCCGGACCTGGCGCAGGCCTGCGTCGATGCGGGCATCACCTTCGTCGGACCGCCGCCGGAGGTGCTCGAGCTGGCCGGCAACAAGGTCCGTGCCCTGGCCGCGGCCAAGGCCGCCGGCATCCCCACGCTGCGCTCCTGCGACCCGTCCACCGACGTCGAGTGGCTCACGCAGCAGGCCGACGAGATCGGCTTCCCCATCTTCGTCAAGGCCGTCGCCGGTGGCGGTGGCCGAGGGATGCGACGGGTGAACCGTCGCGAGGACCTGGCCGAGGCGATGGGTGCCGCCATGCGCGAGGCCGAGAGCGCCTTCGGCGATGCCACGGTCTTCCTGGAGCAGGCCGTGGGCCGTCCGCGCCACATCGAGGTGCAGATCCTGGCCGACCAGCACGGCAATGTGATGCACCTGTTCGAGCGGGACTGCTCCATCCAGCGTCGTCACCAGAAGGTGATCGAGATCGCCCCCGCGCCGCACCTCAGCGACGAACTGCGGGCCGCCCTCTGCTCGGATGCGGTGAAGTTCGCCCAGTCCATCAACTACTCCTGCGCCGGCACCGTCGAATTCCTGGTGGAGACGGAAGGGCCGCGCGCCGGGGAACACCACTTCATCGAGATGAACCCGCGCATCCAGGTGGAGCACACCGTCACCGAGGAGATCACCGACGTCGACCTGGTGCAGTCGCAGATGCGGATCTGCGGCGGCGAGAGCCTCGCCGAGCTGGGCCTGTCGCAGGACACGCTGGAGATCCGCGGTGCCGCCCTGCAGTGCCGCATCACCACTGAGGACCCCGCCAACGGCTTCCGCCCGGACACCGGCACCATCACCGCCTACCGCTCGGCCTCCGGCGCCGGCATCCGGCTGGACGGTGGGACCGTGGCCACCGGGGTGGAGATCAGCGGCCACTTCGACTCGATGCTGGTGAAGATGACCGCCCGCGGCCGCGACTTCGAGACCGCGATCAGCCGTGCCCGTCGCGCTCTGGCCGAGTTCCGGATCCGTGGCGTCAGCACCAACATGCCCTTCCTGCGGGCGGTGCTCGACGAGCCCGACTTCGCCAGCGGCGTCATCTCGACCAGCTTCATCGACGAGCGTCCCTACCTGCTCACCTCCCGCACCCCGGCCGACCGCGGCACGAAGATGCTGCGCTGGCTCGGTGACGTGACGGTCAACAAGCCCAATGGCGAGCCGCTCACCAATCTGGACCCGGCCGAGAAGCTGCCCGTCGGCGTCGACCTGACCGCTCCGGTGCCCGCCGGGCCGCGCCAGCGGCTGCTGGACCTGGGCCCCGCTGCCTTCAGCCGTGAGGTCCGCGAGCAGTCGGGCGTCGAGGTGACCGACACCACCTTCCGCGACGCCCACCAGAGCCTGCTGGCCACCCGGGTGCGCAGCCGTGACCTGCTGACGGTCGCGCCCTACTACGCCCGGATGCTGCCGGAACTGTTCAGCGTCGAGTGCTGGGGCGGGGCCACCTACGACGTTGCCCTGCGCTTCCTGGGCGAGGATCCGTGGGAGCGGCTCGCCAAGCTCCGCGAGGCCATGCCGAACACGCTGTTGCAGATGCTGTTGCGCGGCCGCAATACCGTCGGCTACACCCCGTACCCGGTGGAGGTGACCCGGGCCTTCGTGCAGGAGGCCGCGGCCGTCGGCGTCGACGTCTTCCGCATCTTCGACGCCCTGAACGACGTGGAGCAGATGCGCCCCGCGATCGAGGCGGTGCTGGAGACGAAGACGGCCATCGCCGAGGTGGCGCTGTGCTACACCGGTGACCTGAACGACCCGGCCGAGACCATCTACACCCTCGACTACTACGTGGAACTGGCCCGCAAGTGCGTCGACGCCGGTGCCCACATCCTGGCCATCAAGGACATGGCCGGCCTGCTGCGGCCCCCGGCTGCGGTGAAGCTGGTCACCGCCCTGCGCGAGGAGTTCCCGAGCGTCCCGCTGGCGCTGCACACCCACGACACCGCCGGCGGCCAGCTGGCCACACTGCTGGAGGCGATCCGGGCCGACGTCGACATCGTCGACGTCGCCAGCGCCCCGATGGCCGCCACCACCAGCCAGCCACCGGCCTCCGCGCTGGTGATGGCGCTGGCCAACACGGACAAGCAGACCAGGCTGGACCCGCGCGCCGTCACGGAGCTGGAGCCCTACTGGGAGGCGGTGCGCAAGGTCTACCACCCCTTCGAGTCCGGCCTTCCCGCGCCCACCGGGCGGGTCTACCGCCACGAGATCCCGGGTGGCCAGTTGTCGAACCTGCGCCAGCAGGCCATCGCGCTGGGGCTGGGGGAGAAGTTCGAGCAGATCGAGGCCATGTACGCGGCGGCCGACAAGATCCTGGGACGCCCCACCAAGGTGACGCCCAGCTCCAAGGTGGTGGGTGACCTGGCCCTGCACCTGGTGGCCGTCGGGGCCGACCCCGCCGACTTCGAGCGGGACCCGCACGCCTTCGACATCCCCGACTCGGTGATCGGCTTCCTGAACGGTGAGCTGGGCCAGCCCGAGGGCGGGTGGCCGGAGCCCTTCCGCTCGAAGGCGCTGGAGGGCCGACGCACGCCGCCGCGCATCACCGAGGTGCCGGCCGAGGACCTGGCCCTGCTGTCCCAGCCCGGCCGCACCCGGCAGGAGACCCTCAACCGGCTGCTCTTCCCCGGCCCGACCAAGGACTTCGAGGCCTACCGCGAGACCTTCGGGGACCTGTCGGCCGTGCCCACCATTCCCTACCTGTACGGGCTGCGTGCCGGGGAGGAGCAGGTGGTGACCCTCGACAAGGGCGTCAGCCTGATCTTCGAGCTCGACGCCATCGGCGAGGCCGACAAGAAGGGCAAGCGCACCGTGCACGCCCTGCTCAACGGCCAGATGCGTCCGGTGCGGGTGCGCGACACGTCGGTCAAGGCCGAGGCCAGCGCCGTCGAGAAGGCCGACAAGTCCGACCCCGGCCACATCGCCGCACCCTTCGCGGGCGCCGTGACCGTGACCGTCGAGGCCGGCCAGCAGATCGAGGCGGGTGCCACGGTGGCCACCATCGAGGCGATGAAGATGGAGGCCGCCATCACCTCACCGGTGGCGGGCACGGTGCAGCGCGTCGCGGTGCCCTCGACCACCCAGCTGGAAGGCGGCGACCTGCTGCTGGTGATCACCCCGGCCTGAGCCGAGCTCCACTGCCGGGGAGGTCAACCCCGGTCGAAGGTGACGAAGAGGTCCGGCAGGGGCCGCCCGTTCGCGCGGGCGGCCCCTGCCAGCGTCTCGAAGGAGGTCAGGAAGTCCGCCAGGGCGGCGGCGCGTTGGTGGCTGTGCGGCAGCACGTCGGGCAGCACCGCCTGCAGGGCGCGTCCGCTGGCCAGCACGTGGGCGTGCTTGCAGTAGCCAACGCTCATCCCCGGCAGTGGGCGCAGCGGGATCTGCGCGTCGAGGGCCTGCAGTTTGCCGATCCCGAACTGGCTGGGCAGTCCGGCACGGGTGAGTTCGAATTCCAGTTGGTCGACCTCGCGCGGGGTGCGGTGCAGGACGTGGCGCGCCAGGCTGCGGCGGCCGAGCCAGGCGTCGACGACCTGCCAGGCGAGCCCCAGACGCTCGGGCGCCACGAAGCGTCCGGCCAGCAGGTTCTCCACGTCGGAGGGCAGCGGAGTGCCGTGCGGAACCAACGGTGCCTCGGGTGCCCGGGCGAACAGGGGACCGAGCTTGCCGAGCATTCCCGGTGCGCGGGGCGGCACGGGGGCGCCGCGGAAGGTCTCGGAGGCGATCTGGCGCAGCGTCCCGGCGATGGCCGGGGTGGCGCCGAACATGTCGCGGACCTCGTCGATGCAGATGGCGTACATGCGCAACTCACCCATGAACCCAAGGTAGCCCGTTCGGGCGTGGCCGGGCAGTGGGCCCGACGGCATATGGTGGGCTTCGTGAATCCGCGTTCTCGTCGCCTGGTGGTCTCCGGGGTGCTCGCCGCCCTGGTGCTGCTCGTCGTGCTGGGTGCGGTACTCGGCTGACCCGGACGAAGGACTCCACGACATGGCTGACTCTCCCGCGGGCACTGCACGCGCCCTGCGCGCCCTCACCGTCGCCGGCATGCTGGCCGCGGCCGCCGGGGCCACCGCCACGGCTCCCGCTCGCGCCGATGACACGATCAGCACCGACCCCGCCGTCGGTGAGGTCACCGGCATGGCCGCCGACGCCGGCCGCAAGGTCTACTGGGTGCCGGCACGTACCTCCGGGCAGGTGCGGGCGGTGGGCGCGGACGGCAAGGTCAAGGGCACGGTCAGCTACGGAGCCACACCCCAGGACGTGCAGGCCGTCAGCTTCCACGACTCCCGGGTGTGGGTGGGCGACGTCGGGGACCGGACCGGTTCGCGGGACACGGTGGCGGCCTACCGCTTCGGAGACCTGGCCTATGGCGGCACGGCGCCCTACCGCAGCTTCACGCTGGCCTACCCAGATGGCGCGAAGGACTGCGGTGCCATGGCGGTCAGCCGCACCGGCAAGATCTACCTGGTCACCCGGGGCACCAAGCCCGGCATCTACCGCACCACGGGGGAGCCGGTTCCCGGCGGGCCGACCAACACCCTGGTGCGGGTGGCGGATGCTCCGGCCAATGTCACCGACGCCTCCTTCAATGCCGATGGCAGCAGCCTCGTGCTGCGCACCCTGACCTCGGTACACGTGCTCGACGCCTACAAGCTGACGGCCACCGCCGCGGCTGCGCTCCCGGAGAAGGCCCAGGGGCTCGGGCTGACCACAGCCCTGGACGGCAGCCAGCTGGCGGTGTCCGGGCTGGCCAGCCCGGCGACGCTCACCAACGTGGCGGTGCCCACCTCACTCGCCTCCGTGCCCCCGGCGCCGGCCACGGTGGCCCCGGCCAGCCCCGCGGCCACTGGGCCCAGCGCCGCCTCGCAGAACAGGGGCACCTTGTGGGCCCTGGTCGTCGCGGGGCTGATCTCGCTGGCTTCGGGCGCCTTCGTGGCGCTCAAGCACTGAGGAGAGCCGCGGTGACGCGCTCTTCCTCCCAGCGGATGGTCACCGGCGTCGACGACGTCGAAGGCCCGGACACGGTCGGGGTGGGGGAGGACGGCCGCAGGGCGCCGCGTGATGCGTCGCGGACAATGGGTCGACGCGCTCGCCAGTTGAGTGATTCAATGCGACACTTGCCCCCGAGGAGCCTGCCGTGAATGAACTGATCGACACCACTGAGATGTACCTGCGCACCATCTATGAGTTGATGGAGGAGGGCATCACGCCGCTGCGCGCCCGGATTGCCGAGCGCCTGCACCAGAGCGGCCCCACCGTCTCCCAGACCGTTGCCCGGATGGAGCGCGACGGTCTGCTGCGCGTGCATGAGGACCGCCGGATCGAGCTGTCCGACAAGGGACGTGGGCTGGCCATTGCCGTGATGCGCAAGCACCGCCTGGCGGAGCGCCTGCTGGTGGACGTGATCGGGCTGGAGTGGAGCCAGGTGCACGACGAGGCCTGCCGCTGGGAGCACGTGATCTCCGACGAGGTGGAGCGTCGTCTGGTGCAGATCCTGTCCGATCCCGTCGAGTCCCCCTATGGCAATCCCATTCCGGGCCTGGATGCTATCGGCGGTGCGGGCAGCGAACTGTCCTTCCGGGAGGGCGTGGAGTCCTTGACCACCGTCCTGGGCGCCGAGCCGGTGCAGGTGGTCCTGCGCCGGATGAGCGAGAACTGCCAGGCGGACCCTGACACCCTCGGGGTGCTGCAGAGCATGGACCTGTTGCCCGGCACCTCGATGACGGCCCGACTGCAGGGCCAGACCGTCGTGATCGAGGCCGGAGGCCGCACCTGCGAGGTTCCGGCGGCCGTCGCGGAGGGGCTGTTCGTCAGCCTCGCCACCGACGCATGATCGATTCCGCATCCCTCGTCGCCCTGTGCGAGCAGCACTGGTACGACGCGGCCCTGTCCATGCTCACCCAGCGCATTGCGGCGGGTGACAACGATCCGGCGATCCTCGAGGCGCACCGGCTGGCGGCGGTGGCACAGCGGGTGCTGGCCCTGGATGCCGAGGACTTCGACGAGCTGGCCACGACGGTGGAGGAGTACGCCTGGGCCGAGCGGTTGAGCGCCTCGGGCTTCCCCCACGGCCCGCGTGACCCGCACCGTGGAGCTCTGGGCTCGCTGGTGCCGCTCTACGAGCTGATGCTGGAGGTGCTGAACCTGCGCGCCGAGCGCGGGGAGCCGCAGAGCCTCGTCGTGACCGCGCACCTGATTGGCGAATACCTGTGCCAGCTGGCCTGGGAGCCTCGGCTGGGCCATGGCGGAGACCCGCTGCGGCTGGGTGGCCAGGTGGGGGAGCGCTGGGGCACCGATGACCCGGAATGTCCGCACAATTCGGCGATGCGCGCCACCGCCAAGCGGGCCGTGAACGCGTCGCAGGGTGACCGGGTGGGCTTCACCAGCTACCTGGACAAGTTCCACTCCCGGCTGGGCGACACCCTGGCCGTCTGCGCCATGAATCACCTGACGATCGAGGCCGGCGAACGGCCCGATGTGGGCCCCACCTGCCCGACACCGTGCGGCTGGGCGGTTCAGGGCAGCCGGGAGGAGCGCCGTTCGCTGGACGCGCGGCTGCGCTTGGCCCTGATCTACCTGGACAGCCCCTTGGTGGCGCTTCGGCACCACGCCCCGGTGGGGCACTTCTTCGGGGTCCCGTCGGTGGGTGAGATCAGCGAGGGCTGGCTGCGCACCTGGCAGAAGCTGAGCGCCCAGTGGCCGGACGGCTCGAACCCGCTGATCGGCGCCATGCCGACGGATCCGCACGAGGCGCTCCCGGGTCTGTCGGCCCTGATCTCGACGGTGGCCGACCGCAGGATCGGTGAGGGGACGCTGCTGCGCGAGATCGGCGACGACATCATTGCCGCACTGCGCCGGGCCCGGGACCACGTCGCTGGCTAGTGTGGTCCCCATGGACGACTGGAGTGGCTATCTCACGGACTTCCACACCCGGCGGCCCGGCATAGCCGACGCCGTCCTTTCCCGCTGCACCTCCGGGAACCACACCCCCTATCGCTGGCTCGCGCGCGGTGTCAGCCAGACCGCCACGCGCGTGCTCGACGTGCGCTGCGGCGCCGGTGCAATGGGCCGGGAACTGGCAGCCGAGGGGCGCACCGTGATCGGGCTGGACCGCAATGCCGCAGAACTGGCCGCAGCCCACGGCCCGGGGCCCTTCGTGCGTTGCGACGCGCTGGCGATGCCCTTCGCCGACGGCTCCTTCGACGCGGTGGTCAGCACCTTGGGTCTGGCACAGATCCATCCCACCTCCGGCCTGCTCGACGAGGTCTCCCGGGTGCTGCGTCCCGGCGGGGTCTTCGTCGGCCTGGTGCCCACCATCCGCCCCCTGAATGCCCGCGACATGCGCACCGCGGCCCGGCTGACCCAGGTGCTGCTGGGAACGCCACGTTTTCCCGCCACGGTGGAACTGGCCGTCGGCAAGCTGCTGGAGCAGCACGGCCTGCGCAAGGCCGAGGATGCTCGTGAGCGCTACCACTTCACCGTCGAGGACCGCGAGGACGCGGACCTGCTGCTGAGCGGGCTCTATCTGCCCACCACCTCGCCAAAGCGGCTGCAGGCGGCCTCCGACTGGCTGACCCAGCAGGCCGCCGAGCACGACGGGATCCGGGTGCCGATCCCCCTGCGTCGCGTCGTGGCCATCAAGTGAGGGAATAGCGCACCGCCCCGGTTCGTTGAGACCATGACAGGCGCTCGCCGAGCGTCGAAGACTTCACAGCTCAGGCTTTACCGAACAAGGAAGAGGACACGATGGCTCCCGTCGCCCTGGACAAGGACACCTTCGCCAGCACCATCAACGACAACGAGATCGTCCTGATCGACTTCTGGGCCTCCTGGTGCGGCCCGTGCATGCGCTTCGCGCCCATCTACGACGAGGCCTCCGGCCGTCACGACGACGTCACCTTCGCCAAGGTGGACACCGAGGCCGAGCGTGACCTGGCCGCCGGGCTGGAGATCACCTCGATCCCGACGATCATGGCCTTCCGTCAGGGGATGTTGGTCTTCCGCCAGTCCGGCCTGCTGAACGGTTCGCAGCTGGACAAGCTGATCGAGCAGATCAAGGGCCTGGACATGGACTCGCTCAAGGCCGAGGCCGCCAAGCAGCAGGCCTGAGCCACACACGCATGCTCAAGGGGCCGAGCCGCGGTGCCGAACGCACCGACGGCTCGGCCCCTCCGTGTGCTTCGGTCACGGCAGATGCCGTATTCTTCTACGAGCGCCGGCTACGAGCCGGTGCGCTGGCCCTGTAGCTCAGGGGATAGAGCAACGGTTTCCTAAACCGTGTGTCGGAGGTTCGAATCCTCCCAGGGTCGCCAGCAGCCCAGCTCCCCACGAGGGGGCTGATGAGGGGCTGAAGGTGCCGCTGACCAGCTGCTTTCCATGCCCGGCTCAGGCCCGTGGCCCCGTACTCTTCAGGTGAAGGCGATGCCGAGCGTCGCATGTCTCCTGGGGGTGGGTAGACGGCTTCGGCCCTGCGCGCGGCATCGCCTTCCCTCATCCTCACAGCCAATTGCCGGGGGTTCCGAGCGCCAGTGCCCAGCCGCTCCCCTCTAGGATCGGGTTCATGAGCGACAACGGTCTTGCACAAGCCACGGACAAGATGCGCGCCTCGGGGGTCAGCGACGCCGCCATCGAGGTGTTCAGCCACTACTACCGGCAGTTGGAATCGGGCGCGACAGGCCTGATCCGGGAGGACACGATCGAGCCGCTGACGGCTCCGCCGATGCTCGACGACGTCGAGATCAGTGAGGAAGCGGCCCGTGAGGCCATGTCCCGCACCGCCATCATCAAGCTCAACGGCGGCCTGGGCACGTCGATGGGCCTGGACAAGGCCAAGAACCTGCTGGAGGTGCGCGACGGGAAGACCTTCCTGGACATCATCGTCCAGCAGGTGCTGGCCGCCCGCGAGCACCACGGCGCCCGGGTGCCCCTGCTCCTGATGAACTCCTTCCGCACCCAGGAGGACACCCTGGCGGCACTGGAGAAGTACCCGGAGCTGGCCGTCGAGGGCCTGCCGTTGGACTTCGTCCAGAACCAGGAGCCGAAGCTGCTGGCCGATGACCTGACGCCTGCCGAGTGGCCGGCCGACCCGACGCTGGAGTGGTGCCCGCCCGGTCATGGGGACCTGTACACGGCCCTGCTGGGTTCCGGTGTGCTGGACAAGCTGCTGGAGCAGGGTTTCCGCTACGCGTCGGTGAGCAATGGCGACAACCTGGGCGCCGCCCCGGATGCCCGCGTCGCCGGCTGGTTCGCCGCCTCCGGCGCACCCTATGCCGCGGAGCTGTGCGTGCGCACCGTCAACGACCGCAAGGGTGGCCACCTGGCCATCCGCAAGGCCGACGGCCAGCTGGTGCTGCGTGACACCGCACAGTGCGCCGAGGAGGAGATGGACTTCTTCACCGACGAGCACCGTCACCCCTTCTTCCACACCAACAACCTGTGGCTGGACCTGCAGGTGGTGCGCGACACCCTCGTCGAGCGCCGCGGTGTGCTGGGCCTGCCGCTGATCCGCAATGAGAAGACCGTGGACCCGGCCGACGCGTCGTCGCCGAAGGTGATCCAGATCGAGAGTGCGATGGGTGCCGCCATCGAGGTCTTCGGTGGGGCGACGGCCATCTGCGTGGGCCGCGACCGCTTCCTGCCGGTCAAGACCACCAATGAGCTGCTGCTGCTGCGCTCCGACCTGTACGAGCTGGATGACCAGGGGCACCTGGTGGCCCAGGCCACGACGCCGGCGATCAAGCTGGACAAGCCCTACAAGCTGGTGCAGGACTTCAGCCGGCTCATCCCCGAGGCCCCGTCGCTGCGGCAGGCCAGCTCGCTCACCGTCAATGGTGAGGTCAGCTTCGGCCGGGACGTGAGCGTCGTCGGCGACGTGACCGTGAACGCGAAGGCACCGGCCACCATTGCCGACGGGACCGTCCTGGACGGCGTCGTGGACCTCGACGCGTGAGCGACGACGGACTGCTGGCCGCCGTGGCGCTCGCCCTGACCGGTGAGCGCCCGGCGGTCATGGCCGGTGGGGCCGCCACCCCCGACGAGGTGGTGGCCCGGCTGGCCGACCTGGGCTGGGACGCCCCGAGGCTGGTGGGGCTGCGCCTGCAGCGCCAGGCCGACGAGCAGCCGTGGCCCTTCGAGGTGCCGCGCGAGGTGCTGGCGCAGGTGGGTTTCGCCCGCTTCACGGCAGTCCTGAAGGAGGTGCGGCGTCTGACCGGCACCGATGGACTGATGCGTACCCGCCACGTCGGGCCCAAGGTGATCGGGCCGGCGGAGCAGCGCTTGCTGGCGGACCGGCCCCCGCACCACGGAAATGTGGGCTGACCATGGGCTCCGTTGACCACCAGGAGAGCGGCGAGCGTTTCGCCCAGGTCTTCACCGACGCGGCTGGCTCACCGGGGTGCTGGCGACGGTGAGCCCCAGCGGCTGGGATCCCCTGGCGGTGCTACCGGAGCATCCCGGCATCCAGCCCGCCCTGGCCAGCCTGGGCGTCGGACTGGAACGCGACGTGGCCGTGCAGGTGCTGCGCGACCGCCTGGTGGTGGCGCCCGGGCGGTTGGCCCGACGGGTCTTCCAGCTGGTGCGGGCCGAGCGTGCCGGGGTGGACCGCCTGGTGATCGTGCACGAGGTGCCACGCGAGGCGCAGTGGGAGCTCGTCGAGCTGGCGGACATTCCCCGTCCCGAGGTGGTGGAGTTGGAGCCGGCCTCGCCCGGGGCCCCGCGCATCCTGCTCACCTGCACCGGCCTGGACGCGGCTCTGGCGCCGGGGGAGTTCGCCATCCTGCACCAGCAGTTGGTGATCACCGAGGTGTCTCGCACGGCGCAGGCCGGCTGCGAGCTGGTGACGCCACGGCCGGACGGTACCCACCAGCTGATCCAGGAAGTGGCCTTCGAGCAGCAATTGCCCGCCTGGGTGCGTCACTCACACATCGCACCCGGAGACCAGGAAGCGTCCTCGACGCAGGAGCTGTCTCCCACCGCGGAGGTGCAGCGGATCCAGCACGACGCCCCGGCCGGCCGTCACGTCCTGGCCTGGGGCTGGTAGCAGCTGCTCGCGGACATGCAAGAACCCCCGTCGCCCAGCGGGCGGCGGGGGTTCCTTGGTGCGTGGGACTGGTCCTGAGGATCAGGCGCGCTTCTCGGCGGCCATCAGGTCGCGGATCTCGGCGAGCAGGCTCTCCGGGGTGTCGCCATCCTCAGCCGGCTTCATGAAGCGGTTCTTGGCGGCCTCGTAGGGCTTCACGATGAAGAAGTAGACGATGAAGGCCAGGATCAGGAAGGCGATCAGGGCGGTCAGGAAGGGGCCGACGGTGGTCAGGCCGAAGATCTTCCAGTCGTCGAAGTTGGGGGCGCCGCCGGCCTTGGCCAGCATTTCCATGACCACCTTGGTGAAGGCGGTGACGACGGTGGCGAATGCGCCGCCGATGATGAAGGCGACGGCCATCTCAATGAGGTTGCCGCGCAGTACGAAATCCTTGAAACCCTTCATGGGTTGCTCCTTTCAACACAACAGGAGACCCTGGACGGGCCCGCAAACTGTTACGACATCAAGACTACGGGAACTTTGAAAGTGCAAGTGTCGTTGAAGTGAATGGCGGGCTTTTCGGGCCAAACACGCGGGCTTTTCTGGCAGGCCGCTGAGAATCCGGTCACCCCAGGGCGATTCCGATCCCGTCGGCGGTGGCATGGGCCGCCAGGCGTTCGGCGGTGGCGCGGTCCGCGGCGACCACCAGCATGGCGCGGTCCGTGCTCGCGGACAGGCTGCCCGTCTCCTCCTGCTGCGGGACGGCGGCGACGCGCACCCGGCTGGCAAGGGTGATCACCTGGGATTCCGCCGACGCTGTCACCAGGGTCACGCGGTCACCGACGTGCACCAGGCCCAGCACCGAGCCATCGGCGATCCGGACCGGCACCAGGAGTTCTCCCGCACCTGGAGTCAGGGCCACCGAGACCGTCGAGGCTCGGGTCAGGACGCTGCGACGCGTGATGGGCGCGGCGAGGGTTTCGCCAATGGCGATATCGGGGTTTGTGACGGCGTGTCGTGGTAAGAGCTCGGCAGGCAAATGGCTCAGCTCCAGGTCGGTGCCGCTCAGCCGGTGTCCGGCGGGAAGATCCTTGACGGCCACGACGACGCTGGCCGTCACCGGTGGGGCGGGGCGCAGCGCGGCGAGGATGGCCAGGGTTGCCATGGCCGCGGCCAGGGCGGCCAGTCCGCGACGATGCCAACGGGCTGCCCGGCGCAACTGGGTCAACTGGTGGGAGATGCTCACACCTGCAGTGTGTGCGTCGGGCCCGTTTTCGTGTCAGTCATCCACAGTTGGGGATTCCTGCACCGAGAAGGGCGAACTGTGGACAACCTTGGCAGTCGTCGACACCCGCTCCCCGAGCGTGCCGAGGGTCAGGGGGCAGGCGTCGTGGTGCTGCTCGTGGTGCTGGCCGGCTTGGAATCGCTCTTCGACGAGCTCGACGAATCGGTGCTGGAGGACGTGCCGGAGCTCGCCGGGGTGGCCGCGCTGGAGGAACCCTTGGTGCGGTTGTCCGTGGCGTAGAAACCCGAGCCCTTGAAGACAACGCCCACGGCGTTGAAGACCTTGCGCAGGGCACCGCCGCAGTCTTCGCAGTGGGTCAGGGCAGGGTCGCTGAACTTCTGGACGCGCTCGAGTTCGACGCCGCACTCGGTGCATCGGTACTGGTAGGTAGGCATGGTCCCCTTCAATCGGCAGGCCGGGCGGGCGGTGTGGCGCGGGCTCCGGCAACCGGGCGATTCTATCGACGTGGACCACGACCCCGGTAATCGCGTGGGGATCCTCCAGCAGGCGACGCGACGCTGCGCCCCAACCTGCACGTTGCGCCGCCTTCTGCACCTGGCACCCCGTGTCATGTAGCAACACTTCTGGGACACCGGGGTGTCATGACTTCTGGGACGGTCGGGTGTCATGACATCTGGGGCAGTTCGCTGGGGGAATGGGAAGCGCATTGTCGCCACGGGTTCGTGAGCAGATCGTCCGGTTCGATCCCGACGTGGAGCAGGTCTCGGTCAGCGAGTTCTGCCGACGGGCGGGGATCTCGACATCCTCGTTCTACCGAGTCCGAGACAAGGCCACCGAACGCGGGCTGGCCGCGGCGTTGGTCCCCGAGTCACGGGCGCCCAAGCATCCCGCCACCATCTACACGGACTGGACTCGTCTCCTGGTACGCGTGACCCATGCGGAACTGGTGGCCGAGGGCAAGGACTGTGGCCCGTGGTCGGTCGAGTGGCGCCTGTTTCAACGGGAGGCGGACCCGCTGCCGTCTCGGTCCACGATCGCCTGGATCCTGCGCAGCGAAGGCCTGTCAGCGCCCTCACCCCGCACACGTCCCCGCGCCTCGTACCGTCGCTTCCGACGAGCCAGGGCCAACGAACTGTGGCAACTCGACGGCATGGAATGGCACCTGCCTGAGATCGGGCTGGTCACCATCTACCACGTCGTCGACGACCATTCCCGCCTCTGCCCAGCCCTGATCGCCGTGGCAGGTGGCGAGTCCACGGCCGGCGCCCGGCAGGCCCTCCAATCCGGGATCGATGCGTTCGGCCCGCCTCAGAGCGTGTTGTCCGACAACGGCGCGGCGTTCAACCAGCACCGACGCGGACGCTTGTCCGCGACTGAGGTCTGGCTAGCCGGGCTTGGGATCCGGCCGATCTCGGGGCGGGTCAGCCACCCACAAACCCAAGGCAAGGTCGAACGCTCTCACCAGCCACTGCAACGCTGGCTCCATGCCCGCACACCGGCCACCCTGCAGGACCTCACCCAGGCCCTGGACGGCTACCGGAACTGGTACAACCACGAACGCCAACACCAAGGCCTGGGGCATCACCTGACGCCCATGGCCGTCTGGCAAGTAGCCTCCAAGGCCGGACCCGAGCCCCGAGCGATTCCGCTCGACCTGCTCTACAGCCAGTCCTTGCGGCAGCCCACCCAGCCCGCAAAGAACCGGATCGAGGACCGCACTATCGGCGGGAACCTGCGCACCGCGTGGAAGGGCACCAGCATCGGTTTCGGCCCTGACATGGCCCACCAACTGGTCCACCTCGTCGAAACCGACGGCCAGCTCGACATCTTCGACGACAACGGTGAACTCCACGCCAGCATCCCCTGGCCATCACCCACCAAATACGTCTCGGTCACCCAACCACCCCACCGGCTGGTCCCCGTCATCGACCGCCGCAGCCGCGCCTACAAACTGTCCCAGATGTCATGACATCTGGGAGTCCCAGAAGTGATGAGACATGACAGCACCTGGCACCCCGCAGGCGCGTCGCCAGGAACCCCCGCCGTCGCCCGGTGCAAGAGCCGGCGCGACGTGAACCGCCGGGCCCGCTCCCCGGCTCCCGGCTGTTCCGAGGCGGCCGGGCTCAGGACTCCGCGTGGACGCAGGTCAGCAGTTGACCGGGCAGCAGGATCCGGTCCACCCGACGGTCATGCGCTTCGGTCGGCAGTGACTCGAGCAGTTCGTCGTCATTGAGCAGCATCCACACCTCGGCGTCCTCGCGGCAGTGCGCCAGGGCCCGGTCGTACCAGCCGCCGCCCACGCCCAGCCGGCGGCCGTCGTGGGTGCCCGCCAGCCCGGAGCACAGCACCAGGTCCGCCTCGGCCAGGGCTTCGGCACCCAGAGGCGTACCAGTGGGTTCGGGGATGCCCCACAGCCCGGGGCGGAGTTCCGACGGCCCCTCGAAGAAGGCCCAGGCCGGCTCATGTCTCGGTCCCTCGGGGGTGGGGGAGAGCACCGGCACCAGCACCCGGTGGCCCATGGTCCACAGCGCGGTGACGATCTCCAGGGTCCCCGGTTCGGGGCGGGAGGCGTGCGGTGGCACGGAGAGGTAGCAGGAGATGGTGGCCGGTTCGACGTCGCGCAGGGCCGCCAGGAGCAGCCCCGTACGGGCACGGTCGTCGTCGAGCCGCTGGGAGGCGGGTCTGGCCTGACGGCGAGCCACCACCTCACGTCGCACATCATGCTTGGAGAGTCCGTCGGAGTCCCACGAGGTCATTCGCCTATCGTAAAGGTCATGGCACTGTTGCGTCGCAAGAAGAAGCTCGTCGAAGAGGCTGAGGCTCCCACCCCACCAACGGAGTCGCTGCCGGATCCGCCACGGACCGGCGAGGACGGGATGCGGGTGATGGAGGATCACCGGGACTACCTGCTGGGTCTGGTGGAGCCGTTGCCCTACTTCGGCATGAGCCTGCTCGACGCGCACGGGCTGACCCTGTGCGAGGACATCCGCTCGGAGACGGACCTGCCCGCCTTCGACAACTCCCAGATGGACGGCTACGCGGTGCGGGCCGAGGACATCGCCGCCGCCAGTCAGGGGGAGCCCCTGTCCCTGACCGTTGCCGGCCACGTCGCCGCCGGTGACGACGGCACCGAGGAACTGGCGCAGGGCAAGGCCATCAAGGTGATGACCGGAGCCCCGATCCCGCCCGGCGCCAATGCCGTGGTGCCGCTGGAGTTCACCGACGGAGGCGATGAGCAGGTCAAGATCTTCGAGCCGGTCACGGCAGGGGAGTACGTCAGGCTGCGCGGCTCCGACATCCACGACGGTGACCAGCTGATGAGCCGTGGTCAGCGGCTGGATGCCCGCACCATCGGCCTGCTGGCGGCCGCCGGGATCGACAAGGTGCTGGCGCGTCCCCGTCCTCGCGTCGTGGTGGTCTCCACCGGCGCCGAGCTGGTGGACCCCGGACGGCCGCTGGAACGCCCCGGCCAGATCCACGACGCCAACAGCTTCATGATCGCCGCCGCGGCGAAGGCGGAGGGCTGCCAGGTCTGGCGCGTGCAGGTGGCCTCCGACGAGCCGGAGGCCGTGCGCGAGGCGATCACGGACCAGCTGATCCGTGCGGACCTGGTCATCACCACCGGCGGTGTCAGCAAGGGCGACCACGACGTCGTCAAGCAGGTGATGCCCAGCCTGGGCACGTGTGACTTCGCCGAGGTGGCGATGCAGCCGGGCAAGCCGCAGGGCTTCGGGCTGATCGGCGAGGACAGGGTGCCGATGATCATGCTCCCCGGCAACCCGGTGAGCGCCTACGTGAGTTTCCAGTGCTTCGTGCGGCCCGTGATCCGCAAGCTGATGGGCGTCGAGCCCCTGAACCACCACCCGGTGCGCTGCGTCGCGGGCTCCGTGATGCGTTCCGCCAAGGGCAAGCTGCAGTTCGGCCGGGCCATCGTGCGGGAGGACAACGGCCGACGCCTCGTCGACCTGGTGGGGGGTCACTCCTCGCACCTGCTGGGTGACCTGGCGGCCTGCAATGCGCTGGTCCTGCTGGGCGAGGACACCGAAGTGGTCGATGCCGGCGAGCGCGTCATGGTCTGGATGCTGGACAATGACTGAGCGCCCGGTCTTTCGTCCCTCGTCGGTGGACGCCTTCATTCCCGAGGTACCCCGCGCGCGTGCTTCCCAGCCCGACGGTTCCCAGCCCTTCCCGCACCTGTCCGGCGACGGGGAGGCGCGGATGGTCGACGTCAGCGCCAAGGAGGTGACGGCCCGGTCCGCCTCCGCGAAGGGCGTCGTCCTGCTCAGCAAGGAGTGCCTCGACGCGCTGGCCGACGCTGCGCTGCCCAAGGGCGATGCGCTGGCCGTCGCCCGGATTGCGGGCGTGATGGGCGCCAAGAAGACCTCCGACCTGATTCCGTTGTGCCACCCGCTGCCGCTGACCGGCGTCGACGTGCATCTGGAGACCCTCGAGCACGGCATCGAGATCTCCGCCACTGTACGCACCACCCACCGCACCGGCGTTGAGATGGAGGCCCTCACCGCCGTCTGCACCGCCGCACTGGGGCTGGTGGACATGGTCAAGGCCGTCGACAAGCACGCCCGGCTCACCGATGTCCGCGTGGTGGCCAAGTCCGGAGGCCGTAGCGGCGACTGGACCGAGGCGTGACCATGGGTGCGCTGGGGCGGGCCGTGGTGATCACCGCCTCGGACCGGGCCGCGGCCGGCATCTACGAGGACCGTTCCGGGCCCTTGGCGGCCCAGGGTCTGGCCGCGATGGGTTTCGACGTCGATCCGGTGGTGGTGGTCCCCGACGGGGAACCCGTGGCCGACGCCCTCCGCGCGGCAGTGGCCGAAGAGGTGACGGTGGCGCTGACCACCGGTGGCACCGGGCTGGCGCCGCGAGACCGCACCCCCGAGGTGACCCGGCCCCTGCTGGACCGGGAGCTGCCCCACCTGGCGGCGCTGATCGCCCAGCGTGGCGTCGAGGCAGGGGTGCTGACCGCGGTCCTCTCACGGGGGCTGGCGGGTGCGGCCGGGAAGACCATCGTCGTGAACCTGCCCGGGTCCGTCGGGGGAGTGCGCGATGCCTTGGCCGTGCTGGAGCAGGTTCTTCCGCACGCCGTCGGCCAGGTGTCCGGCCATGACCACTGACTCCTCGGACCTGCCGGAGTGCCCGCGCCGTCTTCCCGAGTGCGTCGACTTTCCCGTGCGGCACCGGTGGCCGGTGGAACTGCGCTGTGACGCGGTGGTGCTGCGGCCGCTTCGCCTCACCGATCGCCGCGAATGGAACAAGGTCCGGGAACGCAACCGTGCTTGGAATGCGCCGTGGGATGCCACCCGTCCGCCCAATTCCTCACGGGTGGCGGCGAGCTTCGGCCAGATGGTGCGTGCCCTCAACACACAGGCGAAGCAGGACCTCGCGCTGCCCTTCGCGATCTGTTGGGACGAGGCTGCGCTGGATCCGGCCCGCCGGCCCACCCGGGCCTCACGTCTGCAGGTGGCCGGCCAGATCACGGTGAGCAACATCACTTGGGGGTCGGCGCACTTTGCCCACTGCGGTTACTGGATCGACGAGGCGCTGGCCGGCCGTGGCGTGGTGCCGACCGCCCTGGCGCTGGTCACCGACTACTGCTTCCAGGTGATGGGTCTGCACCGGATGGAGGTCAACATCCGGCCCGAGAATGCCAAGAGCCTGCGCGTGGTGGAGAAGTTGGGTTTCCGCGACGAGGGCCTGCGTGAGCGCTACCTGCACATCGACGGGGACTGGCGGGACCACCGCAGCTTCGCCCTGTGCGACGAGGACGTCCCCGATGGGCTGTTGAATCGCTACCTGGCTAGGGATCTCGACTGATCCTGCGGGCCGTGGTGCGAGCCGCTCGGGTTCGTGGCATCCGCTCGGGTTTGCTCGTGTCGCGTGGGTTCCTGGGCGGCGCTCGGGTTTCTGCGGTCCGCGTGTGTTGCAACACGAGCGGCTGGCAGGAAGCCACTCGGATGTCTGTGGGCGCTGGAATGTAGTCCTGTGATGAGAATTCCTCAACCAACTCCTCGACACTCCGTTGAGGGTCGCCGCCGTGTGCTTGACCTACCCATAACCTTGGGCCCGTGACGGGACTGATCTTTGTGGTAATTGCTCTGGGGTGGCTGGCCTACCTCGTTCCGTCCTTTGTCGCGCGCCGCGACGGTGTTGATCTTGAAGCCATGGATCCGCTGGAGCGCTTCGGTGAGACCGCTCGCATCATTGCCCCGTCCACGGCGGTCGTCGACTCGTCGGTCTCGACGCCGTTGACGCGTCGTGCTGCCCGCGCGGAGATCCGCGACACGGCACGCCGCGCCGCACGACGTCGTCGCAATGTGGTCCTGGCACTCGCCGGGCTCACGGCCTTCACCGTGGCGGGTGCTGCCTTCGACGCCGTCATCTGGTGGACCCCGCTGGTGCCCGCCGTGCTGTTGGTGGCCTTCCTGGTGGTGGCGCGGTTCAGCGTCGTGCGCCTGAACGCGCAGCTCGATGCGCGGCTGGCCGAGCTGGAGACCGACTGGCGCGACGAGACGATCAGCTTCGAGGTGCCTGCCGGGCTGCGCAACTTGGGCGTCAGCAATGACTCCACCGAACTGTCCATTGAGATCAGCGCCCCGATTGAGGGCCTGACCGGTGGCCTGTGGGGCCCGATCCCGGTGACGGTTCCCACCTACGTCAGCAAGCCGATGGTGCCGCGCACGGTGCGCACGATCGACCTGTCGGCGCCCGCGCCGGTTGCGACGAGCAATGCCCCCGTGGTGGCCGAGGCCCGCGAGCAGGACCAGATGACCGGGAACGGCGACGAGCAGGAGCAGCGCCGCGCCGTTGGCGAGTGACCCGCATTGGCTAGCGAAGGTGGGGGAGTGCTACTCTTTTCCTCGCTGCTCGTCAGCAACACAACTCAAGACTTGGGGCATTGGCGCAGTTGGTAGCGCGTCTCGTTCGCAATGAGAAGGTCAGGGGTTCGAATCCCCTATGCTCCACCAGCACAAACGCCGGTCCGCAAGGGCCGGCGTTCTGCGTTTGTGCACCCCCTGCGCACCCCGGGGCGTCTAGGCTTCTTGCCATGGACATCGATCCCTCCCTCGGACCCCTCCTGGCCCAGCTGGGCACCCTCACCGCGACCAATACCTCCGCCGCGGTCGCTACCCGCATCCAGGCCAGCAAGGCCGCTGGCAAGCATGAGGAGACTGTCAACGAGCTGCAGGACATCATCGAGCAACTCATCGATGAGCGGTCTCAGCTCCAGCAGATTGCGACGGCATTGCGTGACCATCTAGTCGCAGAATCCATCGGCAGGGGGGACATCACATATATCACCGACAAGCTCCTGCCGACCGTGGAGGAACTGATGGGCCTCGGGGGCGGGGATGAAGAGCAATCCGAAGCCCTAGCAGTTGTCAAGAAGCTGGTCTCGAAGGAGATGCTTACGATCCTCCAGCTCGTCGGGTTCAATTACAAGCGAGCTATCGGTGAGCCGCTCACTCGCGTCGTGGAGAATTTGATCACGTCGAGCCTGCCATCGGAAGACCAGATCAAGCTGCAATCACTGATGGTCGAGAGAGATGTGCAAGCCCTGAAGGTCGCCCAGAACGTCAAAGCGATGGGCAACTATCAGAAGCTCACCGCGGAGAGCTGATCTTCGGGGGCTGACCGGCAGCGTTGAGCTTGGCGAGGCCAGCTCGATCAGCCGCGTTGCCCAGGTGGTGCAGGTATCGGTTCGTCGTCGCGATGGACTCGTGGCCCATCCACTGCTGAACGGTTCCAGGGTCGACGCTACGGGCGAGCCAAAGGCAGGCGGCAGTGTGGCGAAGGTCATGGATGCGGCGTCCTTGGCCGGTGGTCTGCCAGTGGACGGCGCGGAGAACTGCTGAACGGTGGAGCTGGCTCCCGTTGCTCGTCGTGAGGAGCAGGTCGGACGGGAACTTCCCACTGCTGAGCGACAGCACGATGGGCAGGACTCGGTTCGCCAGAGGAACACGTCGGGACCGGCGTCCCTTGGTGGACTTCACGCCGATACCCTCGGGGTCGGATCGCTGGACGCGCAGGGCGGGGGAGTCGCCCAGGGCGATGTCGCCGACGGTGAGGGCGCGAGCTTCGGCCCAGCGGAGCCCGGTCCAGCCCATCACGAGGAGGATGTCGGCCAGGCGCTCGTCGTACTTCTTCCAGGCCAGGTAGCGCGCTTCCAATTCGGCCTCGCTCCACGGGCTCATCTCGACGCGCTCGGCCGACGACTTCGGAACCCGGACGCTCGTCACCGGGTTCGACGTGATGAACCGCTCACGGACGCACCAGGAGAAGAAGCTCGAAAGGCTGGCGCGGTAGCGAACCACCGAGGACTCTGCCAGGCCCTGCTTGATGAGGCTCTCGAAGGAGCGGGACACCTCGCGTGCCGAGATGGCCGCGACGCCCATGTTCTGCATCGAGGTGGGCATGAGGCGGAGCAGGTCCTGGTCGGTGCGATAGGTCTTCTTGGCGACGGTGATGGCGCGCACCTCCAGCCACTGCTCCACCAAGACACGGGTCCGAACGCGGCCGGCGCGGGGGTCGATGCCGCCGACCAGGGCTGCCCGCTCGCGGGAGAGCCATTCCGTGGCCTCACGCTTCGTGTCGAAGGTCTTGCTGGTCACGTACTGGCGACCCGACTTGAGGACGGCCCGGAAGCGGCCATTGGGTTCCTTGCGGACGCTCATGCTGCGGTCTTCTGCAACCACTTCTCGACGTCGGACGCGGCGTAGCGCGGGATGGAGCGCGAGAGCCAGGTCACGCGGGGGCCGACGCCCTGCTGACGCCAACGACAGAGCGTGGACGGAGACACTTGGACGATCTTGGCGACCTCAGCGGTCGTCAGCAGTCGTTCAAACTCCTTGACGTTCACGATGCTCCTTGAAGGACGGGTGAGGTGGGTGGGGGCGGCTGTGGTGACGCCCAGGGTGGCGGCGCGGGCGACTGGTCTTCCGCGAGGCCAATTCGCCCCTTGGCGAGGTGGTAGGACCGTCGCCACTCCTGCCGCTGGCGGATGCTCTCCAACATGACGAGCCGGTAGGCGTGGGCCTTGCGGGGTTCGTTCTCCCAGGTAAAGCGGCGCGAGCCGTCGTCCATCTGGGTGTCGGCCGCCAGACGGTCAATCTCCGGGGTGGTGAACCCGGCTTCTTCGAGCACTGCTTGGACGACGGCCTGACGGTCGGCTCGGTGCTGCTGAAGCGTCTTGCCGGACCACTTGCGGGACACGAGTACGCGGCGCCCGCCAAGCCCGAGCATTTCCCGGTCATGTGCCTTGTGTGAGCAGTACCCCGGCGCCAGACCAGGACCAGCACCCTTGGGCTGCACGCCGTAACGCAGCAGTTCGCACACCGCTCACTGCACGGGAGGTAGCGCAGTTCCCGGTGCAGGCGGTCGATGTGAGCCGTCTGGGCGGCCGTCAACTCGTCACCGCAGGTCTCGGCCACGGACTTGGTGAGGTACTTGGTCAGGTAGCGCACGGCGCGGTCGGCGTCGGGACTCGGGGCGACGATGCCCTGGGCGTCGACCTGCGAACCGAAGCGCATGACGTGCATGGGCTTGGCGCCGGGCGTCTCCAAGGCGTCCAGAGCCTCCTCCCACGTGGGCAGCAGCTCGCCTGTAGTGGGGTCCGCGTAGCCAGCACCGGTCCACACGGGCACCGTCGCGCCGTAGACGACGTGGTTGATCGACGGCCACCACACTTGGAGGTAGACAGCCTTGGCCACCTGACGCAGCGTCGCCCGGGGGATGGCCCCACGGATGGCGGCATGCAGGTGCGGGGCCAAACGCTTCTGCGGCTCGATGGCCGAGAAGTACTGCACGTTGTACCCAGCGCAGCGACGCAGGGCCTTCCAGAACTGGTCCACGAGCCTCGGGAACATCAGCGCGTCCAGGGCGGCACGCCGGTAGTTGTAGGTGCTCGGGTCTGCTGGCGTGCCGACGCCAGGAATGACCGGGCCGTAGCTCGGAAGCGTCAAGGTCACGAACATCGACGGTCGGTATTCCCGGCCATCCCTGGCAACGAAGGTCGTCCCTACGGTGCGCTGATCCATCGGCACACGGGGCAGATCGGGTGCATCTCGATCAGACCGGGCCGTTGACAGTCAGGAACAGCGGCGTGCCTGACGTACCCTCCGGGATAACAGTCAGCGCCCGGCCGCGGACGCTGCAGGTCTCATTGACGTCCCTATGGACGACACGGTTGTCCGTTTCCCGGCCAACCCGTGCCCGTCACGTGCATGGTCCGGTAGCGGCGCGGGGTCAGGCCGGTGCACTCGACGAACGTCTTGCTGGCCCGGCTGCGGCTACGCCACCCCACCTGGTGTGCCGCCTCGCTGATACTCACGTTGGTCTCACGCAGCAGGCGCGCCATCTCCGCCACCCGCAGCATCGTCAGATAGGCCAGCGGTGTCTTGCCGTACGTGTCGGCGAAGACCCGGACCAGCTGCTTCGGAGACAGATGCACCATGCCAGCCAGCCTGGGTAGGGTCCAGGACTCGGCGATTGCTCCGTGCGGTGCCTCCCGGGCCTGCACCGCTTCGTTCCGCATCGGAGCAAACCGCCGATCCCGCGGCAGAGTGGGCCGAGTGCGGGCCCGTTGGGTTGGAGACAGCCGCACCTGGGATACGCGGACGAACGGGGCGACCACGTCGATAATCGCGAACCACAACGCCTGCATCCGGTAGAAGTGCGCTCCGAACCCGCCATCGATACTCAGCACCACGAGTTCATCCGGCCAGGGCATCAGCATCCCGGTCCGGTCCTCGCCCAGCCGCAGCGCCTGAGCCGGTTCCGTGTAGATCGTCTCCACCAGTCCCTGGGCATCGAGCCGGTCCTGGAGCAGCCCGGCATGCTGCCAGAACACCTGGTCCACCAGGTAGTCGGTGTCCAGGTAGACCGTGGTGACGGTGATGTGGCCCTCCGGTTCGCTGCCACACAAGACATTCGCGCTCAGGACCATCACATCGCCCGCGCCGACGGGCTTCTGCCCGAACTCACTGAACAGGATCGCCGAACCCGATCGGACCACGATCACCTTCACGCAGTCATAGGCCACCGGGCCCACCGGGGAATGCACGGTCCGGGTCCGAGCAAGGATCGGAGAAAACCGGCGACGACTGGCACCCGCAGGGGGTGCGGCGTTGCTCTCGGCCGCGGGCGATCCCATCAGCCGCCCTCCCCACCAGTGCGGCTGGCATCATCACGTGCCAAGGACGAGGTTCGCGCCCTCGTCAGCGACGACGCAGATCGGGCCATGATGGACGCGTTGCGTAAGGGCATCCGCAGTACGCAACTCGCCCCCACGCCCGGCATGGCTGATCAGCCTTCGGGAACCACGACGACCTTGCCGCCGGCGTGCCCGGTCTCCACGGCTGCGATCGCCTGACCTGCGTCATTGAGGTCGTACTGGGTGTCCGCATGGGGGTCGACCAGCCCGTGCTGGATCACCTCGGTGATCTTCCCCATGGCCTCAGTCGTACGTGCCAAGCCCCGGCCGCCCAGTTCGACCGCGGCGTCCGGATCGGCCGCGGAGATAATCCGCCCCGGATCGGCCACCAGATCGGCGACGGCACGCAGCGCGTCACCGCCGACGAGATCGACGATCAGGTCGACGCTGGAAGCGACTTCTCGCACGCGATCGGCCACGCCCGAACCGGATCCGATGAAGGCCGCACCGGTGGACTCGACCAGTTCCCGCTTGGCCACGTCGGCCATGCCGAGGACCGTGAACTCGTGTACCCGGCCGATCTGCGCGGCCATCAGCCCCACCCCGCCGCCAGCGCCCAACAAGAGCAGGGTCTGGCCTGGTTCCAGTTCGATTTGGTGGGTGGCGTCATAGGCGGTGGCTGCGGCCACCGGAATGGTGGCGGCGTCGATGAAGGAGATCTCCTCGGGCTTGGCCACAGTGGTGGAGGCGCTCAAGAGCGTGTGCTCGGCCAGTCCGCCCTGCCCGGGCGCCACCAGGCCGAGCACCTCATCGCCCACCGCGAAGCCTTCGGTCCCGCCGCCCACCGCGATGACCACGCCGGCGGCTTCACGGCCCATCGGCGCCGGCAACGACCAGGCACGACCCAGCCGGCCCTCGCGCATCTTCCAGTCGGCCGGATTCACACCGGCGGCCCGGACCTCGATGGCCAGTTCCCCGGGTCCAGGCTCCGGAATAGGCCGGTCGATCAGCTGCTGGGTTTCGGGTCCGCCGTAGTCGGTGAAGACGTAGACCTTGGACATGAATGCGATCTCCTTCTGATCTGAGCGGTGTGTCTTAGTGCCCTAGATAACGTGACGATGGGGGTCAGAGCCGAGGGGGTTCGTCCTCACCGGCGGCTTCGGCGGCGTCGGCTTCCTCCCGGGTCGCGAAGGCGGCGCCGGCAGCATGCTCCGGTGGGCTGTAGATGGTGTAGAGCACCAGCGGCTCGTCGCCGGTGTTGCGGAAGTTGTGCCGGGCTCCGGCCGGTACCGCGCATTGGTCACCGGCATCGATGGGGTGGGTGTGGCCGTTGAGATCGGCTTCGCCGGTGCCGGAGACGAAGGTCAGGATCTGGTCGGTGTGCTCGTGGACCTCGTCGCCGATCTGGCCGCCGGGCGGGATGGTCATCACCACGATCTGGGCGTGTTCACCGGTCCACAGCACCTTCCGGAAGTCGGGGTTGTCCCGGGCCACGTCCGCGATGGTGAAATGCTCGACGTTGTCTCCCAGGGTGAAGTTCTTTCCGTTCATGATTGCTCTCCTCCAGTTGCGTTTTTCGTTTTCGGTGTTCGGGTCGTTGTTGTGAATATGTCGGTGTGTCCCGCGCCGGGAGCGGTAGCGGCTGGGTACCTGTTTGCCGCTTACGCGGGTTCGATGTCAGGCGTTGACCTGTTGCGCCGCTGTTCCGGTGGTCCTCTCGCTCTTGGGCATCGTGGTGGAGCCGCGGGCGTTGCGCAGTAGTCGCATCGCGTTGGCGATGACCACCAGTACGGAGGCTTCGTGGACTAGCATGCCGATCGACATGGTCACTCCGCCGGCGAAGACGCCGGCCAGCAGCAGCACCACGGTGATCAGGGCGATCGCGATGTTCTGCCGCATGACGGACACGGTCCGCTTGGCCAATCCGATAGCTTCCGGCAGCTTGAGCAGGTTGTCGCCCATCAGGGCGATGTCCGCGGTCTCCACGGCTACGGCCGAGCCGGCCGCCCCCATCGCCACGCCGATGTTCGCGGTGGCCAGGGCCGGGGCGTCGTTGACGCCGTCGCCGACCATGGCGATCGTGTGGCCCTCTTGCTGCAGCTGCGCGACCACGTCCAGCTTGTCCTCGGGAAGCAGGGAGGCGTGGATCTCGTCGATCCCGGTCGCCTTCCCGATGGCCTCGGCCACCAGCCGGGTGTCACCGGTGAGCATGACCACCTTCTCCACGCCGGCCCGGTGCAGGCGGGCGACCATCTCGGGTGCATCCTGTCGGACCTGATCGGCGACGGCGACGACGCCGATCACCTTGTCATCGACCGCCACGATCATCGGCGTCTTGCCCTCGGCGGCCAGCGATTCCGCCGCCTGGGCGGCGCTGCCGTCATCGACAACGCCGTACTGGAGTAGTAGCGGCGGGTTACCGATCAGCACCCGCCGACCGTCGACATCGGACACGATGCCCTTGCCGGGGACCGGGGTGACCGTGCCGGGGATGCCGTGCGGGCCTACTCCCTCGGCCTGGGCGGTGTCCAGGATGGGACGGGCCAGCGGGTGTTCGGAGCCGGCCTCAGCGGCGGCAGCCCAGCGCAGCACCTCGCTGCGCTCCAACGCCGAGTCCAGGACGACGACGTCGGTCAGCTGCGGGCGTCCCTCGGTCAGGGTGCCGGTCTTGTCCACGGCGACCGCGGAGATCTTCGCCGAGGTCTCCAGGAATTCGCCGCCCTTGATCAGGATGCCGTTGCGGGCGGCGCGGCCGATGCCGGCCACGATCGCGACCGGGATGGAGATCACCAGGGCGCCGGGACAGCCGATGACCAGCAGAGTCAGGGCCAGCACCACGTCGCCGGAGATCAGTCCGGCCGCCAGGGCCAGCACCATCACCGCGGGGGTGTACCAGCCGGAGAAGCGGTCGATGAACGCCTGGGTGCGGGCCTTGGCGTCCTGGGCCTCCTCGACCCGGTGAATGATCCGGGCTAGGGTGGTATCGGCACCGATGCCGGTGGCCAGCACCTGCAGGAAACCGCCGCGGGAGACGGTGCCGGCGAAGACCTGTCCGCCCTCGGATTTTTCCACCGGGATCGATTCGCCGGTGATCGAGGCCTCATCGATGGCGCCGGTGCCCGAGACGACTTGACCGTCGACGGGGACCTTCGCGCCGTTCTTGACCAGCACGATCTCGCCCATTCTCACCTGCGCGGCAGGGACCTCCTGTTGCTGACCGTCGCGCACCACGGTCGCGGAATCCGGGGCGACAGCGACCAGTTCGGCCAGTGCCGAGCGCGTCTTGTTCAAGGTGGCAGCTTCCAGGGCGTGGCCGATGGCGAACAGGAACGTCACCGCCGCGGCCTCCCAGAAGTTGCCGATGATGACAGCGCCGATGGCCGCGACCGACACCAGCAGGTCGATGCCGATGACCTTGGCGATCAGCGCACGAACCGCCTTGAGTACGATCCCGTAGCCGGCGACGGCGGCCGCGGCGATCATGAAGACATCCCCGAGGGTGAAGGCCGCGCTGGCATGCGCGGCGTGGGTGCCGGCGTCCAGCCACCACTGCGGGCTGACGGCGAGGTTGGCGACACCTCCGCCCAGCCACTGGAGGGCGAACGAGATGATGATGAGCACGCCGGACACGACGGGAACGGACCAGTTCCCATAGACCCATTTCTGGAGCCTGTTCACTTTCGGGTACGACCTTTCTGCGTCTTGAGCCGGCGTACCGGCAGGATGAAGGGGGAAATGTGAGCGGGCCCTGTGGGGCCCGCTGGCGTTAGAAGGCCGCGGGCGTGGCCTTGTAGCCGGCCTTCACGACGGCGGCAACAAGGTCATCCACCGAAACGCGCTCGGCGTCGTGGTCGATCTCGATGCGGGCGGAGGCGAAGTGGACCTTCACGTTCTCGACACCCTTGAGGCGGCCGACCTGCTTCTCGATCTTGGCCACGCAGGAGGGGCAGGAAAAACCTTCCGCGCGGAGGATGGTGTGGGTTGTGGTCGCGGTGGTCATTGTGGAATCCTTCCGTCTTGGTGTTTCTTACTGACACCTTCACCGTAGGTTCGCCGTGCCGCGAACTCCTTGACATAGATCAAGTTCGCGGGGCTCCTCCCCGAGCGCCGCTGGCCCGTCCGTTACGGTCGCGTCGGGTCGGCATGGGATAAAGTGGTGTCATGCCCGAGGATGACTTGTGCGTCACCCGCGTCCCGATCTTCCAAGGCCTCACCCGTCAGGAACAGTTGCGTGTTGCGGACTTCGCCCGCCCGGTACTCGCCGAAAAGGGGGAGATCGTCTATGCGCCCGGACAGCCGGTCTCGCGCCTGCTGGTGATGCACAGCGGACAGCTCAAGGTCAGCCACGCGGCCGCCAATGGTCAGGAGCAGATCCTGCGAACGGTGACCGACGGTGACGTCGTGGGTGAACGTGCCTTCCTGACGGGCCACCGTCCGAACGATCTCGCCGTCGCGCTGGAAGAGAGCAGGATGTGCGTGTTCGACCATGCCGACCTTGCAGTCCTACTTCGTGACTACCCCGACATCAGTCAGCGGATGCTGCGGACGCTCTCCGACCGCCTCTCTTCCGTCGAGCGACTGCTGGCCGCCATCACCTCCAGCGATGTCAATGCCCGTGTCGCGGCCTACCTCCTGGACCTACCTGGCACCATGCGGGACGGAGCGGCCACGGTGAGACTTCCGATGGCGAAACAGGAAATCGCGGCGTACCTCGGCACGACGCCGGAGACCCTGAGTCGACGCCTTGCCGCGCTCTCTGTCTCCGGCCTTATCGAATTGCACGGGCGCCGGGAGGTCACGATTCTCGATATCGATGCGCTTGAACACGTAGCCACACCTCGATAGTCCGGTGCCGCTGCGGCGTGGCGGCCTCCTGGGCAGTATCCGGTGCAACTCGAACCCGCCCTTGACCTTCTTGCAGTGGCGTCACCTGTGTGGGCTGCTCCCTACGAGCTTCCCCCGGCACGGGCGCAAAGCGGGCGAAGGGGCCGACCTAAACGCCGGTCCGCAAGGGTCGGCGTTCCGCATTTGCGCACCCCCCTACGCACCACGGTGCCCCAGAGTCTATTTGAGGGGCATGCCGCCAGTGAGGTAGGCCAAGAAGGGATGTGCGCCAGATGGATGCCGCAACTTGGACAGCACCTTGCGTTGTGCCGACTGGGCCACGGCTTCGCAAGTGTCGATGTAGGACATAGCCGAGTCGACGTCGATTCGGTTTGCGGCGTCCCCGTGTGCGTAGTTGTTGCGCAGCCTGGTCAGATCTCGAATCACGCTGCCGAACTCAGAGTCCAGGCCAAGGTCTCGCACCATCTGTGTGCTCGAGGCCTGCCATCTTGTTTCATCGGGATTGTCGATCGCCCAGGCGGCTCGTAGGCAGCGCTCCATCTCCCCATGAGCCGTGAGGATCCCAGCGGGTGTTGACACGGGAACGATGCGTCGTGCTTCCTCGAAATCAGGATCGGTCATCAGGTCAATAAGACTGCGGTCCAGACGGCGTGCTGCGGCCGGAGTCAAGGACCGGGTCCAGTCGGGTTCGTGACGATCCTCCCTCGAGACCCGCGGGCCCTTCTGGGCGGTGGTCATGCGCGCTTGGCTCAGGGCTTGCCGATGGCGAGCTGCTCTGGCCCTTCGGCTGTGGCTGGCGATGGTCAGCCTCTTCATGTGGGGTTGGTGAAACCGTCGCCCGATGGTCATCGCTGCCCGCCTGTTCCTCCTGATCCTGCAAGCGTTCGACAGTTTCTCCCAGAGCCTTGGTTTCCGTAGCAAAGTCGGCGTCAAAGCCGGCCAGGCTAGCCGACTTCATGTCTCCAATCTTTGCGGCGATCGGACCTTTGAAAAAGATGAGCGCGACTAGGGCGATCCCCGGCCAGCACAGAACCTGAAGGTACTGGAGGATCAACGTCCAGTTGAAGATGCAGGCAAGGGCAGTATGCACGAGGTAAGTCTTGAAAGCCGGAAGGTTTGAGTTCTAGCAACGTAGCTGGTTCAGCTTGCGCAGACCTGCTTGGTCGGCGGCGGTTCCGAGATGATGGAGGTAGCGGTTCGTCGTGGCGATGGACTCGTGGCCCATCCACTGCTGAACAGTTCCAGGGTCGACGCCGCGGGCCAGCCAGAGGCAGGCGGCGGTGTGGAGCAGGTCGTGGATGCGGCGTCCTTGGCCGGTGGTCTGCCAGTGGATGGCGCGGAGAACTGCTGAACGGTGGAGCTGGCTCCCGTTGCTCGTCGTGAGGAGCAGGTCGGACGGGAACTTCCCACTGCTGAGCGACAGCACGATGGGAAGGACTCTGTTTGCCAGGGGCACTCGCCATCCTCGGTCCAGCCCATGGGCACGCGGTCGAGCGCCGGGGCCATTCCCAGGGCCGGCACCTGGCGTGCGGGAACGATGCCAAGCGGGTGGCCGTACGACCAGATGAGCTGGCACGTGAGGCCAGACCCAGGCAGGACGCGGAACCGTCGTGCACTCATGGCCATGCGGAGTTGTTCGGCCGTGGCGCACGGAGGCGAGTTGGGGCCGGAAGCTCGAACGGGCCAGCTCGCGGGTGGTGACCGTATCCTGATCGCGGAACAGGCCGTCCACCACGGCCGCGGTGACGGGGTACTGACTGGCTCGTCCAGGTACCTTCGCGAGCGTCCAGCACAAGGAGTACCGGCCGCGCCTCACCTCGGTGGCTGTGACCAGTCCGTCGACGATGGCCTGCAGGACGGCAGCCTCGTGGGCCAACACATCGGCAGTGCCGCGACGCAGGACGGCCACCTCTCCCGGGTGAGTGCTGGCTGGACTGCCGGAGGCATGGACGGTCTGAGCCTGTCGGTTCTGGAACCGGAATCCTGACCGACGACGATGACGCAACAAGGCTGCTCCGAGTAGCAGGACGACGACGAGCCCGACGATGTTGAACAAGCTGGGGCGCACCGCTGCCCCAGGCGGGGACAGGTGGCGAGCCGCGTCTGGTCAGTGGCGAAGGTGCCCTCGTTCACCGCGCCGTCGATGGAGAGTGATTCGCCGCGATCCAAGTGGCTCTGGTGAATGGTGATGGTCTGATCCGAGAGGCGCACAGTGGTGCACGGGTCCAGGTTCCCAGTGGCGCAGGTGACGACGCTCACCTGCCCAGGCATCTCCAGGGCGACGTCAACATCCTCCAGAGGCATCTCAAAGCCGGTCGGGATCACTTGCCAACTGGTCCGGTCGCCGACCCGAGACAGGCCCGTCGCGACGTACTCCGGCACATAGCGCTGGCGTCCGGAGACCTCGCCGATATGGACGGCGAGGCTGTCGAGGCCCCCATTCCACCTGGACGTCGACAGCCTCATGTCAGCCGGTGCACCGCTGGGGGGAAGACGCCCGGATCTCGTGATAGGTGTGCAGCCTGGAGGTGCGGGAATTCTCTCCCGGCAACGGGGTTTGCGTGGGCAAGGCGATCCAGATGCCGTGCGCCTCCACATCGGCGAAGTCAACGGTGAACTCGAGGCGGGCGTGCAGCCCTCCCCGCTCATCGACAATGCCGCGGGCATCCAATGACGTTGCCGAACACCTGCTCGACGAACGCGCGGTCATTGCGCTTCATCGGTCCTCCCGGAATGTGCGCTCCCGCGAGGAGGCGAGGTAGCCCAGCCGGTGGGCCGCTACCAACCAGCCACCGACGATCGCCACGGCGCGCACGGGACGGGCGGTGCGGGGCACTCCCGCGGCACGCAGCCGACGCGTCGCCCACCACCACTGGGGCAGCACGACGGTGGGGGAGGTGGCCACACCCGTCGTGTAGCGCCGCATCAACGCCGAGCCGGCCAGGTGTCCGAAGCCATGCGCCCCGAAGACCAACTGGATGTCCTGGTACAGCCAGCCGCGGCCCCGGGTGCGGATGCCGTCCACCGTGCCAGCGGCGAGGAGGACGCCCATCGTCGCCACGCCGACGCGGACATGGGTCTGCGACAGACCCGTCGTGGGCGCCATGGTGAGCAATTCCTCGCCATCATTGGCCAGGAAGGATCCCCACAGGGACAGCGGGACCAGCCAGCGGTCCCGGCCGTCGAGCACGCCGTCCATCAACCCCTCCGTTCCTGCGACGAGTGGTGCCGACGCCCACGCTAACGCCACGGGTGGAGCAGCCCGGGCACCCCCATCTTCCCGATCGAGCGCTGACGGGTCTTGGGCACGTTCACACTGCACTGGGGTGCGGAATTCACTCGATCGCGACGGGAGGTGGCCCACTTCCCAACAGCCACTCGCCCAACCAATCTCAACCCGTCGGTTGAGCGATGTCCTCCTTCCGGCGGACACGGATGAACCCACGTCACGGGAATGATGGAAGCATGATCCAGATTGAGCACCTGACCAAGCGCTACGGCAACTTCACCGCCGTCGACGACGTCACCTTCACTGCCCAACCCGGCCGTGTCACCGGATTCCTCGGCCCGAACGGCGCCGGCAAGTCCACCCTGATGCGGATGCTGTGCGGTCTCACCCCGCCCACCTCGGGCAGCGCCACGGTGCTCGGCATGAAGTACGCGGACCTGCCCAACCCCATCCAGCACGTCGGCGTGATGCTCGACGCCGCGGCCCAGCACCCCGGCCGCACCGGCGCCGAGGTGCTCTCCCTGGCCGGCCTGATCGCCGGCGCCTCCAAGTCCCGCGTCGCCGAGATGACCGACATGGTGGGCCTCACTCCCGCCGAGACCAAGCGACGCGTCAAGGACTACTCGCTGGGCATGCGTCAGCGCCTCGGCATCGCCGGTGCCCTGATGGGGGACCCCAAGGTGCTGGTCCTCGACGAGCCCGCCAACGGCCTGGACCCGGCTGGCATCCACTGGATGCGCGGCCTGCTGGGCGACTACGCCGCCAACGGCGGCACCGTGCTACTCAGCTCCCACCTGCTGGGCGAGGTGCAGGTGATCGCCCATGACCTGGTGATGATCGGCCACGGCAAGATCGTCGCCCAGGGGTCCATGCAGGAACTACTGGCCTCCAAGGAGACCGGCTGCGTGGTTGACTCGATGACCCGCTCGGACCTCGTCGCCGCCGTCCAGGCCGCCGGCGGAACCATCACCCAGCGCCCCGACGGCGCCTTCAACGCCAGCCTGCTGCCGCCCGAGATGGGGCAGGTGGCCATCGACGCCAAGGTGCCGCTGGTGCTGCTGCGTGAACGTGACCAGAACAACCTCGAGCAGATCTTCCTCAACCTCACCCAGGACACGGCCCGTCAGGAGATCCGATGAGCACCATTGCCACCACCGCCCCCGCCGCCGTCGAGCGCCCCACCGGCAAGGGCCTGTCCTTCGGCCGCCTGCTGCACGTCGAGTTGCGAAAGCAGGTGGACACCCGTGGTGGACGGGGCCTGCTGATCGCCATTGCCGTCATCACCGCGCTCGTGCTGGGCGTGATGATGTACGTCAACCGCCATGACGGCGCCAGCTTCTCCGCCCTGGTGATGGCCACAGCCTCGCCGCAGGGCATGCTGATCCCCGTGCTGGGCATCATCGCCGCCTGCAACGAGTGGTCCCAGCGCACCGCCCTGATCACCTTCACCCAGGAGCCTCGACGCTGGCGCGTGGTCGCCGCCAAGACGCTGGCCGCCATCATCTGGGCGACGGCCTTCCTGCTGCTGGCCTGGGGCCTGGCCGCGCTGACCCACGTCGTGCTTGCACAGATCAACAACACTCCGGTGGACTTCGACATGACCGGCAAGCAGTACCTGGCCGGATGGGTCGACCAGATGGTCGGCGTCGTGATGGGCCTCGGCTTCGGTTTCCTGCTGCTGATCACGCCGCTGGCGATTGCCGCCTACTACGTCGCACCCTCGCTGGTGTCTGGCCTCACCATGGCGATCCCCGCCCTGCGGGGACGCGGCGGCTGGGTCAACACCCTGTCGGCGCCCATCGCGCAGCAGCCCCTGATGGAGGGCATGCCCGTGCAGGACAATGTGTGGGCCAAGTTCGCCACGTCGATGCTGCTCTGGGTGGTCATCCCCTTCGCCGTCGGCACGATGCGGGTGCTGCGTCGCGAAGTGAAGTAGTTCCCGACGCGAAAGACCCGTCGTCAGCCGAGCGCGCCCTCCAGTTCCAGGAGGGCGCGCTTTGCGTCCAGCCCACCCAGGTATCCGCCCAGACTGCCGTCGCGGCGCAACACCCGGTGGCAGGGGAGCACGACGGGCAGCGGGTTGGTGGAGCAGGCGGTTCCGACGGCGCGAACGGCCGTCGGGCGCCCGATGAGCTCTGCCAACTCCTTGTAGGTCAGGGTGGTGCCGTACTCGATCCCGGGCAGCGCCTGCTGCACCTGCAGCCGGAATCCCGACGACAGCGCATGGTCCAGCGGCAGGTCGAAGCCAGTGCGGGTTCCCGCGAAGTACTCGTCGAGCTGGGCAGCCGCGGCCGCGAGCATCGGGTCATCCGCCGCGACGGAGTTCCCTACGCGTGCGGCCAGCTCCGCCAGGACGACGTCGAAACCTTCCATCTCGAAGGCGACGCGCACCAGCCCCTGGTCCGTGGCGGCCAGCAGGAGCGAGCCGACGGGGGACTGGACGGTGCAGTGGGCGACGGTGGTCATGGGAGCCACGGTAGGGCCACCATGGCCTTGCCGGGCATCAGTCCAGCTCCTTGGCCCAGCGGCCCTGACCGTCGGGCACGAACCCCACCCGCTCCAGGTAGCTGCGGTGGAAGTCCGGCGCTTGGTCTGCCAGCACTCGTCGCACGCCCAGGTCGTGCAGCACCTTCTGCCCGTCTCCCTGGTAGAGCCACTGTCCGAGCCGGGAATCGCGGTAGGGAGCCATCACGTAGTCAAGCACCAGCTGGAACTCGTCGCCCTCCCGCTGGCCGATCACGGCTCCGGCCGGGAGTCCGTCGCGGATCAGGAGCAGTGCGGTGGCGTCCACCGGCACTCCGCTGAAGGTGGGTTGGATCCGGGCGATGTCCTGCCGGTGGGAGGCGATGAAGTCCGCCAGGAAGGGCGCATCGGGGCTGATGGTCACCGCCCCCAGGTCCCGAGGACGGCCGAGCTCCCGTCGCAGGTTCCACACATTCAGCCCGGCGATGATGGCATTGGTGAGCACGATGGGCCAGGAGTGGATCATCACGCCATAGGCCACGTAGACCACCGAGCCGATGAACGAGATCACGCGCAGCTTCACCACCGACGTCATCGCCAGTGACGCGACGATCAAGGCCGAGGCCAGGTATCCGATCAGTTCCGTGGTGCCCATGGCGACGAGGCTAGGCCCCCGAGGGCCATACGCCGGAGCTGCCCCGTCGCCACGACCCCATCAGGTGGGTGTCGACGATACCAACGGCCTCCATCAGCGCGAACATCGTCGTCGGTCCGACGTGCGCGAAACCCGCCTTCTTCAAGGCCTTGGACAGCGACACCGACTCCGGGGACTGGCTGGGGACCTCTGTGTAGTCTCGCGGGGCCGGCGTCGTGGCGGGCCGAAAGCCCCAGATGAAGTCCACCAGTCCGCCCTGTTCACGCAGGGCGACCGTGGCCCGGGCATTGGTGATGGTCGCGTCGATCTTGCGGCGGTTGCGCACGATCCCCGCGTCGGTGAGCAGACGCTCCCGGTCCTTGTCGTCGAAGGCGGCCACCGCGTCGGGGGCGAAGTTGGCAAAGGCCGCCCGGAAGTTCTCCCGTTTGCGCAGGATCGTCGCCCAGCTCAACCCGGACTGGAAGGCCTCCAGGCTCAGCCGCTCGAAGAGCCCGCGCTCGTCGCGCACCGGCATGCCCCATTCGGTGTCGTAGTAGTGGCGCATCAACTCGTCGTGCGCCGCCCACACCGGCCGCGCCCGGCCGTCCTCACCCGTCACCAGCTCACCCATGCAGACATGGTGACAGGTGCCGCTGACAAAAGGATCAGACGTAGCGTGTGGCTGCCTCCCTCAAGGCGTCCGTGTGGTTGTAGATGTCGCTGATCTGCTCCAGCGGGATGCGAGTCTCGGATTTCGCCTCATCGAGCAGTCCCAAGTATTTGGTGCCGCCATTGAAGTGAAGGCGACAGACAGGCTTGCGATTGCTGTTGTCGATGAGGACGCTGAAGTAGCTCTTGGCGTCTCGCGAATGAATGCGCTGAAGTTCGATGCACGAACAGATGATTGCCCTGACGATGTGGTAGGCCTCCATTTCCTCCAATGTGGTCTCGATTCCAGAGTCTTCCGTTGTTTCGGGGGAGAGCTTTGTCGAGGCTTCCGGGGTGGGGAGTTCCGCGTCGGCGGACTGCGGGAAGTTCTGGTTTCCCAGTGCCGCCTTGAGTCGTTCGTTCACCTGGTCACCGATGTACTGCGAGAAGCTCTTGGTGACAAGGTAGGAGAACTGTTCTGAGACCTTGGACGTGATGCGCCCGTCGTAGACGCGCGAGGTGAAGACTCGCACGAAGTCATCCGTGGGTTCTTTGCGCTGGGCCGCGATCACCCGTTTGATCGCGCTGACGTACTTGAGCTCACCGGCACTGCTGATGACCGATTCGAGGTCGAAGACCTCCTTGCTGAGCTTGCTGAGCTCCGGAACGATCGCGTCATCGATGTCGCTGAGGTCCAACACAAGGAAGGGCTTCTCGTCCATCTTGTTGGGCGCATCAAGGTCCGTGTAGAAGCGATACTCTTCGCCATTGGTCAAGCACGCGATCCTGGCAGTCGTGACATGGAAGTACCGGAACAGCTGGGAAGCGTTTTCCAGTGACAGGGGTTCGCCCACCTTCTTGCACTCAATCAGCATCTGCACTTGGCCATCACGCAAAATGGCGTAGTCGATCTTCTCGCCCTTCTTCAGGCCGACATCAGCGATGAATTCGGGTACGACCTCGTTGAGGTTGAAGACGTCGTAACCCAGCACAGTGGCGATGAAGGGCATGATCAACGACGTCTTGGTTGCCTCCTCGGTCTGCACGGCAGACTTGTCCTGGCGGACCTTCTTGGCCATTGCAGCCAACTTCTCACCGAATTCCATGATTCCGTTCCTCCTTGAACGTGACGATGAGCAGCATAGTTCTCGGCGGTCCCCGGTGCAGCGCATGAGGCGGATTCTCAGCATTGTTCACCTCCTCGTCGTTCGGGCGCCCTAGCCTCGATCTTTCATAGGGCCCGGCTGACCGACGGTCCAGCGTCGCTGCCGGTCTCGTAGTCATGATTCTGGCATGGGGGTGTGACAAGTTCCCGCATGTCGTTGCGGGTGGGCGTCGGTTCCACTGGTCGAAGAGATGCTGCTGATCGTCGGGTCGGGTGGCGGTGTGGTCAGGGTGGCGTGAGGGCTGCGAGCCGGTTCCAGCCGTCGAAGATCAGTGTGGACCAGGGGTTGTTCCGCTTGAGGTGCAGGATGGTGCGCCTTCCCGTGTGGGCCAACGTGGCGGCGATCGTGAAGATGCGGTGGCGCAGGGTCTTGGGTTCCCATCGCCTGGCGGGGCCGTCGAGGCAGAGCATGGCCATCCAGGCGAGCAAGTCGCTGGCCAGCTGGACGATGAGCAGCCAGATGCGATTCTGGTCATAGCCCTGCAACGGCAGGTTGGTCAGGCCGGTGTCTTTGGCGGTGCGGATGCGGTCCTCACAACGGGCGCGGCGGCGGTGCCGCATCTCCAAATCAGCCAACTGGCCTCTGGCAGTGTTGGTGACGAAGGCGGTGAGCCGGTAGCCATCGACGTCATCAAAGCGGAGCTGGGCGCCGGGGTGGGGTCGTTCCCGGCGCACGATCACTCGCATCCCGGTGGGGTAGCCCTTCAACAGGTCTTTGGCGGTGAGGAGGTCGGTGAACTCGACCACTGCTGCGCCGTCGCGGACCTGGCCGTCGGCGTTGTAGGCATCCTGCCACGCGGCCTCGGGAACAAGGTGATACAACTCCGGGGTGCTCATCGGCAGCGTGAAGCCGATCGAGTACGACACCCCCTTGCTGGAGAGGAAGCCGAGAAGCTGTTTGGAACCACCAGCCCCGTCAGTACGGATCAACACCTTGCGGCCGGGCCTGCTCGGGTTGATCCCGGGCACCTGTTTCAACGCGGAGCGGATGACGGTTTCGTGATCCGACGCGGTGTTCGACCCCGCATTGCCCGCTCGTAACAGCCCCGCTACCGGTTCGCCGGTCCCGTCGGGGCCATGGTCGACAAACGCCAACAACGGATGGAAGCCGTAACCCTTCTTGAACGTCGCTCGGGCCTGCTCCTTGTCACTGTGAGAGGTGATCAAGGTCGCGTCCAGGTCGATGATGACCGGCTTGTCAGCAGTCGCGTCATGGCCGGGGGCTTTGTCGTCTGCCAGGCCCCACACGAGGTCACGGGCTGCTGCTCTGGCCTTCGCCACGGCCTTCTCCACTCGGTCGACATCGGCCGCGAGGGCGGTGATGGTGCGGGAGATCGTGGGATCGGAGGCCACCGGGCCATAGATTCCGGGTTCGCTGCGTAGTAGGGCGGCGTCACGGCAGGAATCCCCGCCCAGCACCAGTGACATGGCCAGGTCCAGCAGCACCTTCGCCGGATCATGCTTCGCGAGGGGTTTGCGCCACAGCCCGAGCGCCTGGCTCAACACCAGGCCCAGGCCGGAGGCCTCCACGGTCCGGGTGAGCAACACCCCGCCCGCCTGACCCACCGCCGGAACGTTTGCGCGGTCAACTCGGACACACGGATACATCCGGCTACGCTTGTTCACCTGGGAAGTGCTCCTTCAACCACGCTGATACAGACCTAGACAATCGGTATCTTCGCAGGTCAGCGGGCACTTCCCTCCTTCACGTCCAGCCACCCCCGTGAAATCTCCGGGCTAGCCTGCGCCCCATGACCGCCCCCGCCACCCTCGCCCGTCGCCTGGGCCTCTTCGACGCCGTGATGATCGGTCTGGGCTCGATGCTGGGGGCCGGGGTCTTCGTCGCCTTCGCCCCTGCGGCGAGGGCCGCCGGGGATGCGCTGCTGGTGAGCCTGGCCATCGCCGCCGTCGTGGCCTTCTGCAATGCCACCTCCTCCGCCCAGCTCGCGGCCCGGTATCCGACCAGCGGCGGCACCTACTTCCACGGCCGCGAGGAACTGGGACCCTGGCCCGGCTTCCTGGCCGGCTGGTGCTTCGTGATCGGCAAGACCGCCTCGGTGGCCGCGATGGCGCTCACTGCCGCCGCCTACCTGGTGCCCGACGCGTGGCAGCGCCCCGCCGCAGTTGCCATCGTCTGGGCCCTGGCGGCGGCCAACCTGCGGGGCATCACCCGCACCGCCCGGATCACCCGCCTGCTGGCCTTCACCCTGCTCGCGGTGCTGGCCCTCGTCGTCGCGCTGGGGTGGACCGGCGGAGGCGCGTCCGGGCCATCGCACCCCACTCCGACCAGTGCGCTCGGCATCCTGCAGGGCGCGGGCCTGCTCTTCTTCGCCTTCGCCGGCTACGCCCGGATTGCGACGATGGGGGAGGAGGTGGTGGAGCCTCGACGGACGATTCCGCGCGCCATCGTGCTCGCGCTCGGCATTGCCCTGATGGTCTACCTGGCCGTCGGCACCACCCTGCTGCACACCCTCGGTGCCCGAGCGCTGGGGGCCAGTACCGCTCCGGTGGCGTCACTGGTGCAGGCCGTCGACGCTGACAGGGCCTCCCCGCTGGTGCGCCTCGGCGCTGCGGCCGCGGCAGTCGGGGCCGTGCTGAACCTGATGACCGGGATCGGGCGCACCTCCTTGGCGATGGCCCGGGAAGGTGACCTGCCCCGTGCGTTGGCCGTCATCGAACCCGTCCACCAGGTTCCCCGTCGTGCCGAGCTCACCCTGGCCGGCGTCGTCACCGTCCTGGTGCTGCTCACGGACCTGCGCGGTGCCATCGGCTTCTCCAGCTTCGGGGTGCTGCTCTACTACTTCGTCGCCAATGCCGCCGCCTGGCACCAGTCCGAGGATCGGCGCTACCCGAGTTTCCTGCAGGGCTTGGGAATGGCGCTCTGCCTGCTGCTGGTGGCGACTCTGCCGTGGACCTCTGTGGTGGCCGGTGTGGCGGTGCTGGCCACCGGTGCGGTGGGCCGACTGATCGTCCGACACGGATCCTGTGAGGCCAGAACAGAGTGAAAAGAAGGGGGCTGCTGCCGTAGTGGCAGCAGCCCCCGTCCCATGTTCTCTGTTGTGGCCGGCCCGGATCAGCGCAGCGGGTTGTTCTCCCGGTGCCGCTTGGCCGGGTCGTACTTCTCGTACGGGCGGTCCTCTTCACCGTCGACGGTGTAGATGCCGGGCGCATCAAGCACCAGGTTGGAGCCACCGGCCGCGTCGGAGAGGTAGCGCGGGGCGATCGCCTTGGAGATGTGCCAGAGGATCACGGTGACCAGCGTGCCCAGCGCAATGCCGCCCAGGGTGAAGTTCTCGCTGAACTTCAGTGAGACGTCGCCGATGCCGATGATGATGCCGGCGGCGACGGGAACCAGGTTGACCGGATTGCCGAAGTCAACCTTGTTCTCCTTCCAGATCTTGGCGCCGAGCAGGCCGATCATGCCGTAGAGCACCACGCAGATGCCGCCCAGCACACCGCCGGGCGTCGCCGAGATGACGGCACCGAACTTGGGGGAGAAACCGAAGCAGATGGCCACCAGCGCAGCCACCACGTAGGCGGCGGTGGAGTAGACGCGGGTGGCGGCCATCACACCGATGTTCTCGGCATAGGTGGTGGTGGGGCCGGCGCCCGCACCGGTGGCGATCATGGAGGTGAGGCCGTCGGCGACAATGGCCCGGCCCATGGACTCGTCGAGGTTCTTGCCCGTCATCTCCGCGACGGCCTTCACATGCCCGGTGTTCTCTGCAATCAGGGCAATGACCACCGGCAGCGCCACCAGGGTGAAGGCCAGGCTGAAGTGCGGCCAGTGGAAACCGAGCACATTGTTGGCGGCGCCGTACTTCCAGCCGGCCAGGTCTGTCACCGGCGGCAGGCCGAACCAGTCCGCGGACTTCACATTGGTCCAGTCGACGCGGTAGGCGGTGGTGCTCTGGCCACCCACCACGCGCGTGATGGGGCCCAGCACCCGGTCGAAGACCGCGCTCAGGGCATAGCCGAAGATCAGCGACAGGAAGATGGCGATGCGGCCCAGGAAGCCGCGCAGGCCCACCGAGAGGCAGACCACGACGAGCATCACGATGAAGGCGGTCCACTGGTCCTGCGGCCAGTAGGTCCCGGCGACGACGGGGGCCAGGTTGAAGCCGATCAGCATCACCACGGCGCCGGTCACCACGGGCGGCAGGGCACGGTGGATGACGCGAGCGCCGGCGAGGTGGATCACCACGCCGACCAGGAAGAGGGCCAGGCCGACGAAGAACAGGGCGCCCGAGACGTCGGCCGGATTGCCTCCCATCGTGTAGATGGCGGTGGCCACACCCACGAAGCTGGCCGAGCTGCCCAGGTAGCTGGGCACCTTGTTGCCGGTGAGGGCCAGGAAGAGCAGGGTGGCGACGCCACTCATCATCACGGCGAGCTGCGGGTTGAGCCCCATCAGGAGCGGGAAGACGAAGGTGGCGCCGAACATGGCCACCACGTGCTGTGCGCCGAGCCCGATCGTCTTGCCCCAACTGAGGCGCTCGTCGGGGGCCACCACGGCTCCCGGTTCAAGATGTCCGTTGCCGTGCAGCTTCCAGATCACGTGATCTCCCTTTCGTCCGGCTCATTGTACGGACCGTCGGGAGGCTGCATGACCGCGGACCCGAGCCCCGGTACTCAGATCCAGGACTTGAACCACATCCGGGCCATCCACGCCTTGCGGGTGAGCAGGCCGTCGGTGAGGATCGGGTAGATGAAGGCGAAGTTCGCCGCGACGGCTGCCACGGCGGCTCCGGCGATCCGGGCCCCGCGACGACGGTGCGGCCCATCGGCCGGACCGATGATCTTGCCCAGACACATGGCAAGGATCGTGACGGTGAACGGGATGATGCAGATGGCGTAGAAGAAGAACAACGGCCGGTCCATGTACTTGAACCAGGGCAGGTAGGTGCTGGCCATGGCGACGATCGGCAGGCCGAAGCGCCAGTCCCGTCCGGCAACCCAGAAGGCCAGCCCGGCGAAGAGGGCCGCCAGCGCCATCCACCAGAGCAGGGGGGTGCCGGCGCCGGAGATGACCCGCAGACAGGTGTCATTGACGGCCTCGCACCCGTCGACGCCGGGCTTGATGTCGTTGACCGCGTCGATGCCGATTGGCCGGTACATGATCAGCCAGCCCCACGGATTGGCCTCGTAGACGTGGGTGGCGGTCATCATGCCGCTGCCGGTGTGGAAGTTGTACATGTCCTGGTGGTAGTGCATCAGGGAACCCAGCGGGGCCCCGAAGAATCGCACCAGCCAGTGGTCCGGGTGCTCGGCGCCCCAACCGCGTCCCCAACCGCCGTGGGTGGTCAACCAGCCGGTCCAGCAGGCCAGGTAGACGGGTACCGCCACCACCACGAGGTGGATGAAGGCCGGGATGCCGTCGCGCAGCAGCGAGGACCAGGCACGCGGCCCGGCGCCCGACAGCCGACGGGCGCTGACGTCCCAGACCACGGACACGATGCCCATGCTGGCCAGCACGAACAGGGAGTTCCACTTCACGCCGATCGCCAGCCCGAACAGGATGCCGGCCGCCAGCCGCCAGGGGCGGAAGAGCAAGGCGGGGCCGAAGCGGCCGCCCAGGTCATCCAGGCCGTGACGGGTCAGGTGGCGGGCCAGGCGGTGCCGGAACCAGTCACGGTCTGTCGCCACGCACGCCACAGCGCTGACCAGGAAGAGCGCCTGGAAGATGTCCAGCAGCCCTATCCGGCTCATCGTGAAGGCCAGCCCGTCGAGGGTGAGCAACACGCCGGCAATGGCACCCACCAGGGTGGAGCGGGACAGGCGTCGGGCCAACCGGATGGTCACCAGCACCAGCAGGGTGCCCGCCACCAGTGAGCTGAACCGCCACCCGAAGGAGTTCATGCCGAAGAAGTGCTCGCCGACGGCGATCAGCCACTTGCCCAACGGGGGGTGCACCACGAAGCTCGCCTCGGGGCTCCATCCGTCGACCATGCCCTGCGCGATGGCGTCGTTGATCTTGAGCTTGGGATGACCGGGCTGGAAGTCGGGCCACTTGCCCTCGTAGCCCAGGTGCAGCATGGTCCAGGCTTCCTTGGGGTAGTAGGTCTCGTCGAAGACCAGTCCCTTGGGGCGGCCGATGTTCACCCAGCGCAGCACGAAGGCGAAGGCCGTGATGCCCAGCGTCACCAGCCAGGAGACCAGCCGGTCGGGCCTCGGGCCGTCGCTCAGGCGCTCGACGGTGGTCAGGGGCCGCGGGGCCGAGGCAGGTGCGGCGGCGGCACCCACCGGGGACGGGGCGGCGGAAGGCTGCTCGGCTTCGGTCACCCCCGCATCCTATGAGACCGCGCCTTCGATGAGCCGTTCCAGCTGGTCAGGCGTCACAATGGTCAGCATGAGCGACGAGTCCAGCTTCGACGAACCCGACGACCAGCCCGGCCAGAACTCGCCGCTGGGGCGCCAGCTGCGTCCCGATTCCCGGGGGCGGGGCCGCGTGGTGCTGGCGGCCACCCCGATCGGTTCCAGCGTGGATGCGTCGGACAACCTGAAGGCGGTACTTGCCGGCGCCGAGGTGATCGCCGCGGAGGACACCCGTCGATTGCAGACGCTGCTGCGCCGGCTGGGCGTCACCACGCGCGCCCGGGTCGTGTCCTATTTCGAGGGCAACGAGGCCGCCCGCACCCCCGAACTTGTCGCGGACCTGCAGGCCGGTCGCAATGTGGTGGTGGCCACCGATGCCGGGATGCCCGCCGTCAGCGACCCCGGCTTCCGGCTGGTGGGTGCGGCCGTCGAGGAGGGGCTGGAGGTGACCTGTGTGCCCGGGCCCAGTGCCGTGCTGACCGCCCTGGCTGTCTCCGGCCTGCCCGTGGACCGCTTCTGCTTCGAGGGCTTCCTGCCCCGCTCGGGCGGGCCGCGTCGGCGTCGCCTCGACGAGCTGGCCGCAGAGACCCGCACCATGGTCTTCTTTGAGGCGCCGCACCGGCTGGCCGACTTTCTCACCGACAGTGCAGCGGCGCTGGGCGAAGAGCGCCAGGCTGCCGTCTGCCGGGAACTCACCAAGCCCCATGAGGAGGTGGTGCGCGGTGGTCTGGCGGAACTCGCAGCCTGGGCCCCCGAGCACGCTCGCGGGGAGATCTGCGTGGTGGTGGAGGGCGCCCCGCTACGGGACCAGTCGGAGGACGCGCTGGCCCTGGTGCAGCGGCGAATTGCCGACGGGGAGAAGCTGTCGGCCGCCGTCGCGGAGGTGGCGAAGCTGACCGGAGCCAACAAGAAGCAGCTCTACCAGGCCGCGCTGGACGCCCGCTGATCCCCGAGCCCACCCCTCACCGTTCCCCGAGCGTGTCGAGGGGATGGGAGAATGGACCCCATGGACATCCCCGCACGGCTCGCCGAGCTGAAACTCCCTCTGCTCCCGGAGCCGCTGCCCTCACCCGTCGTCGACTCCCACACCCACCTGGACTCCACCCGTGAGTACTCCGGCCTGGACGTGGAGCTCAACCTCGCCGCTGCCGCAGCCGTCGGGGTGGACCGCGTGGTAGAGGTGGGATGTGACGTCGCCTCATCCCGCATTGCCGTCGAGCTGGCTGGACAGTACCCGCAGGTGGTGGCAGCCGTCGCGATGCACCCCAATGACGCCGCGCGCAGCGAGACGCTCGACGCCGACCTCGAGGCCATCGACGCCCTGGCCGCCGCCGGGAGCCATGTCCGCGCGCTCGGCGAGACCGGTCTGGACCACTACCGCACCACCGACGAGGCGCTGCACGCCAAGCAGGAACGCAGCTTCGTGGCCCACATCGAGATGGCCCGTCGGCATGGCAAGACCCTGGTGATCCACCACCGCGACGCGCATGCCGACCTGGTGCGGGTGCTCGGTGAGCAGCAGCTGCCCGAGCGCAACGTGATGCACTGCTTCAGCGGAGATGCGGACTTCGCCCGTGCCTGCCTGGCGCATGACGACGCCGAGCACGGCATGTGGCTCAGCTTCCCCGGTGTGGTCACCTACAAGAACGCGCCCTACCTGTCGGAGGCACTGAGGGCCACCCCCCGTGAGCGGATCCTGGTGGAGACCGACGCCCCCTACCTGACTCCGGTTCCCGCCCGGGGCAAGGCCAATGCGCCCTACCTGGTGCCGCACACGCTGCGTTTCATGGCCGACGTGCTCGACGCCGACCTGGCCGAGCTGTGTCGGCAGGTGCGCAACAACACCTTCGAAGCCTTCGGCGCAAGCTGGGGAGAGGACGACACCAATGCCTGAGACCGGTCTGCTGGACCCTCGATCGGTGCGTTCCCTCGCCGACGAACTCGATCTGAAGCCCACCAAGCAGCGCGGCCAGAACTTCGTGATCGACCCCAACACGGTGCGCCGCATCGTGCAGCTGTCCGGGATCGGCGCCGACGACGTCGTCCTGGAGGTGGGCCCCGGCCTGGGCTCGCTCACGCTGGGCCTGCTGGAGACCGGTGCGGCCGTCACCGCCATCGAGATCGACGAGAAGCTGGCGCCCCGCCTGGCCCGGACCGTCGTCGAGCGGATGCCGGAGGCCAGCGGACGGATGGCAGTGGTCCACTCCGACGCCTTGCAGGTCAACGAACTCGACGGCGATCCGGTGACCGCCCTGGTGGCCAACCTGCCCTACAACGTCTCCGTGCCCGTCCTGCTGCACCTGCTGCAGCACTTCGACTCCTGGCGCAGCGGCTTGGTGATGGTGCAGCTGGAGGTGTGCGACCGCCTGGTGGCCACCCCCGGCAGCAAGATCTACGGCGTGCCGAGCGTGAAGATGGCCTGGTATGCCGAGGCCACCCGGGTGGGCACCGTTCCGCCGAAGGTCTTCTGGCCGGTGCCGAATGTGGACTCCGGCCTGGTGCGGATCATCCGTCGCGAACCTCCCGAGACCACCGCGACACGGGAACAGGTCTTCGCCGTGATCGACGCCGCCTTCGCCCAGCGTCGCAAGATGCTGCGTGCCGCGCTGGCCGGAATGTGTGGTTCCTCGGCTGCCGCCAGCGAGGTGCTGGTGGCTGCCGGGGTGGACCCGCAGGCTCGCGGCGAGGTGCTGGGGATCGAGGACTTCGCCCGGGTTGCCGAGGCGCTGGCGGCCACTCGCGCCAATGACGCCGTGTAGTACAAATTTTGCGTTGCTCACAAGCGTCGATGCCCTGTCTGGTGGACTCCCGAGTGGGCAGCGGGACTGATCTGGGCTAGGTTCGGCGACGTGGAAGCGAAGCAGATCAGTGCGTCGAAGGACCCCAGTCAGCGGGTCAGGGTCCGGGTGCCCGCCAAGGTGAATCTGGCACTGTGCGTGGGCTCGCTGGCGGATGACGGCTATCACCCGCTGGGCACGGTCTTCCACGCGCTCAGCCTGTTCGACGAGGTCATCGCGACGCCCGGAGAGCCGGGAACCGTCGTGCTCACCATGTCCGGTGAGGGGCTTGAGGACGTGCCCGCGGACGAGACGAATCTGGCCGTCCGCGCCGCCCGCCTGCTGGCACAGCGTCACGGCAGCCCTGACCTTGGCGTCCGGCTGCACCTGAAGAAGACCATCCCCGTCGCGGGTGGCATGGCCGGTGGCTCCGCCGATGCCGCGGGTGCCCTGTTGGCCTGCGCCATGTTGTGGGACCTGGACACCATTCCCGATGACCTGCATGAGTTGGCCGCGGAGCTGGGTTCCGACGTGCCCTTCCCCCTGATGGGCGGCAATGCCATCGGCCGCGGGCACGGGGACCAGCTGGTGCCCCTGCTCGGCCGCGGAACCTACCACTGGGTGCTGGCCCTGGCCCATGAGGGACTCTCGACGCCGGCCGTCTTCCGGCGCTTCGACGAGATGGCTGCCCGGCCGGATGCCGCACCGGCGTCGACCGAGATCCCGTGCGCCGTCGCGGAGGCCCTGGCCAAGGCCGACCCCCAAGCCCTGGGCAAGGCGCTGCGCAATGACCTGCAGGCCGCGGCACTGGACCTTCGCCCCGAGCTGGCGCAGATCCTCCAGGCAGGTCTGGACGCCGGTGCCCTGGGGGCGATGGTCTCTGGTTCCGGCCCCACCTGCGCCTTCCTGGCCGGTAGCGAGTCAGCCGCCATGGACCTCAGTGCCGCCCTCGCCAAGCTGCCCCAGGTGCGCGCCACCCGACGCGCCACCGGCCCCGTGCCCGGGGCAACGGTTCTCGGTTGAGCCCAGATCTGCTTTCATGTGCACATGACCCATCAGCCCGGCTCCGAGCCCTCATCCTCCTTCGTGCCCGACGAGGTGGATGACCTGGTGGGCGCCTGGCAACGGGAGCGCCCGGACCTGCCCGTGGCCCCGATGCACATCTGGTCCCGCATCCTGCGGCTGGCCCAGCACCTCGACCACGCTCGTCGTGCCGCTCACGTCGAGGTCGGTCTGGAAGGCTGGGAGTTTGACGTGCTGGCGGCTCTGCGCAAGGAAGGGGCCCCGTACACGATGAGCCCCGGCGCGCTGTTGAAGCAGACCCACGTCACGTCGGGCACCATGACCAACCGCGTCGACCGCCTGGTGGCGCGAGGCTTCGTGGAGCGTCGCGCGGATCCGCACGATGGACGCTCGGTGCGGGTGGTGCTCACCGGCAGCGGCAAGCAGGCCGTCGACGCCGCGCTGGAGGCGCTGCTGGCGGCGGAGGAGGAGCTGCTGGCCGGGATCGACGAGGCGCAGCGTGAGCGTCTGGCGGTGGCGCTTCGTCGGCTCCTGGTCACCCAGCCCGACTGAGACGCAGCGGCACCCGGATTCGTCACTTCGGAGACGGGGTGGCGCATTCACAGCGGCCTCTTGGGTGTGTTTTCTAGGCTTGGACTTCACGACAATTCACCACGAACGGATTGCCATGCTGCTCAGTGCCCACCTGCCCCTGCTCCAGACCGGGATCCTCGGACGCCTGATGGCCTGGCTCGAGCACCTGATGGTGGTGATTGGCGCCCCCGGTGCCGCGCTGGCGGTCTTCCTGGAGAATGTCTTCCCGCCGATTCCCAGCGAGGTGGTCCTGCCGCTGGCCGGATTCGCCGCGGCCAATGGTCACTTCGGGCTGGTGGAGGCCATCGCCTGGACGACCGCGGGATCCGTGGCGGGCGCGTGGCTCCTGTACTGGGTGGGCCAGGCGCTGGGGGTTGAGCGTCTGAAGGCCATCGCGGGCCGGCTGCCACTCACCGCCCCGCACGACATCGACGTGGCGATGGGCTGGTTCGACCGGCATGGGGGCAAGGCCGTCTTCTTCGGGCGGATGATCCCCGGGGTGCGCTCGCTGATCTCCATCCCGGCCGGGTTGCACCGGATGGCTCCGTTTTCCTTCACCCTCTACTCGGCCCTCGGCAGCCTCGCCTGGAATGCGCTGCTGATCCTGGCCGGTCACCAGCTGGGGGCCCATTGGACGCGCGTCGAGGCGTGGGTTGCCAGTGTGCAGGACGTGGTGATGGTGCTGCTGCTGGCCGCCGCAGGATGGTTCGTCGCCCGTCGCCTCCGGGCTCGGCGCGCCCAGCGCGAGGATCATCAGGGCGCCCGAGCCGCCGGCTCTGAGCCGGAGCTCATCGACGCCCACTGAGGTCCCGGGGGGCTGGGCTGGCCCTGCCCTCAATCCCACGAAGCTGATCTTGGAGTACCCGGCTTGATCTCCTGCCCAAGCTGAGTGGCCACAGATCAAGCTTCGTGGGCTCGAGGCCAGGGTAGTAGTTGACTTTTCAATCAAAAGGGGGTAGTGTTGTTCCCAGACATCCTGACCGGGCCAGCCGGCCAGCCACATGAAGGAGAACACCATGACCGCCATGACCGATCTCGCCGGCACCTACGCCATCGATCCCACCCACTCCACCCTGGGCTTCGTCGCCCGTCACGCCATGATCACCAAGGTGCGCGGCAGCTTCACCGACTTCGAGGGCATCGCCCACGTCGACGGCCAGAACCCCGCCGCCAGCGACGTGACCGTCACCATCCAGGTTGCCTCCATCGACACCCGCAATGCGGACCGCGACGGCCACCTGAAGACCGGTGACTTCTTCGCCCTGGAGACCTACCCCACCATCACCTTCGCCAGCACCAAGGTGGCCGCCACCGGCTCCGAGACCGTCGAGATCACCGGTGACCTGACCATCAAGGACGTCACCAAGCAGGTGACCATCCCCTTCGAGTTCACCGGTGCCGCCACCGATCCCTTCGGCAACGAGCGCATCGGCTTCGAGGGCTCCGTCGACGTCAACCGTTCCGACTTCGGCCTGACCTTCAACGCCGCGCTGGAGACCGGCGGCGTGCTGATCGGCGAGAAGATCAAGCTGGAGTTCGAGATCTCCGCCATCAAGCAGGCCTGATCCTCCGCCCCTGGGGCCCGTACCGCTCGTCGGTGCGGGACCCTCGTGCGTCCCCGCACCGGTAGGCTCGGCCCGTGATCGAACCACTCACCGTCCTCGTCGTCGGATCCGGCGGCCGCGAGCACGCGCTTGCCTTGGCCATCAGCAAGGATCCCGCCGTCAACGCCGTGCACGTTGCCCCCGGGAACCCCGGCACCACGGCCTTCGCCACCAACCACCCCGTCGACCAGAACGACGGTGCCGCCGTCGCCGCATTGGCCACCGAACTGGGCGCCAACCTGGTGGTCGTGGGCCCCGAGGCGCCCCTGGTGGCAGGGGTTGCCGACGCGGTGCGCGACGCCGGGATCGCCTGCTTCGGGCCCAGCAAGCAGGCCGCGCAGCTGGAGGGGTCGAAGGCCTTCGCCAAGCAGGTGATGGCCGATGCGGGCGTTCCCACCGCCGCTGCCCGCGTGTGCAGCACGCGGGAACAGATCGAGGCCGCGCTGGACGAGTTCGGCGCCCCCCATGTGGTCAAGAACGACGGGTTGGCCGCCGGCAAGGGCGTCGTGGTCACCTCGGACCGTGCCGAGGCCCTGGAACACGGCCTGGCCTGCGGTCAGGTGGTGATCGAGGAATTCCTCGACGGACCCGAGGTGAGCCTGTTCGCCATCTGTGACGGCGACACCAGCCGCCCGATGCAGCCGGCCCAGGACTTCAAGCGCGTCGGAGACGACGATGCCGGCCCCAATACCGGTGGCATGGGTGCCTACACGCCGCTTCCGTGGGCACCCGCCGACATCGTCGAGACAGTCGACGAGCTGGTGATCAAGCCCACCCTGGCCGAGATGAAGCGCCGGGGCACCCCCTTCGCCGGCCTGCTCTACGCGGGCCTGGCCATGACCAGCAAGGGCATCCGCGTCGTGGAGTTCAATGCCCGTTTCGGTGATCCGGAGACCCAGGCCCTGCTCGCCCGGCTGGACACCCCGCTGGGGCAGTTGCTGCATGCCGCCGCCACGGGCTCACTGGCCGAGACCCCCGAACTCCAGTGGGGCAGTGGTGCCGCCGTCGTCGTCGTGATGGCCGCCGACGGCTACCCCGGCACCCCGGCCCAGGGCGGCCGGATCGTGCTGGCTCCGGACACCGACGTCGCACACACCATCCACGCCGGCACCTCACTGGATGCCGAGGGCAACCTGGTGGCCAGCGGCGGCCGCGTGCTGGGCGTCGTGGGCACCGGATCGGACCTCACCACCGCTCGCGAGGCCGCCTATGCGCAGGTGGTGGCCACCGACTTCGCCTCGGGCTTCAATCGCGCCGACATTGCCGCCAAGGCCGCAGCCAACAAGATCACCTACACCACCGTGGAGCACTGAATGAGCGTCGTCCCCAATGTCCTGGCCAACCGCTACGCCTCGCAGGCGATGCGGGAGATCTGGAGCCCCGAGAACAAGATCACGCTGGAACGCCGCCTGTGGATCAGCGTCCTGGAGGCCCAGCGTGATCTTGGTGTTGACTTCGGTGGCGATGACCCGCAGGCCGTCATCGACGCCTACCGGGCGCACGTCGACGAAGTTGATCTTGCCTCCATCGATGCCCGGGAGCGCGTCACCAAGCACGACGTGAAGGCGCGGATCGAGGAGTTCAACGACCTCGCCGGCTTCGAGCACATCCACAAGGGCATGACCAGCCGCGACCTCACCGAGAACATCGAGCAGCACCAGGTGTTGGCCTCGTTGCAGCTGGTGCGCGGCCGGATCGTCGCCGCACTCGCGATGACCGCGGACCTGGCCGTGCAGTACACGGCCCAGCCCGTCACCGGCCGTAGTCACAATGTTGCGGCCCAGGTCACCACGCTGGGCAAGCGTTTCGCGTCGGCAGCCGACGAGATGCTGATCGCCTTCCACCGGGTCGACGAGCTGGTCAAGCGCTACCCGGGCCGCGGCATCAAGGGCCCGATGGGCACCGCGCAGGACATGCTGGACCTGCTGGATGGCGACGCCGACAAGCTAGCCGAGCTCGAGAAGCGCGTCACCCAGAGCCTTGGTTTCGCCTCCGTGCTGGACTCGGTGGGGCAGGTCTACCCGCGCAGCCTGGACTTCGACGCCGTCAGCGCGCTGTACCAGACCTCCGCCGGCCCCTCGAGCCTGTGCACCACGCTGCGCCTGATGGCGGGCAACGAGCTGGTCACCGAGGGCTTCAAGCCCGGCCAGGTGGGCAGCTCCGCCATGCCGCACAAGATGAATGCCCGCTCCTGCGAGCGGGTCAACGGCTTCAACGTGATCCTGCGCGGGTACGTCGCCATGACCGAGGGCCTGTCCGGTGTGCAGTGGAATGAGGGCGACGTGTCCTGCTCAGTGGTGCGCCGCATCGCCCTGCCCGACGCCTTCTTCGCGCTCGACGGCATGTTCGAGACCTTCCTGACCATCCTCACCGACTTCGGTGCCTTCCCGGCCATGATCGAGGCCGAGCTGGAGCGCTACCTTCCCTTCCTCACCACGACGAAGGTGCTGATGGCCGCGGTCCGCAAGGGCGTCGGCCGTGAGGATGCCCACGAGGCGATCAAGACCAATGCCGTCGCCGTGGCCCTGGAGATGCGTGAGCAGGGCCTGCGCACCAATGACCTCTTCGACCGGCTGGCCAAGGAGCCGGTGCTGGGCCTGACGCGTGACGAGCTGCAGGCCCTGGTCAGCCAGCCGCTGGAGCTCACCGGCGATGCGGGCAACCAGGTCAGCCGGATCGCCGCCCGCGTCGCGGAGCTCGTGCAGGCCAACTCCGAGGCCGCCGCCTACCGCCCGGGCTCCGTCCTCTGACCGACACGCCAACTCCGGCGCCCGAGCTTGTGGTCCCGGTGCCCGAGCTTGTCGAGGGCCTCTCGACAAGCCGGGGCCGGCGTGGGAATCTGTGGTCAAAACGAGGAGTCAACGATGACCAGCCCACACGCAGTCTTCCTCGGCCTGACCGCTCTCGACGTGGTGCAGCGTGTCGACGCCAGGCCGCCCTGGGGCGTGAAGTCCGTCGTGGAGTCCACGGAGATGGCAGCGGGTGGACCCGCGGCCAATGCCGCCATCACCGCCGCCGCCCTGCTCGGGCGGACCACGCTGATCACGGCCCTGGGGTCATCCGTCGCCGCCAGGACCGCCCGCGCGGATCTGGAGGAGCACGGCGTCAGCATTGTTGATCTTGCCGATGCCGGCTGGCGCCTTCCGGTGAGCACCTGTGTGGTGCAGTCGGACGGCACGCGGACCGTCTTCTCCACCAGCGCCCTGCGTTCCCGAGTCCAGCTCAATCCTGCGGCGCGCACCGCGCTGTCCCGGGCGGATGCCCTGCTGGTGGATGGCCATCATCCGGTGGCAGCTGGCATGGCACTGGGACAGCTGGCGGATTCGGACTGCCTGACGGTGCTGGATGCGGGAAGCGTGAAGCCCGCCGCGGAGAGCTGGCTCAGCTGGCTGGACGTCGTGGCCGGCTCCGCGGACTATGCCGCAGGGCTCGGAGTTGATCTTGGTTCTGCGGTGCAGCATGTGCTCGACGAGGGGGCCACGGCCGCGGTCATGACCGACGGTGCGGGTGCGGTGCTGTGGGCGAGCCCCACCGAGCGGGGGAGGGTCCTGCCGCCGCAGGTCGGGGCGGTCGACACCCTCGGGGCCGGCGATGCCTTCCACGGGGCCCTGGTGGCGAGCCTGCTGCTCGACGGTGGTGATCTTGGACGTTCGGTGGCCGAGGCCTGCCGGGTGGTCGGCATCCGGGTGCAGCACGCCGGTGCGCGAAGCTGGTTGAACCATCTGCGCTGACGCCCTGCCCTCTCCATGCTGATCATCATGAAGACGGCATGGGTCTTCGATCTTCCGAAGACGTGGGTCAAGGGCGCGGACAGAAAGCCCGACATCATCTGGATCTGCCATGAGGATGAGCGCGATGTGAATCAACTCGGTGATGCGAAACTCGACCAAGAACCCGCTGTCAGGCTCACGAGCATGCTGGACACGGAAACCCTCATGGTCCGCGAGACGGCCCTGGTCGCCCTGCATGAGGGCAAGTCCTATGTGGTGGTCTTCACCGGGGAGCAATCCATGCCCCAGGCGGAGCTCCAGAAGATGACAGATGCGTCGATCCCCACATGGCACTGGGTGAGATAGGCGTCAGCGCCCGGCCAGCCAGCTCCGCAGGCGCGTCATCGCCTCGGCCACCTGCTCGGGGCCGACGGCCAGGCTGAGCCGCACCGTGCTCCCACCGTGCACCCGGTCGAAGTCCCAGCCAGGTGTGATGGCGACGCGGGCCTCCTCCAACAGGCTCGTGCACCAGGCGCGGGAGTCCTCGCTGGGGCGCAGCGAGGACGAGATGTCCGCGTAGACGTAGAAGGCACCGTCCGCTGGGGCGAGTTCCCACCCAAGATCATGTGCGGTGCGCTGCACGACGTCGCGGGCGACGTCGTACTGCCTGACGGCGGCTCTGGCCCACGAGTGGACGTCGTCACCGAAGGCCTCCAGCGCGGCCAGCTGGGCGGGAACCGGGGCACACAGGGCCAGGTTGCTGCTCAGCGCGTCGATGCTGGTCTGCAGGTCCTCGGGCATCAGCAACCAGCCCAGCCGCCACCCGGTCATGCCCCAGTACTTGCTGAAGGAACTGACCACCAGCGCGGAGGTATCGTGCCGCCAGGCGCACTCGCCCATGGTGCCGTCCGCGGTGATCCCGTGGTAGATCTCGTCGCTGACCAGCCGGACGCCGTGCTCCCGGCACCAGGCGGCCAAGGACTCCATCTCGTCGGCGGTGAGCATGGTGCCGGTGGGATTGGCGGGGGAGGCCACTACCAGACCGGCCAGCGGCGCCTGCTCCTGCACGGCATCCAGCATCTGGGTGGTGAGCTGGTAGGTCACTCGGCCCGTCTCGTCGGGGACCGTCACGTCCAGCTCGACGACCTGAAGATCAAGACTGCGCAGGATGTTCGCATAGGCCGGATAACCGGGCCGGGCCAGCGCCACCCGGTCTCCCGCGTCGAAACAGGACAGGAAGGCCAGCAGGAAGGCACCGGAACTCCCCGTGGTGATGGCCACCCGCGAGGCATCGACGGCCAGGCCATACCGTGCCCCGTAGTGCTCGGCGAGCTTCTCCCGCAGCGGCATCATCCCCAGCGAGGCCGAATAGCCGAGGTCCGCCCCGTCCATCGCACGCGCCATGGCTTGACGCACCGGGGCCGGCGCGCCGGCGAGTGGCTCCCCTACGCACAGGCTCACCACGTCATGACCCTCGGCGCGCAGCTGGGCCACGCGTGCGACGACCTCCATCACCTCGAAGCCGGGCACCTGGCCGCGCCACGAGGGCCCGCCCAGGTGCCCGCGAGTCATCGTTCAGCCCTTCCAGCTGTAGACGAGCATCGAGTAGGGGGCCAGGTTCACCACGCCGGAGTACGGCATCCCGTCGATTCCTTGGTTCTCTGCACCCACGTCGTAGGCGTCGGCGGAGCCGAAGTGGGGGGCGTAGGCCTTCGAGTCGGAGTTGAACTTCAACTCCCAGTGGCCCCCGGCGGGCAGGCCGATCCGGTAGTCGCCGCGCACGTCGTCGGTCGCGTTGATGACCACCACCACGTCGTCATTGGTGCCGTGCTCGCGCCAACGATGCCAGGCCATCACCTTGGCGTCCTCATTGCAGTGGAAGACATTCAGGCCGGGTCCGCGCAGGCCCTCGGTGTCGTCGGCCCAGTTGCGACGCAGCTGCATCAGGTCCGCGTGCATCTGCACGATTCCCTGGTGGATCTCGTTGAGATTCCAGTCCAGCGGAACCTCGTCGGTGAAGTAGCCACCCTGCAGGAACTCCTGGCCTTGGAAGACCATCGGAATGCCGGGGCTGGTGAGCGCGATCATCGTGCCGAGCGTGGCCCGCTTGGTGGCATACCACCCCTGCTGGTCCACCGGGTTCACGTCATTGACGGCACGCTGCTTGCCGTTGGCGACCTCGTCGTGGCTCTCGGTGAAGATGACACGACGGAAGGCCTCACCGTCGTAGTTGTGCTCAATGGCTGCCTTGACCGGGGACAGGGCGCGGTCGTTGTCGTAGAAGGCGCGGATGAAGGCCCGCAGCGGGTGGACGAACTCGGCATCCCACTGCGCGTGGAAGGCTGCCTGCTCGTATCCCTCGCCGACCATGTTGGCGTGGCCGTGCATGTCCTCGGCGATCATGATCTTGCCGGGGAACTGGTTGCGCACCTCGCGGTTGACCTCACCCATCAGCTCGAAGCCCTCGGGGAGATCATTGCTGAAGGCATCCTTGGAGCGGATGTAGGCGGTCATGTCCCAGCGCAGGCCGTCGGCGTGGTAGTCCTCCAGCCACATCATCGCGTTGTCGCGGATGAAGCGGCGAACCTCGGGGCGGCCGTAGTCGGGGCGGGTGTCCCCCCATGGGGTCTGCGTGCGCCAGTCGTTGTAGAAGTAGATGCCGCCCTTGCCGTTCTCGCTCCAGCCGTCGAACTGCCACAGGTCCAGGTCGCTGGGGCCGAAGTGGTTGTAGACGACGTCGATGATCACGGCGAAGCCATTCCTGTGGCACTCGCGGATGAAGTTCTTCAGGGCGTCCGGGCCGCCGTAGATGCCCTCGACGGCGAACAGGTGGGCGGGGTTGTAGCCCCAGGAGCGGTCGCCGGCGAATTCCATCACCGGCATCAGCTGGATGGCGTTGACGCCCAGCTTCTTGAAGTGGTCGAGCTTCGCGAGCACGGATTCGAAGGTGCCGATCCTGTCCGGGCTGGTGTTGAAGGACCCGGTGTGCACCTCATAGATCACCAGCTCGTTGTGCGGGGGACAGGCGAAGGAATCGCCCTGCCAGTCGAAGTCGTCGTGGTTGTAGACGATGCCATTGCCGACGGAGTTGGTGACCTTGTTGGCGTACGGGTCCACCCTGTCCAGCTCGACCACATTGTCCGGGTTCTCGCTGTTGACGAGGTGGTACTTGTATTCGTCGCCGGTCTTGGCGCCCGAAACCACCCCGTACCAGTAGCCATTGCCCTCGGCCTCCAGCGGGTTGGCGTCATTGCGCCACTCGTTGAACGTGCCGAAGACCGAGACAGAACTGGCGTGTGGTGCCCACACGCGGAATGCGACGCCGCCGTCGTAGGGGAGCGCGCCCATTCCATCCAGGTGAGGCTCTTGAGTCATGAAAATCCAACCTTCCGTGCCAGGCACCTGCGGATCCACAGGCGCGGCCAGACTACCGGGAGGTGGAACCGGTCCTCATCCGTGCGTGTTTGCGCGAAGAGCCAGAACAGTTAATTCTTAATCTGGGATCTCGGTCACATCGGTTCTGGGGCGGGGCCGGTCATGTGTCATATTCGTGGGGTTAACCCCACTGGACCGTGTCCTGTCACCCGAGCGGAGCCTCGCTGGACATCCCGAGGACGCTCGACCGCGGCACGCCGTGCCCGAATCGGTCGCTCTGCCCGGACGGTACGGCGTGAAGGACACCATGCCTCAGGGGTGGCGATGGATCCAGGAATGCACACGTGACGAGGGAGAGACGCAATGACGGCGAGCGGGTCGGACTTCGCGTCCGTGCTCAATGACGCCATCAAGTCTCGCGGCCTGACCCTGGAGCGGATCCGGCACCGCCTGGAAGAGCTCGACGTCAAGGTCTCGGTGGCCACCCTGAGTTATTGGCAGAACGGTCGCTCGCAACCGGTGCGGGCACACTCCGGAAGGACACTGGCGGCGCTCGAGGAAGTGCTCGAGCTCGAACCCGGCACGCTGGTCTCCACCGCGCCCATGAGCGCCAAACGCCGGCGCAGTGGCAACGGCCCCGGCCCGCTGCCCATCCCGAAAACCGTCGAGGAGGCCCTCCTTCAGGCCGGGCTCTCACGGGACCATTTGCGCACCGTCAGCACCCATGTGACCGCCATGGTCGCACCAGACCGGACGCAGAGCTCCGAGGTGATCCGCAAGGTGGCGCAGTGCGTCGTCGGCGGCGCCAAGGACTTCCCCCTGGTGGTCCAGGACGATGACGGGGATCCCGACGGAGGTGAAGAGGTCCATGGCTTGTCCAACTGCCATGTGGGCCAGCGCATCGTCATTCCGCAGAAGGAACTGGCCGTCACCCAGATGCTCCTGCCCCGGTCCCTGCGCCAGGGCGAATACATCATGTTCGAGTACATGACCACTCTGGCCCCCACGACGGAACCCACGCAGATGATGGCCCTGGCGGTACCCCACACCGGGGAGGTCGTGATGGAGGTGCAGTTCTCCCGCGGTGCCGTGCCCAAGCGGGTGGTGGGCTACACCGCCAGCCCCGAGGACGAGCTGACCGTCTCCCATCCGGCCGCCGTCGAGCTGCCCGTCTCCGAGGGGCTCGCGCAGCTGATCAAACTGGACGTGCCGCCCTCGCTGTGCGTCGTCCAGTGGGAGTGGTGATGGGACCCGCCACGCAGGTCATAGGGTGGAGGCCGTGAGCCAGTACAACAACCTGCAGCTGCCCCTGATCCACGCCGGCAAGGTGCGCGAACTCTACGCGCTGGAAGCAGATGACCGAATGCTGATGGTGGCCACGGACAACATCTCGGCCTACGACTTCGTGCTCACCCCCGGCATTCCGGACAAGGGCATCGTGCTCACCCAGCTGTCCCTGTGGTGGTTCGACCAGCTGCGTCAGCTGGTGGACAACCACGTGATCAGCCCCCGTCCCGTCGCGGAGATCGGGGAGGCCCGGGCCGAGCTGGTGCAGGGGCGTGCCCTGGTCTGCGAGAAGTTGGACATGATCCCTGTCGAGTGTGTCGCCCGTGGCTACCTGACCGGCTCCGGCTGGGCGGAGTACCAGGCCAGCGGCACCGTGTGTGGCATTGCGCTGCCCGAAGGGCTGCAGGACGGATCCCGGCTGCCCGAGCCGATCTTCACCCCCGCCACCAAGGCGCCGATGGGCGAGCACGACGAGAATGTCGACTTCGAGACCATGTGCCAGACCACCGGCATCGAACTGGGCGAGCAGATCCGTGACCTGACGCTGGCGGTCTACGCCCGTGCGGAGGAGATCGCCCGCGAGCGCGGCATGGTCCTGGCCGACACCAAGTTCGAGTTCGGTCGGCGCGCCGACGGCACCATCGTGCTGGCCGACGAGGTGCTCACCCCCGACTCCTCGCGCTTCTGGGACGCGTCCACCTGGGTGCCGGGCGGCAGTCTGGACAGCTTCGACAAGCAGTACGTCCGCAACTGGCTGACCCGCGAGTCCGGGTGGGACCGCAGCAACGACAATCCGCCGCCCTCGCTGCCCGCCGACATCGTCGAGGCCACCCGGATGCGCTACCTGGAGGCCTTCGAGCGCCTCACCGGCACCCCACTCGTCCTTCCCTGAGTGCTTTCCTGACGGGTGCGCCTGGTGTGCCTGTTGCGCCCGGGATCTGGAGCGGGATGTCTGGTGCTGCACCCCGCCCCGGCCTGCCCCTTGCGCGTGCACAGTGGACTGTGCACGTCGTCCCGACGGGTCTAGGCACGGCTCAGCAGGCCCAACCCGGCCAGCACCAGCGCCACCCCGAGCCCCATCAGGGCGGTGAAGGGCTCTCCCAGCACCAGCACGGCCAGCAGGTTGGCCACCATGGGTTCGGCCAGCGCCAGGGTTGCGGCGGTGGCGGCGTCGATGCTGCGCATGCCGGTCTGGTAGAGCAGGTAGGCGCCCGCCGTGGCGGCCACCCCGAGCCAGCCCAGCACCACGAGGTTGCGTGGTTGGGTGACGAAGGTGAGGTCCTGCCGCAGCAGGGGCACCGCCAGGACAAGGGCTGCCACCAGGAAGATCCAGCTGCTCAGCACCAGCGGTTCGTCCCCCTCACTGGCTGCACGTCGGCCCGCCACGGAGTAGCTGCCGAAGCTGATGCCGGCAGCCACGGCGAGCAGGAGACCCAGCACGTCGAGCGGTGCGGAGCTGCCGGATCCCAGGACCAGGAGCGAGGCACCCGCCAGGCTGGTCAGGGTCGCCGTCGCCCACAGGCGGGACGGGCGCCGTCCCTCGAGCCGCCAGCCCAGCAGCCCCGCGACCAGCGGCGTCGTGGCCAGCATGACCAGGGTTCCCACGGCCACCCCGGTCCGGGCGACGGCCGCGAAGAAGGTCATCTGGTAACAGGCCACGGACAGGCCGGCAGGAAGGATCCACCGCCAGCTCCCGTGTCGCAGCGGCACCACCCAGCCCCGAGCTCCGCCGGCCAGGGCGATGCCGGTCAGCAGGACGGCGGCCACCAGGGTGCGCAGGCCTCCCACGGCCACCGGGCTGTGCTGTCCGGTGAGCAGGGCCTGCGAGGTGCCCGTGGTGCCCCACAGACAGGCGCCGGCAAGGGCGAGCAGGGCTCCGTGGCGGTGTCCGGAGTGCGTCGTTGAGGGGCTGGTCACGGCACGACGATAGGCGAGACCGGTTGGGTCGCCGGTCCCATCTTCCCGATCGAGCGATTCTGGGTCCTTGGCACGTTCAAGATGCGCTGGAGACCTGAACCCGCTCGATCGTGACAGGCTCGCTACCGGTGGGGTGGGGTCGTGGGTACCCGAGGTTCGATAGGATCACGAGCATGGCCCGTGTAGTCGTCGATGTGATGCCCAAGCCCGAGATCCTTGACCCCCAGGGCAAGGCTGTGACCGGAGCACTCAACCGCCTTGGATATGCCGGTTTCACCGTGCGCCAGGGCAAGCGTTTCGAGATCGAGGTCGACGGTGAACTCACAGATGACCGTCTCGACCAGGTGCGGGATGCGGCGGAGAAGCTGCTCGCGAACACCGTGATCGAGCAGTTCGACGTGCGCGTCGAGGGTGCCAACTGATGGTCAAGATCGGTGTGGTGACCTTTCCCGGGTCGCTCGACGACCACGACGCCATCCGCGCCGTGGAGCTCGCCGGGGCAACCCCCGTGCCGCTGTGGCACGCGTCGGACTCCCTGGAGGGGGTCGACGCCGTCGTCCTGCCCGGTGGGTTCAGCTACGGCGACTACCTGCGCTGCGGCGCCATCGCCCGTTTCTCCCCGGTGATGTCCTCCGTGGTCGAGGCCGCCAACCAGGGCATGCCGACGCTGGGCATCTGCAATGGCTTCCAGGTGCTGTGCGAGAGCCACCTGCTGCCCGGTGCCATGATCCGCAATGAGCAGCGCCACTTCGTCTGCAAGGACCAGCGGCTGCGGGTTGAGACCAAGGACACCACCTGGACCTGCGACTTCGAGGCCGGTGAGGAGATCACCATCGTCCTCAAGAACGGCGAGGGCAACTACCAGGCCAGCCCGGAGACGCTGAAGATGCTGGAGGACAACAACCAGGTGGTCTTCCGCTACATCGACGGCAATCCCAATGGCTCCAGCCATGACATCGCCGGCATCACCAATGAGCGTGGCAATGTCGTCGGTTTGATGCCCCACCCGGAGCACAACATGGAGGAGCTGACCGGCCCCAGCCTGGATGGCCGCAAGTTCTTCAGCTCGGTGCTGAAGTTCCTCGAGGCCCGCGTCTGAGACGCCCCCTGACAGCAGCCGGCACGGCACCGTACCCATCGCGGGTGCGGTGCCGTCGTCGTGTCCCGGGCCCTCCGCTCGCCGACGGACAGGCGCTCGGGTTTGTGCGGTCCGCGTGTGTTGCAACCCGAGCGGATCACCAGAACCCGAGCGGATCACCAGAACCCGAGCGCGGCTCGGCGGGTGGGGAACCGCAGGACGTCCGGACCCACATGGGGTCCGGGCGCCCCGTCAGGCGCTCAACACATCACTTGCGGCCGCGGCCGCGGCCCTTGGCCGGGGCCTTCTTGTAGACCTGCACCACCGTGGGGCGGGGCAGGGTGTTGTCGTAGTCGGGGAAGTAGCTGTTCGGCTCCTCCCAGGTGCCCTCCTCGCCCGGGTGCTGCACGGCGACGAAGACCGTCTTCTCCTGATCACGGACGATCGGCCCGCAGGTCTCGGCGTCGCGGGGCACCGAGAGGAACTGCTCGACGCGGCCCCGGTCACGGCCGGTCAGCGTGACCTTGAACAGGCCGTCGTTGTAGCCGATGCCGTCGGGGGCGCCGTCGGTGGAGATCCACAGATTGCCCACCGAGTCAAAGGCCAGGTTGTCCGGGCAGCTGATCGGCGAGACGTGCTCGCGCGGGTAGCCGGCGAAGTAGGTGTTCTCGTCGGTGGCAGGATCGCCGCAGACCAGCATCAGGTTCCAGGCGAAGCGCAACGAGGTCTGCTCGCCCAGCTCGTCGATCTCCACGATGTGGCCATCGCGGTTCTCGGCGCGGGGGTTCGGCTCGTCTACGCCGGCCTTGCCTGGCTTGGCGCGGTCGGAGTTGTTGGTGCAGGCGACGTAGACGCGGCGGCTGTGCAGCGAGGGCTGGACGTCCTCGCAACGGTCCATCTTGGTGGCGCCCAGCCTGTCGGCGGCGATGCGGGTGTGGACCAGCACCTCCTCCAGGCTCATGCCCTCGACCATGGACTTGCCGTCCTTGGTCAGCGGCAGCCAACGACCGGTGCCGTCGAAGGCACCATCGCTGGGCAGAGTGCCCTTGCCGTCGATCTCGCTGGCGGGCGAGTTGCCGCTGAACTTGGCGACGTACAGGTCACCCTCCTCCAGCAGGCGCATGTTGTGGCGACGGTCGTTCTTGCGGTACTTGCGCTTGCTGACGAACTTGTACAGGTAGTCGAACTTCTCGTCGTCACCGGAGTAGGCAACCACGTGGCCGTTCTCGGCGACGATGACATTGGCGCCCTCGTGCTTGAAACGGCCCAGGGCGGTGTGCTTGCGGGGGGTGGACTTCGGGTCGAAGGGGTCGACCTCGACGATCCAGCCGAAGCGGTTGGTCTCGTTCTCGAAGCCCTTGTTGCGGGTGTCGAAGCGGGGGTCGCTCTTCTCCCAGCCGCGGACGGTGGCCTTGTCGGTGAGGCCGTAGCGCTTCTCCTCGGGGGAGGTGCCCTCGGCGCGGAAGTAGGAGTGGAAGTTCTCCTCCCCGGACAGCAGGGTGCCCCACGGGGTCAGGCCGCCGGAGCAGTTGCCCAGGGTACCCAGCACCTTGGTGCCCGACGGGTCGGCCTTGGTCTTGAGCAGCTCCGAGCCGGCGGCCGGGCCGGTCATCCGGTAGGCGTCGTCGATGACGATGCGACGGTTCAGGCGGGCGCCCTTGACGTAGCTGAAGGGGCTGGCGGTGTTCTTGCGCTCCAGCTCCACGACGGTCAGGCCGTGGTTGATCATGCCGATCTCACGCTGGTCCTCGATGGGCATGGTGGGCGGGAACATGATGTTCTCGTTGGTGTACTCGTGGTTGACGAACATCACCGCGCGACGGCCCTCGGAACCGGGGATGTCGATGATCTCGGTGTAGTCGTTGTCGTAGCCGAACTGCTTGCGAGCCGCGGCAGCGGTCTGCTTCTTCGGATCGAAGGCGGGGGAATCGGCGAAGAGCGGGTCGCCCCAGCGGATGATCGGCTTCCAGCTGTAGCCCTCGGGAACGTTGAACTCGTCGACCTTGAAGTCGACGGGGCGGATGGCCTCGAAGTTCAGCGGGCTGCGACGGGCGCCGCGGCGGCCCTCGGCCAGGGCCTGCTCGGACAGCGGGGCGGCCGCGGCCGGGGCATCGAAGCGGGAGGCGCCGAACAGGGCGACGGCACCGGCCGATCCACCCAGCACGGCGCGGCGGGAGACAGCGGACGAGGCGATGTCACGGAAATAGCCGTTGGAGGTGGTGTTGCACACCTCGCCAAGGCACTGGTTGTCACACTTGAGCTGGCAGGTGACCGCCGAACGCTTGCCGCGCACGTGGTCTGCCATCGGGAGGAGACGCTTGGAGTCCATGGGGTTGTACCTTTCGCTCCGGCTGCCTGGTCTGGCAGCCGCCTGTGGGGACGCAGTGGCCAGCCAAACAGCCGTGGGTGGACGTGCCGGGACATGGCGTTGAACGAAAGGTGAACGAAGCAGAGGGTCCCCGCGCGGGGAGGTCTCAGGCGGTGCGTCGGCTCGCCACCGGACGCAGGCCGTGGTCGATGCCCCACAGCACCGCCCGCGAGCGAGAGCTGACGCCCGCCTTGTGATAGGCGGAGCGGATGTAGGACTTCACCGAATTGGGGCTCAGGTAGAGACGGGCGGCGATCTGCTCATTGGTGAGTCCCTGGCAGATCAGGGCGATCATCTCCGACTCGCGCATGGTCAGCCCCTGGTCCCGCCCGGGCCAGTCGCGGCCACGGCCAGCCTGGGTGGCGGCCAGGTCCTCGGCGGCCTGCTGCTCCTGGGGATTCCGGGCGACGACGACCTCGCCCTGCCCGATCCGCACCAGCGCGCGGGCCAGCTCGTCGCCCGCAAGTTGCTTGGACAGCACGCCATGCGCCCCGGCGCCGAGGGCGTCCTGGACGGCCTGTTCGGTGACGGTCCAGGTGAAGACCGCGAGCCGGGAGATGCTTGCCTCGGCCAGTCTCTCGGCGACCGCCTCGTGCAGCGGAGCGGCCTGGGCGTGGGTGTCGAGCAGCGCCAGGTCCACCGGCTGCCTCACGTCGAGGAAGGTGTCGAGCTCCACGATGTCCACCTGCGGGAAGGGCTGCAGCAGGGTGCGCAGACCCTCGACGACGATGGGGTGGTCGTTGATCAGGGCGACTCGGATCACGGGGTTCACCCCTCAAGTCTGCCCTGCCCGGAGGCGGGTGGTGCATTCGGGGCGTGGCGCGGCTCAGGCGGTGCGGATGTGGGTGGCCAGGGCGTCCTCGGGAGCAACCGTCGGGAGCAGTGCGGCGCCATCCAGGGCCGTGCCGTGAGCCGGGACGATCCGTGCCTGTGAGTGGCGCGCCAGCACGGCCTCCCGGAAGGCGTCGGCAATCCAGGGGGAGGAGAAGACCTTCCCGACGGTGCTGAGCGCGGGGTCCGGCCGCTGGTCCTCGCCCACCCGGGAGAGCCCGGCCAGTGCGGAACAGGCCAGCTCCCGGCCGGCCCGAGCGCTGATCTCGCGGCAGACCTCGTCCGTCTTGGCCAGTTCGGCAACGGTGCGCCCCCAGGAGGCGATCCGGCTCACCTTGTGCTCGTCGGCCTGCAGGACCATGTAGGCCGCCTCCAGGTCCGGGAACTCCTCCAGGGCCAAGGGGGTCAGGGCGGTCTGCGGGCCACGTCCGTCATGGGCGCGCATCACAGCATCCAGGGCGGCGCGCCCGATCCAGAAGCCCGACCCGGCGTCACCGAGCAGGTGACCCCAGCCGTCGACGCGGGCCACGTCGCGGGTCCCCACGGCCAGGGTCACGACGCCGGTTCCCGCCGCCGTGACGACACCGGTGACATTGCCCAAGGCCCCCAGATAGCTGGTGATGGAGTCGTGCGCCAGGCGCACGTGACCGATCCCGGCCTCGCGGGTCAGCTGCAGTAGTTCCTCGGCGCGCATGTCGTCGGTGAGCCCCGAACTGCCCACGGCGAGCACGCTGGGACGATCACCGGGCTCGACGCCGGACAGCGCCTCGACGGCGGCCCGCGCCAGCTGGGGGATCACCGGCCGGTCGGTCAGCACCCCGTCGAACTCCTGGCTGGCCACGACGGCCCCGCCCGCGCGCAGCTCCGCCCGGATACCGGTCTGCCCAGCATCGAGGGCCAGTACGGGTGCGGTCTGCGGGACGGACAGCGTTGTCATGGCGACAGCCTAGGGCAGGGTTGAGGCGCTGCGGCGTGGGGGGCTTGCCACCGCCGACGGGCGGTGTTTGGCTGGCAGGTGTGAGTACAGGAAACATCAGCCGGGCCGAGGCCCGCGTCCGCAGCACCGGGATCACCGTCGAGAGCTACCACAGCACCATCGACGTGAGGAGGGCCACCGACCAGTCCCACGACACCTTCGGCGTGCACTGCGTCATCGTGCTGGACACCTCTCTGGACTCCACGACGCTGGACTTCCTCGACGCCATCGTGCACCGGGTGGTGGTCAACGGTGAGGTTCAGGCGGTGGACTACGACGGGGCCCGCTTCCCTGTCCAGCTGACCCCCGGCCGCAATGTCGTCGAGGTGAGCGCCGCGGGTCGCTACAGCCGCTCCGGACAGGGTCTGCACCGCTTCCTGGACCCGGTGGACCAGCAGACCTACCTGTACACGCAGTACGAACCGGCGGATGCGCGTCGCGTCTTCCCCAATTTCGAGCAGCCGGACCTCAAGGCCGTCCACCACATCACCGTGCTGGCGCCTGAGGGGTGGCAGGTTCGCTCCAACCAGCCCCGTGTGGCGGGCGGCCCCATCAAGGGCGACGATGACCAGTTCGACGGGGTACGCCACGCCTTCGGCCCCACGCCGCCGTTGTCCACCTACCTGACCTGCATCATCGCCGGGCCCTGGCATGAACAGACCTCCTCGTGGACTTCCGACGACGGCCTGGAGGTGCCCCTTGGTGCCCTGTGCCGGCAGAGCCTGGCGCCGCACTTCGACGCCGAGAAGATCTTCGAGGTCACGCGGCAGGGGATGGACTTCTACCACCGCGCCTTCGGCTTCCCCTATCCGTGGGGCAAGTACGACCAGGTCTTCGTGCCCGAGTACAACCTGGGCGCCATGGAGAACCCCGGCCTGGTCACCTTCACCGAGGCCTACATCCACCGCTCCGCCGCCACCCGTGCCCAGTACCAGGGACGCGCGAACACGATCCTGCACGAGATGGCGCACATGTGGTTCGGTGACCTGGTCACCCCGCAGTGGTGGGACGACCTGTGGCTCAAGGAGTCCTTCGCCGAGTTCATGGGTGCCCACGTCAGCGTCCAGGCCACCGAGTTCACCGACGCCTGGGTGGCCTTCGCCGGGCGTCGCAAGGCCTGGGCCTATGCGCAGGACCAGCTGCCCACCACGCACCCGATCGTCGCGGACATCGCTGATGTGGAGGCCGCCAAGCAGAACTTCGACGGCATCACCTATGCCAAGGGCGCCGCGGTGCTCAAGCAGCTGGTGGCCCACGTCGGCGTCGACGCCTTCTTCGCCGGTGCCCGCGCCTACTTCCAGCAGCATGCCTTCTCCTCGGCGACGCTTGCGGACCTGCTGGCCTCGCTGCAGGAGGCCTCCGGCCGGGACCTCGACGAGTGGGCGGCCTGCTGGTTGCAGACCGCGGGGCCGGACACCCTCACCCCGGTCATCGAGACCGCCGACGGGCGGATCACCCGGCTGGCGATCCGCCAGGAGTCGCTGGATGCCCGCGACGGTACGGTCGTGGGACGCCCACACACCCTGGCCGTCGGCCTCTACCGCGTCGTCGACGGCATGCTGCGCCGCACGGACCGGCTGGAGGTGGACCTGGCCGGCGGCCCGTCCACCGATCTGCCGCAGGCCGTCGGGCTGTCGGCACCTGACCTGGTGCTGGTCAATGACGAGGACCTCACCTACGCCAAGGTCGTGCTGGATCCGGCTTCGCTGGAGACGGTGCGTGCCCACCTGTCCGGCGTCGACGATGCCCTGGCCCGCGCCCTGGTCTGGGCTGCCCTGTGGAACATGACCCGCGACGCCGTGCTCCCCGCCCGTGACTACCTCGCCATCGCCATGGACCATGCCTTGGCCGAGACCGATGCGGCCACCCTCACCGACGTGCTCGCGCGGGTGGACAGCTGCCTCAACCTCTACCTGCCCCCGGAAGCTCGCGAGGAGGCGGCCGGGCCCGTCGCCGAGAGGATCTGGCAGGAACTCGTCGCCGCCCGCCCCGGTTCCGACGCGCAGGTGGTGCTGGCCCGCAGCATCGCGCGGCTGGGGCTGCGGGTGGACATCCTCTCCCCGCGGATCACCACGCTGCTCGACGGCAGCCTGGTGCTCGACGGGCTGGAGCTGGGCCCGGAGCTGCGCTGGATGTTCGCCCGTGCCCTCACCGCGCAACAGATCTGGGGGATGGCGGAGCTCGACGAGGAATTGCGTCGCGATCCCTCCGCCGACGGTGTCACCGCCCGGCTGGAGGCCCTGGCCTCCCGGCCCTCCGCCGAGGTGAAGGCGCAGGTCTGGCAGGACCTGCACACGCCCGATGCGCTGAGCAATGACCACGTGGATGCCCTGGTGTCCGGCTTCGGCACGCCCGGGCAGGAGGAGCTGGCCGCACCGGCGGCCGGCGGCTACTTCGAGTGGCTGACAGAGGTCTGGCAGCAGCACTCGATCGAGATCGCCCAGCGCCTGGTCGGGGGGCTCTTCCCGAAGACCGCCGACGGACGTGAGGGCGCACAGCGGTGGTTGGACCAGACGGATGACGCCCCGGCGGCCCTGCGCCGCATGGTGGTGGAGGGCGCCGACGACGCGGCGCGCATCCAGCGGGTCCTCGCCTTCAACTCCTGAGGCCTCGACGGGCTCGGGCGACGGCGGAGTCCGTTCCCCGGGCCCGTCCTGTCGCTCCTCGATCTTGTCGAGGGGTCGCCACTCGCGGTCAGACCACGGTGTTCTACAGTGCGGTCAGGAACCAATGAAGGTCTCCTGACCGCCCGGCCGCCCCGGCGATGGGAAAGCCCCGCGGCCACCTGCGCCCACCCCGAGGCAACATGAGCACCATGACGCGGCCTGACTTGCCGGCCGACCTCCCACCCACTTCGCTCGACGAACAGACCATCGAGCAGGAGAAGAAGCTCTCCCCCAAACAGATCATCATCTGGGGAGCCATCGCCCTGCTCGGAGCCGTCTCCTGGGCCGCCATCGCGCTGGCCCGCAAGGAGTCCATCAACGGCATCTGGTTCGTCTTCGCTGCTGTCTGCAGCTACCTGATCGCCCACCGCTTCTACGCCACCTTCATCGAGAAGGTGCTCGTCAAGCCCGACGACCGTCGCGCCACCCCGGCCGAGTACGCCTACAACGGCCATGACTTCGTGCCGACGGACCGCCGCATCCTCTACGGCCACCACTTCGCCGCCATCGCCGGAGCCGGGCCGCTGGTCGGCCCGGTCCTTGCTGCGCAGATGGGCTACCTGCCGGGAACCATCTGGATCATCGTCGGCGTGATCGTCGCCGGCGCGGTCCAGGACTACCTGGTGCTGTTCATCTCCATGCGTCGCGGCGGCCGTTCGCTGGGGCAGATGGCCAAGGACGAGCTCGGCCCCATCGGCGGCACCGCCGCCCTGCTGGCCACCCTGTCCATCATGCTGATGATCGTCGCCATCCTCGCGCTGGTAGTCGTCAACTCCCTGGGTGACAGCCCTTGGGGCGTCTTCAGCGTCGGCATGACCATCCCGATCGCGCTGTTCATGGGCGTCTACCTGCGCTACCTGCGCCCGGGCCGGGTGATGGAGGTCTCCGTCATCGGCTGCATCATGCTGCTGGCGGCCATCATTGGCGGCGGCTACGTCTCCAAGACCGCCTGGGGCGTCGCCTGGTTCCACCTGGACAAGCCCACCGTCGCCTGGTGCCTGATCGTCTACGGCTTCATCGCCGCCATCCTGCCCGTCTGGCTGCTGCTGGCCCCGCGCGACTACCTGTCCACCTTCATGAAGGTGGGCGTGATCGCGATGCTCGCCATCGCCATCGTCTTCGTGCAGCCGACAATCACCGTCCCGGCCATCAGCGAGTACGCCTCGCGCTCCGACGGCCCGGTCTTCGCCGGTTCGCTCTTCCCCTTCCTCTTCGTCACCATCGCCTGCGGTGCGCTGTCCGGATTCCACGCGATGATCGCGTCGGGCACGACCCCGAAGATGGTGGAGAAGGAGCGCCAAACCAAGCTGATCGGCTACGGCGGCATGTTGATGGAGTCCTTCGTCGCCATCATGGCGCTGGTGGCCGCGGTCAGCATCGACCGGGGCATCTACTTCTCGATGAACTCCGCGGCGGGAGCCACCCAAGGCACCGTCGAGGGCGCCGTGCAGTACGTGAACTCCCTGGGGCTCACCGGCGTGCACGTCGACGCGGCGACGCTGACCGAGACCGCACGCAATGTCGGTGAGCAGTCGATCGTCTCCCGCACGGGTGGCGCCCCTACCCTGGCCGTCGGGCTGGCACACATCATGCACCAGGTCTTCGGTGGCCCGGCGATGATGAGCTTCTGGTACCACTTCGCCATCATGTTCGAGGCGCTGTTCATCCTCACCAGCGTCGACGCCGGAACCCGTGTGGCCCGTTTCATGCTGGCCGATGCGCTGGGCAACTTCCACGCCCGCTTCCGCGATCCCAGCTGGAAGGTCGGTGCCTGGTTGACCACCGCTGTGATGGTGGCCGGCTGGGGATCGATCCTGATCATGGGCGTCACCGACCCGCTGGGCGGCATCAACACCCTCTTCCCGCTGTTCGGGATCGCCAACCAGCTGCTGGCCGCCCTGGCGCTGAGCATCTGCGCCGTGGTCTTCGCCCGCAAGGGCGCCCGCAATGCGCTGTGGATCATCGTCATCCCGTGGCTGTTCACCGCCGTGATCACCGTCTACGGCAGTTACCTCAAGATCTTCAGCAGCAACCCGAAGGTGGGCTACTTCGCCAATCACAAGCTGTACGCCGACGCGATCAAGGCCGGCAAGACCGAGCTGGGTGCCGCGAAGAACCTGGACCAGATGAATGCCGTCAGCTTCAACACCATGGTGCAGGGGTGCCTGTCGGTGCTCTTCGTGGTGTGCACGCTGATCGTCTTCGTCTTCGCCGCGGTGCGCACGGTGCAGGCGCTGAAAGCTGGCGGGGGAGTCTCCTCGGAGGATCCGGCCCTGCCGGCACAGCTCTACGCGCCGGCAGGTTTGGGCGCCTCGGCCCCGGAGAAGGCCCTGGAGAAGGAGTGGGCCGCCTACTACGCGTCGCATCCTGATGCGCAGCTGGTGAAGACGGGCCACTGATGGCAGCCGTCTCCACCACGGTCCCCGAGCCTGTCTCCACCACGGCCCCCGAGCCCGTCGAGGGGACGCCCTCCCGCTGGCGCCGCGCACTGCGCTTCGCCAACGGGGTCCTGGGCGCGGACAAGTACGAGCGCTACCTGGCCTGGCACCGCACCACCGCCCAACCGGGGGAGGCGATGGACCGCAAGGAGTTCTGGCGGCACGAGTACCACCGCCAGGAGCACAACCCAGGGAGTCGATGCTGCTGACGAGGCCCCTCCGGCGTCGTCCTCATCCACGGGGCCTCATCCGCACGTTCTGACGTGCGGATGGGGCCCTTGGGTGCGGGTGGACCTCGGGCAGGGCCGGCTGAGGAGCGCGAGCCGCGTGGCGAGGTGGGCTGGCTGATCTTCGCCACCCGGACCCGGTAGATTGTCCCCGTGGCCGACACCGTAGAAAATGCCGTCAACACTCCCGACGTCCAGCAGCCGTGGGCTGAGCTGGGGCTGAAGCAGGACGAGTACGACTCGATCCGGCAGATCCTCGGCAGGCGCCCCACCGGCGCCGAGCTGGCGATGTACTCGGTGATGTGGAGCGAGCACTGCTCGTACAAGTCCTCCAAGGTGCACCTGAAGCGATTCGGCGTCCTGGAGCAGACCACCCCTCGTGGCCCCCTGCTGGCGGGCATCGGCGACAATGCCGGGGCCGTGGACATCGGCCAGGGCTACGCCGTCACCTTCAAGGCGGAGAGCCACAACCACCCGTCCTATGTGGAGCCCTACCAGGGTGCCGCCACCGGCGTCGGCGGCATCGTGCGCGACATCCTCGCCATGGGTGCCCGCCCGATCGGTGTGATGGACCCGCTGCGCTTCGGCCCGCTGGACGCCCCCGACACCAAGCGCGTGATGCCCGGGATCGTCTCCGGCGTCGGCGGCTACGGCAACTGCCTCGGCCTGCCCAACATCGGCGGCGAGGTGGTCTTCGACAAGACCTACTACGGCAACCCGCTGGTCAACGCCCTGTGCGTCGGCCTGATGAAGCACGAGGACCTCAAGCGCGCCCAGGCCACCGGTGCCGGCAACAAGGTGATCATGTACGGCGCGGCCACCGGCGGCGACGGCATCGGCGGCGCCTCCATCCTGGCCTCGGAGACCTTCGACGCCGACGGTCCGGTCAAGCGCCCCAGCGTGCAGGTCGGCGACCCCTTCATGGAGAAGCTGCTGATCGAGTGCACCCTGGAGCTCTTCGAGGCCGGCGTCATCAACGGCCTGCAGGACTTCGGTGCGGCCGGCATCTCCTGCGCCACCAGCGAGCTGGCCAGCGCCGGCTCCGGCGGCATGAATGTCGAGCTGGACGTCGTCCCGCTGCGTGACCCCTCGCTCTCCCCGGAGGAGATCCTGATGAGCGAGTCCCAGGAGCGCATGATGGCCGTGGTGGAGCCCGGCAAGGTCGGGCGCTTCCTGGAGATCTGCGCCAAGTGGGACGTGCTGGCCACCGTCGTCGGCGAGGTCACCGACGGGGACCGACTGATCATCACCTGGCACGGGGAGACCATCGTCGACGTCGACCCCAAGACTGTCGCGCACGACGGCCCCACCTACAACCGGCCCATTGCGCGCCCGGACTGGATCGACGAGGTCAACGCCGACGACGCGAATGCACTGGAGCGCGCCAAGACCGGCGAGGAACTGGCCGCGACGTTGAAGAAGATGGTCGCCAGCCCGAACCTGTGCGACAAGTCCTGGGTGACCAGCCAGTACGACCGTTATGTGCGCGGCAACTCGGTGCTGGCGCAGCCGGAGGACTCCGGCATGCTGCGGATCGACGAGAAGACCAACCTGGGCATCAGCCTGGCCACCGACTGCAACGGTCGCTTCGCCTACCTCAACCCCTACCTGGGTGCGCAGCTGGCGCTGTGCGAGAGCTACCGCAATGTCGCCGTGGGCGGCGCCGAGCCGGTGGCCATCACCGACTGCCTGAACTTCGGTTCCCCCGAGGATCCCGAGGTGATGTGGCAGTTCCAGGAGGCCATCATCGGCCTGGTGGACGGCTGCCAGAAGCTGGGCACTCCGGTCACGGGCGGCAATGTCAGCTTCTACAACCAGACCGACGGCACGAACATCCTCCCCACCCCGGTGGTGGGCATGCTCGGCGTGATCGACGACGTCACCAAGCGCACCCCGATGGGCTTCGCCCACGAGGGCGACGGCGTCTTCCTGCTGGGCACCACCCAGGAGGAGATGGGCGGATCGGTGTGGGCCCAGGTCATGCACGACGACCACCTCGGTGGCGTGCCGCCGCAGCCTGACTTCGACGCCGAGATGGAGCTGGGTCGCGTGATGATCGCCGCCAGCAAGGAGGGGCTGCTGTCCAGCGCCCATGACCTGGCCGACGGTGGCCTGGCCCAGGCCCTGGTGGAGAGCGCGCTGCGCAAGAACCTTGGCGTCGCCCTGACCCTGCCCGAGGGAGATCCGTGCGTGCAGCTGTTCAGCGAGTCGGCCGCCCGTGCCATCGTCAGCCTCCCCGCCGGTTCCCTGACCCGCTTCAAGGCCCTGTGCGAGGAGCACGGTGTCCCGCTGACCCGTCTGGGTGAGGTGACCGGTAACCCGGAGCTGGAGGTGCAGGGCCAGTTCACCCTGCCGCTGGCCGAGCTGCGCGAGGCCTGGGAGACCACGATCCCGGCAGTGATGAACGCCTGAGGAGAAAGCTCTTGAGAAGTGTGGATGGTAGCCACCGAGCTCGGTGGCTACCATCCACAGTTCTGAGGTCAGACCATCAGATCACGTCGGCAATGGCCTCGCAGACGTAGTCGATGTTCGAGTCGTTCAGGGCAGCGACGCAGATCCGGCCCTTGTCGGTGCCGTAGACACCCCACTTCTCGCGCAGCTGCACCATCTGATCCTTGGACAGGCCGGAGTAACTGAACATGCCCGCCTGCTCGGCGATGAAGCCCATGTCGCGCTTGCCATTGGCGGCCGTCACCCCGGCGGCGGCCAGGCCGTCCACCAGGCGTCGGCGCATCTCCTTGATCCGCTCGCGCATGCCGGCCAGCTCGGTGACCCACTGGCTGCGCAGCGTCGAGTCGGACAGCACGGCGGCCACCACGGCGGCGCCATGGGTGGGGGAGGAGGAGACCATGGTGCGGATCAGCACCTTGAGCTGGCTGAGGACCCGGGCGGCCTCGTCGGCATCGGCGCAGGTGACCTGCAGCGCGCCGACACGCTCGCCGTAGAGGCTCATGTTCTTGGCGAAGCTGACAGTGTTGACCACCGGGAGGCCGGTGGCGACGAACTTGCCGATCGCCTTCACGTCCTCTTCCGGGCCTTCGGCGAAGCCCTGGTAGGCCATGTCCACCAGCGGGATCAGCTGGGACTCGGTGACGGTCTGCACCACCTGGTCCCACTGCTCGTCGGACAGGTCGTAACCGGTGGGGTTGTGGCAACAGGCGTGCAGCACCACGACGGTGCCCTTCTCGGCAGCGCGCAGGTCCTCGATCATGCCGTCGAAGTCCATGCCGTCGCGCCCGGCGGCCTTGTAGCGGTAGGTGGAGACCTCGAAGCCGGCGCGAGTGAAGACGGCCTGGTGGTTCTCCCACGATGGGTCGGACAGCAGCAGCTTGCCGTTGGACAGCGGACGCAGGAAGTCGCCGCCGACGCGAAGGGCGCCGGTGCCGGACAGGGTCTGGACGGTGACCAGCTTGCCTGAGGCGGCGGCCTCGGGGCCGTGCACCAGCTTGGCGACCTCGGCGGTGAAGGCCTTGTGGCCGTCGATGGGCAGGTAGCCGCGGGGCTTGGGATCCGCTCCCATCTGCTGCTCGACGGTGCGTACGCACTCGAGCACCGGCAACTTGCCGTCGGCATCCTGGTAGACGCCGACGCCCAGATTCACCTTCTTCGGGTTGGTGTCGGACAGGTAGGCGTCGGTGAGGCCCAGGATCGGGTCGCGGGGCGCCATGTCGACGGCGGAGAAGATGGACATTCTCAGGGCCTTTCAGCAAGGGGTACGGACAGCCTCAATCCTTCCATGGCTTGCCCCGTGATGGGAGGTGTCCATGCCACTGGCCCGGGGCCACGGCGTGGGTGCTGCGTGGCACAGTGCATCCCATGACGCGCATCCACGAGCTGTCGGCACTGGACCTGGCGGGGGCCATCCGCGGCGGGGAGGTGAGCGCTCTGGAGGTCACCGTCGACGCGCTGGAGCGCAGCGAAGGCCTCGGCCCCACGATCGGCGCCTTCATCCACCTGGCGCACCAGCAGGCACTCACCTCCGCCGCGGCCCTGGACGCCCACCCGCGGACCGCTCAGGGCAGTCCGCTGCGTGGCGTTCCCTGCCCGATCAAGGGATTGACGATGGTGCAGGGAATGCCGTGGGCCGTGGGGTCGCGCGTCTTCGCCGGGCAGACGGCCACACTCGACGACGGTGTCACCCAGCTCCTGCGGGGCGCCGGGACGGTGATGACCGGCCTGACCACGGTCCCGGAGTTCGGGCTGCCCTGTTACACCGAACCCGATGACCAGCCTGCGGCGCGCACTCCCTGGGACCCGAGCCGCTCGGCGGGTGGTTCTTCCGGGGGCGCCGCCGCGGCCGTCGCCGCCGGGCTGGCCCCCATCGCCCACGGCAGCGACGGAGGCGGTTCCATCAGGATCCCCGCCAGCATCTGCGGGCTGGTGGGGCTCAAGCCGTCGCGCGGCCGCGTCTCTCCCGGGCCTCACGGCACCGACGGCGTCGCGTTGTCCACCCATGGCGTGCTGTCCCGCACCGTGCGCGACACCGCCGCCGGGATCGACGTGCTGAGCGCCCACTGGCCGGGCGACGGCTACCTCCTGCCGGATCCACACACGAGCTTCCTGGCCCGGTGTTGGGTGCCGCCCCAGCGGCTGCGGATCGGGGTGCTGACCAGACCCTCGAATGTGGACACCGAGGTCCATCCCGCCTGCCTGCGCGCCGTGGACAAGGCGGTCGCCGTGCTGGAGGGCTTGGGGCACCACGTGGCGGAGGCTCCCGCGCCCTATGCGCCCGACCGGTGGGCCGCCTTCATCGACCTGTGGTCCGTGATGGCGCTGGGCGCCCCCGTGCCCGCGGACCGTGAACAGGAACTGCGTCCGCTGACCAGGTGGCTGCGCGAGCACGGGCGCAGCGTCACCGGTGTCGCGCATGCCGCCGCAGTGCAGCGCGCCCAGCTGCTGAGCAGGGACACGGCCGTCGCCTGGCAGGGCTTCGACGTCATCCTGACCCCGACGCTGGCCCAGCCGCCGGCCCGGATCGGCCAACTGCGCAATGACGATGACCCGGAGCGGGACTTCTGGGACCAGACCCGCTTCACGCCGTGGACCAGCACAGCCAACCTGTGTGGGCGTCCGTCGATCAGCCTGCCGCTGCACCGCGAGAGGATCGACGGCATCGAGCTGCCCATCGGCGTGATGTTCACCGGGGAGCTGGGCCATGACGAGACATTGCTTCGTCTGTCCGTCGAGCTGGAGGAAGCGGCGCCCTGGCCCGCCCTGCCCGTTCCGCTGGCCGTCGAGGGTGGATAGCATCGCGAGTATGAGCACCGATGAGACCGCCCTTCGTTCCGCCGTCGACGCCGTTCTGCCCCGGATGCGGGAGGACCTGGAGAGCCTGATCCGCATCCAGTCGATCAGTTCGCTGCCGGAGAAGGCCGACGAGGTGCGCCGCAGCGCCGAGACCGTCGCCGAGCTGGTGCGGGAGATCGGCTGCGAGGACGTGAAGGTGGTGCAGGAGGGCGGACAGCCGGCCGTCATCGCCCACTTCCCGGCTCCTGAGGGACAGCCGACGATCTGCCTCTACGCGCACCATGACGTGCAGCCCACCGGCGACCTCTCCCTGTGGAGCACCGAGCCCTTCGAGCCCACCGAGCGCGACGGCCGCCTCTACGCCCGCGGCGCCAATGACGACAAGGCCGGCGTCGCGGTCCACCTGGCTGCCCTGCGCGCCTTCGACGGCAAGCCGCCGGTGGGCGTGACCCTGTTCATCGAGGGTGAGGAGGAGATCGGCTCCCCGAGCCTGGCCCGTCTGATCGAGAAGTACCACGACGAGCTGGTCAGTGACGTCTTCGTGATCTGCGATGCCACCAACTGGGAGGCCGGCCAGCCGTCCTTCACCACCACCCTGCGCGGCGTCTGCGACTGCGTCGTGGAGCTGCGCACCCTGGACCATGCGCTGCACTCGGGTGGTTTCGGCGGCGTCGTGCCGGATGCCCTGACCTCCATGTGTCGGCTGCTGGCGACGCTGCACGACGAGCAGGGCAATGTGGCCGTCGAGGGCGTGAAGTCCGCCGAGGGACCCGCCCTGGACTACCCGGAGGACCGGCTGCGTGCGGACACGGGAGTCCTCGACGGTGTGCAGTGGATCGGCGACGGTTCCGCGGTGAGCCGGTTGTGGACCAAGCCGTCGTGCACCGTGCTGGCCATCGACTGCACCCGGGTCGCCGACGCGTCCAACACACTGGCCCCGGTGGCGCGGGCCAAGGTCAGCCTGCGCGTCGCCCCCGGTGATGACTCCGCCTCCGCCTTGGACGCGCTGGCCAGGCACCTGGAGAGCCACGCCCCGTGGGGTGCTCAGGTCGCGGTCACCAAGGGCGAGACCGGCGATCCGGGCGTCGTCCCCTTCGAGGGGCCGCTGGCAGAGCTGGCCCAGGCCGCCTTCCGAGACGCCTGGGACGGCGTCGAGCCGGTGCAGGTGGGCTGCGGCGGTTCCATCCCGATGATCTCCGACTTCCAGAAGGCCTTCCCCGCCTCGCAGGTGCTGGTCACGGCCGTCGCCGATCCCGATGGCCGTCCGCACGGCATTGACGAGTCCCAGGACATCAATGACTTGGAGAAGGCGTGTTTGGCGGAGGCCTTGTTGTTGGCTCGGCTGGCGCGCTGATTTTTCGCGGCTGAAGGCCGAGGATGTCCGTTATGTCCCGTGGTGAGGGACATATCGGACATCCTCTCTGTCTGGAGGCTGAATGGATCTCTGTGTCTGACGGTTCAACTGCTCTACTGGCCCCCTCTCTGGGCAGACTTGGGGCATCGCGACGAAACGGTCGAGGGGAACCAGGCCGCGAGATTTCAGGGGGAAGATGCCTGATGGGTTCGGGGGGTCCGTCGGGTGGACTTCGGGCCCGCAGTCATTGGCTGCGGGCCCGAAGTGTGTCCTGGGCCGGTTCTACCATGGGGTCATGCCCGAAGAACCACTGCGCTTCGAGAGCTGGATCGACCGCCAGATCCGTGAGGCCACGGAGCGGGGCGAGTTCAGCAATCTGCCCGGCGAGGGCAAGCCGCTGACGGACCTGGGTCGGCCGGGCGAGGATCCCGACTGGTGGGCCCGGCGCAAGCTGGCCAAGGAGGACCTGCGTGGCGCGATGCCGGGCCCGCTGGCAGTTCGACGGGAGAAGCAGGACATCCTCGAGACCCTGGCCGACGTCCGCGACGAGGCCACGGCGCGGGCCATCGTCGAGGACCTGAATGTCCGGATCAAGCAGACCAATCTGACGCCCATCGCCGGGCGCACCATCATCACCGGCCTGCTGGACGTGGAGCAGACGCTGGAGCGGTGGCGGTCCGGTCGTCGCTGAGCGCGCCCTCAACCGACCCGCGATAGGGTGACTCCGTGCCACTTCGCCCCGATGGACTGTTGACCCACGAGATCGACCCGCACGACCGAGGCCCGCAGGATGCCTGCGGCGTGTTCGGCGTACAAGCTCCCGGGCAAGAGGTGGCAAAGCTCACCTACTTCGGCCTCTTTGCGCTGCAGCACCGCGGCCAGGAGTCTGCCGGCATTGCCGTGAGCAATGGCAACCGGATCATGGTCTTCAAGGACATGGGCCTGGTCAGCCAGGTCTTCGACGAGCCCACCCTGAACACCCTGCAGGGAGGCCTGGCCGTCGGCCACACCCGCTACTCCACCACCGGTGCCAGCATCTGGGGCAATGCCCAGCCCACCCTGGCCGCCACCTGTGATGGTTCGCTGGCCCTGTGCCACAACGGCAACCTCACCAACACCGACGAGCTGGAGGCCCTGCTGGCCGAGCGCATCGGCCAGGACAAGGTGCCGCACAAGAAGCGGATGGACTCCTCGTCGGACACGATGATCCTGTCCGCGTTGCTGGCCAGCTACGACGACCACTCTCTGGAGGAGGCCGCTCTGGAGGTGCTGCCGCAACTGCGCGGCGCCTTCTGCCTGACCTTCATGGACGAGGGCGTGCTGTACGCGGCGCGTGACCCGCAGGGCATCCGCCCGCTGGCGCTGGGGCAGCTGCCGGAAGGGGCTGGCATCGTCGTCGCCTCCGAGACCGCGGCGCTGGACATCGTCGGTGCCACCTTCCTGCGCGACGTGGAGCCGGGCGAGCTGGTCACCATCACCGCGGACGGCACCATCTCCTCGCAGCAGTTCGCCGCGCCGGCACCCAAGCACTGCCTGTTCGAGTACGTCTACCTCTCCCGCCCCGACACCCTGCTGCAGGGCCGACGCATCCACAATGTGCGCGTGAAGATCGGCAAGTTGCTGGCCAAGGAGTTTCCCGTCGACGCAGACCTGGTGATTCCCACGCCGGAGTCCGGGATCCCCGCCGCCATTGGTTTTGCCGCCGGTTCGGGGATTCCCTACGGGCTCGGTCTGGTCCGCAATGCCTATGTGGGGCGCACCTTCATCCAACCGTCGAATGCGATGCGCCAGATGGGTATCCGGATGAAGCTGAACCCGCTGCCCGACGTGGTCAAGGGCAAGCGGATCGTCGTCGTGGACGACACGATCGTTCGTGGCAACACCCAGCGCCAGGTGGTGGCGATGTTGCGCCAGGCCGGCGCCAAGGAGGTGCACGTGCGCATCTCCGCCCCGCCGGTGGAGTGGCCGTGCTTCTACGGCATCGACTTCGCCACCCGCGACGAACTGATCGCACCCGGGATGACCATCGACGAGATCGCGAAGTCCATCGGTGCGGACTCGCTGGGCCACATCTCCCTGGACGGGCTGGTGAAGGCCACGCACATGCCCAAGGAGAACCTCTGCTGTGCCTGTTTCGACGGCGTCTACCCGGTCGGTGACCAGGACCTGCCCCTGGCCGACCTGCGCAATGCTCCCCTCAAGAAGAAGGAATGCTGATGAGCCAGTCCGCCTATGCCCGCGCCGGAGTCGACATCGAGGCCGGTGACCGCGCGGTCGAGCTGATGAAGGCACACGTCGCCCGCACCAAGCGCCCCGAGGTGCTGGGAGGGCTGGGTGGCTTCGCCGGCTTCTTCGACGCGAGTGCCTTCAAGAACTACGACCACCCGGTGCTGGCCACCAGCACGGACGGTGTGGGAACCAAGGTGGCCATTGCCCAGGCCATGGACAAGCACGACACCATCGGCTTCGACCTGATGGGCATGCTCGTCGACGACCTGGTGGTCTGCGGCGCCGAGCCGCTCTTCGTCACCGACTACATTGCGTGCGGCAAGGTGGTTCCCGAACGGATCGCCGACATCGTCAAGGGCATCGCCGCGGCCGCCGAAGTGGCGGGTTGCTCGCTGCTGGGAGGCGAGACCGCGGAGCACCCGGGCCTGCTCTCTCCCGACGAGTACGACATCGCCGGTGCCACCACCGGCGTGGTCGAGAAGTCCAAGATCTTGGGCGCGGACCGGATCGTGGCCGGCGACGTGGTGCTGGCCATGGCGTCCTCGGGCCTGCACTCCAATGGCTACTCGCTGGTGCGCCACGTGCTGCTCGAGGAGGCCGGGTGGAAGCTGGACCGGGACGTGTCCGAGCTCGGCGGCACGCTCGGCGAGACGCTGCTGACCCCGACGAAGGTCTACGCCCTCGACGTGCTGGACCTGCTCAAGGCCACCGAGGTGCACGCGATGAGCCACATCACCGGTGGTGGCCTGGCCAACAACCTGGCCCGCGTGATCCCGGACCACCTCAGCGTCACGCTGGAGCGTTCCTCGTGGACGCCGCCGGCCGTCTTCCAGCTGGTGCAGCAGGTGGGCAAGGTCAGCCAGAGCGACATCGAGGCGACCTTGAACATGGGCGTCGGCATGGTGGCCGTGCTCCCCGAGGCCAGTCTGGATGCCGCCAGGGCGGCTCTGGACGCCCGTGGCGTGGCCAACTGGGTGCTGGGGCGGGTGGAGGCCTCCGAGGCTGCCCAGGAGCGCGTCACGATGACTGGGGAGCACCCCAGCGCGGGCTGAATCCCGCTGACTTGCGGTGCAGCCACCAACGGTCCGTCCGAACAGGCGGACCGTTGGTGGCTGTGTCTTTTGGTTGGGGCCCGTGAGTCCGGTAGCCTGTGTCTCACGAAAGTTTGAACACACATTGCCGCGGTAAATCCGCGAGGGACAAAGCGAGGGGGTCGACCCGACATGGGGCGCGGCCGTGCAAAGGCGAAGCAGACCAAGGTTGCAAGGGATCTGAAGTATCGCCCGGTCAACATGGATGTGGCATCTCTGGAGCGAGAGCTCGGGATCAAGAGCACATCCCATGACAGCTATGAAGAGGAAGACCCTTACGCGGACCTTGCCGCGGCATATGGGGTCGACCTCGACGAGGACGAGCTGGACGACGACGAGGATCAGGACCCCCGTCGCGCGGTCTGACCGCGATGTCACACCAGTGGGACGATGACCGTCTCCTTCCGGGTCATCAACAACTGACTCTTCAACTTCCTTCGGCACAACCCGCACCGGGTGAGCCGGAGGAAGTTGCTGTTGTGTCGGCGACGCTGGTGCGTCGCCGTGAGCCCACCACCCGTCGCGCGCTGCTCTATGTGCATGGCTGGAATGACTACTATTTCCAGCCGCACCTGGCCGAGGCCGTCGAGGAGATGGGCTTCGACTTCTACGCGGTGGACCTGCGTCGCTATGGCCGCAGCCTGCGTCCGGGGCAGCTGCCCGGCTTCATCACCAGCCTCGAGGACTACTTCGAGGAACTCGATGCCGCCATGGCCGTGCTGCGCGAGTCCCACGACGAGGTCTGCCTGATGGGGCACTCGACGGGCGGCCTGATCTCCGCCCTGTGGGCCGATGCGCGTCCGGGTGAGCTCACCGGGCTGGTCCTAAACTCGCCCTGGTTGGACCTGCAGGGCTCACCACTGCGGCGAGCCATCACGGCACCGGTCCTGCAGCGGCTAAGGACCACGTACCCGACCACGGTGCTCCCACTGCCCAACAACGGCCTCTACGCCCGCACCATCGAGGCGGAGCTCGACGGTGAGTGGACCATGGTGCGCGAATTGAAGGGTGTCAACGACTTCCAGATCCGAGTGGGTTGGCTGGCGGCGGTGCTGGCGGGACATGATCGGGTTGCCGTTGGGCTGTCCATCGACTGTCCCGTGCTGGTGCTGACCAGCGCCCGCAGCGACTTCCGTCGCACCTGGGACGAGGCGCTGCTGCGGGCGGACGCCGTCCTCGACGTGGACAAGATCGCCGCCAGGGCGGTGCGGCTGGGCAACCACGTGACCATGGTGCGGATCGATGGGGGGCTGCATGACCTGGCCCTGAGCGCCGAGGCCGTGCGTGGGCGCTACTTCGACGAGGTGGCCCGCTGGACGGCTGCCTACACCGGCTGACCCTTCTCTGCGGGGGTCATACCGGCAGCGGGCGGCTGGCCCGCCACTGTGCACGTCAGGGTCTGGCCATGCCGCATCTGCAGGGGGTGCAAGGCCGCGCCAAGGCGTGCAGAGAGGACGGGAAGGTGGTGTGGAGCCGACGTCGGGCCGTGGGTGGGGGTGGTCGGGCACCAAAAACCCGCTCCGGTGAGGGAGCGGGCTGAGTGGTGGCCAGGACCGGGATCGAACCGGTGACCTTTCACTTTTCAGGCGAACGCTGCTACCAGCTGAGCTACCTGGCCAGTGTTGAGGCGCGGTGGAAGCGCATCCTCAACGTGCGTCTGGATCGGCGAGGATCCATCAACACAAAAGCGGTGATGTTTCCATCACCGCTTTCGCGACCCCGACGGGACTCGAACCCGCGACCTCCGCCGTGACAGGGCGGCGCGCTAACCAACTGCGCTACGGGGCCTTGCGGCCCTGCTGGATCGTTTCCGATCCGGCCGACTGCCCGTTTCAGGCAGCTCGAAAAATATAGCGTGAACTGGGGGCAAAAGTGAAATCGAGGCCAACGGTGGATCTTGCATCGCTCTGACTAGGGGTTTTATGGCTGGGCTCACACTCGGGGTGTGTCGGGCCGCTGGATGTTCGAGGTTTTCGGCGCCGTGTTAACCGTTAACTTGTTTTCACAGCCTGTGCGGGTGACGATGGACCCAAGGCGCGGTGCGCCAGCCGCCTCGGGGGAGGCGATGGTCGGGCGCTCAGAACGCCGGGAATACCTGTTGATCGGGGGATTGCAGGTACTCCCGGCGTTTGTCATGCGTGGGGTGCTCAGGCGAACAGCGCGAGCTTCCCATGGTGCTCGGCCAGCAGGTAGTAGACCGTCAGTCGGTTCTTGCGGCCGGGGATCTTCTCGCCGATCTTCTTGATCTCGGCGTCCAGGGCGGCGTCGTCGCCCGTGATGCCCAGCTTCTTCTTCACGAAGTTCTCGCGCACGGTGGCGAGCTCGGCCGGGTCACTGAAGCTGACCATCGAGGAATCGGGCTTGCTGAGGACGAGACGGTAGGTCTTCTCCATGGCCGCGACGACCTCGGCCTTGGCTGTGGGGGAGTACTTCCGGATGTCTGCGAGGTGGTCCATTGGTGGAGCCTTTCGAAGGTGTCGGTCTGACGCCTCCATGGTGGCACTCATACCGGGTCTCGACGGGGGGAACGCCGAAGTCCACAGCTTGGAGTCCCTGTCGGGAATATTTGGATGAATGGTCAACTTGTAAGGGTGTCAGCACGTGACCCCAGACGAAAGCAGAACTCCCATGAGCAAGTCCCTCTCCCGCGCCATCCTGACCGCCGCCAGCCCCGTCCTCGTCGCCAGTGGTGCGGCCGCCTGGGGCATGATCACCAAGCAGCTCAAGGACCAGCGCATCGAGGTGCACCCCGACTCCGCCAAGCTCGGTGGCAAGCTCGTTGCGGGCCCCCTCACGGCCTTCGAGCAGGCCAGTGTGGTCGGCTCCCACGCCGAGCACATCGGTGGCGGCAAGACCTTCGCCGAACTGAGCGACGAGTACATGGGCGCCCTGGGTGCCGGTGACACCGAGAAGGCCGAGGCTCTGGCTGGCCCCCGCGAGCAGGTCATGCAGGCCAACTTCGTGCGCGCCTCGCTGTTCACCTCCGTGCTGGCCTACGGTGTCTCCGCCCTGGTCATGGGCATGGGCGTCGTGACCGGCGCCGCGGCTGCCGCTGTGCGCGACGAGAACTGAGCCCCTCACCATTGGCTCGCGGTGCCCCACGCCCTCGTGGCGTGGGGCACCTTTCAGTTCCAGCCCGTCCGGTGATCCCACTGGGGTGAGAGGGCGTGCGCGCCCGGCCTGGATGAAGCACGGCCCCGGGTGATCAGACCGTGAACCTTCGCAGAAATGTTGATTCGACGGGTGCTGGTGGGCGGATGGCCAGCTGGCTTCGGTGCTGTGCTGGGAGCATGCTGAAGCACACCCTCACCGCGGCTCTGTCGGCCCAACCCGGCTGCTCGTCACCTCGCGCCAGTCAAGACCCAGTTCGACCTGCAGGCCCATCGTGGTGGCGTCGGCCTCAACACCGAGTCGTCCATCGCCAGCTTCTCCGCCGCCCTGGACCTGGGCGTGAGCACGCTCGAGCTCGACACCCAGGTCACCGAGGACGGCAAGGTCGTCGTCACCCATGACCGCAGGATCAACGGCACCGTCTGCCGCGACACCGCCCCCGCCTTCACGGGGGACCCCCAGTTTCCCTACGTCGGCAAGTTCATCACCCACCTGACGTTGGCACAGGTCAAGACCCTGGAATGCGGGTACCAGCCCAAGCCTGGCTTCGAGCGGCAGAAGGCCACCATCGCCCCGATGCTCGAGCTGAAGGACGTCTTCGCCCTGGTCAAGCAGCGTAAGGCCCGGCAGGTGATGATGAACATCGAGACCAAGGTGGAGGCTGGCGCCCCGCAGGAGACCGCGCCGCGCGAGGTCTTCGTCCGTACCGTCAACGACGAGATCGTGAAGTCCGGCCTGCAGCGTCAGGTGACTGTCCAGAGCTTCGACTGGGGCGCGCTGATGGAGATGCACCGGATCAATCCCCGGATGCCGCTGGTTGCCCTGACCAACCACGACTTCCTGCAGGTGGGCGAGGAGGGTGCCTCGCCATGGCTTGGTGGCATCGAAGCCGATGACTTCGGGGGAGACTTCGTGAAGGCGGCCGCGTCCATCGAGGGCGTCACAGCGCTCTCGCCTGTCTACGGGATGCCTCAGAACGGGAAGATCTCGGATCCGAACTTCTCCCTCTATGTGACCCCGGCCATGGTGGCCGAGGCACACGCCCGTGGCCTGAGGGTCATCCCCTGGACCTGCGATGACCGCGACACGATGGCCGCGCTGGTGGACATGGGGATTGACGGACTCATCACCGACTACCCGGACGTCCTGCGCGAGGTGATGGCCGAACGCGGCATGCGCCTGCCCAAGGCCTACCCGGCGCGCTGAGCCCGCCGGGTCCGTGGACGGGAAGAAGCCCCTGACACAAGCATTGCTGCTGGTCAGGGGCTTCTCCTTGGTATCCCCTACGGGATTCGAACCCGCGCTGCCGCCTTGAAAGGGCGGTGTCCTGGGCCGCTAGACGAAGGGGACCCGACCGGGCAAGTCTAGGGGGTCTGCGGCTCGGCTCAAAACCAGCGGGTTGACCCATCGGGCCCGACCCGCTCCACTGCCCTCCGGGGCCCACCACCCACTCCCTGCGAGAGTTGCGGATACATGCGATGCGGATGGCATGAACGAGCACACTCCCGCGGGACCGCACCGCTCAAGGAACGCTTACCCGCAACTCTCGCAGGGAATCGGCGAGGGCATCCTGAAGGCCGACGGGCGAGGACAGAACAGATGCAGGGCAGGGGTCCACTGCAATGGTTGCGGTGGCACCCTGCCCTGCATCTGTTCTGAATTCTGCTTGGGCTCAGTTCACGGTGATGTGCACGTGGTCCATGTGGTTGGCCGTGTCGCCGCCGCGGTCCGCCATCGGCCGCCAGCCCTCATTGCTGCGGGCCACGGACCAGATCTGCTGGCGGTAGATCACGTACTTGATGTTCAGCTCACTGGCGTGGGCCCGCATGTACCGAGCGATCTGCCAGCCCAGGTCCGCATTGGAGCGGTAGTTGGGCAGCATCACGTCGACGGCGTGGCCCGACGGGTGGTCCGGCAGGGGATCGCTGCGCACGCCGTACATGGTGCTGATGGCGGGGTAGTTGGCCCGCACCACACCGACGACCGTCTTGGCGCTGGAGGTCAGCGAGTTGAGCCCCACCGACCCGCCGGTGTTCAGGTCGCCACCCGAGTAGAGGGTGCGCGCCAGTGGGGCGCTGCCCGCGGGATTGTTGCCGGACAGGTACATCGCCGTCACCCAGCGCACGGCACCCTGGACAACCACCTGGGCGCGGCCGTTCTCCACGACACCGGTCACCCGCAAGGCCGTACCGGTGGGCACGTTGTAGAGGTAGCGCAGTCCGGTGGATGCAGGGCGGATGCTCAGGCTCGTCGTCGTGTAGCGCACCCCGATTGTCGCCGGGGCCCTGACCCCGGCCGTGGTGCTGGTGCTTCCGACGCCCGCCAGGTACTGCGAATTCACCCAGCGGGGCCTTCCCTGCCACAGGATCTGCGCCACGCCATTCGTGCGCTTGCCCGTGAGCTGCAGGATGGTTCCCCGCGGGATGTCACCCAGGCTGCGGAAGGAGGCATTGGAGGTGGTGCGGATCATCAGGTCAGCGGTGGCACGTGCCCTGCCGCTGATGGCCACGGTGGAGCTGGAGCCGGCAGTCGTGCTGATCCAGGCATTGTTCACCCAGGCGCTCTGGCCATCCAGGGTGATCTGCAGCCAGGCGCCGTCGCGACGTCCGGTCAGGTTGATCCGGGAACCCTTGGCCAGCACCGTCAGTACCCGGTTGTCGATGCCCGGGCCGGTGCGCACATTGAGCGCCTCCGTCGTGAAGGCGCGTCCGCTGGTGGCGGCCGTGGCGGTTGAGGAGGTGACTTCCCGCGCCGTGCGCAGATAGCTGGTGTAGACCCAGGCCTTGTGGCCCTGGAAGCGCACCGGGGTCCAACCATTGACCGAGGAGCCGATGGCGGTCACCCGAGCGCCGCGGGAGAGGACGCCCACGACGGGGGCACCCAGTCCGGGGCTGGAGCGGACGTTGAGGACGACGGACGAGGTCATGGCGGTGTTGCGGGCCTGGGCCATCTGGCCGACGACGAGCTGGGTACCGCCCAAGAGCATGCCGGCCGTGACGGCCGAGGCCGCCGACAACCGCGCCAAACGCAGTGCAGACACGAGAATTTCCTTCCGGCGGTTCTTCCCCAACCGCGTGGACTGGTGGATGGCACCGGCATGGACGCTTCCCCACGTCCGTGGCCGGTGCCACGGACCGGACTGTAGGGAGATCCTCCGCTGGAGGGCCAATCCTTTCGGGAACGGCAATGACTGCCTGGCAAGTGAATCGCCGCCGGATCCAGCGGAACTTCAGGAATGGAATTACATCGTTGTGATTCGAATGACCGCTGAAGGGGTCTTGCCTTGCCCCGACCTGTATGCCAGTCGGCATAGATGTTCCCTTGTTCGAATCATGGGTGCACGATTCTCGGCACCTGAGACTTTGGGAAGGGACGTCTGAGAGACACACAGATGCACGGTCAACCGAAACTTGAGGTTCAGCTTTCGTCGGGGCCCTGGACCCAGCAACCAGTGGCATCGGCAACCAGCCGTCGCGCCTTGCCATGGCCGGATGGGGCGGCTCCGGACTGCAGGTCCGCACGCGTCGCCGGACGGCCGCCTGTGGCCTGGGCCAGCTCACTGCAGGTCTGTGGGTCCGCGACCAACAGCGGCGTGCGCGCAGTCCCAGATGGAGCACTGGCCAGGAGGCCGACGAGGCTCTCCTCGGGGGCCGGACAGACCACCACGAGGTGTCGGCCCGTACGTCGTGCGACGGCCAGACTGTCCATCAGTTCCCGCCGGGAGCCGACGCCCTCGGCGCAGCACAGCAGGTCCACATCGGTCAGTTCCAGGGTGGCGGGCGAGGCCCAGCTGGCGAATCGCTCATCGGCCAGCGGAGCGTCGAAGCGTGGCTGGGCGGTGCGAAAGGCGTCGAGGGCGGCCTGCTGGGACTCATCGGGCGTACTGGCTGGCGTTGCCCCAAGGTGTTCCAGCGGAATCCCCAGCTGCGCCTCGGCAAGCCGACGGGTGTGCCGGTCCCGCAGCGCCGCGAGGGCAAGCAGGACCAACCCCATGGCCAGCACCACCAAGAATCCGCGCACGGGCTGCTCCCTCGTCGACGGGTGACGCGTGGTGCCCCCACTGGGGTTCGAACCCAGGACCCATGGATTAAAAGTCCACTGCTCTGCCAACTGAGCTATAGGGGCGCGTCGGCCAGTCTAGCGGTGACGCCGGGTGGCCCGCCCCCGTGGCCTCGACAGGCTCGGCCGACGGGGACGGGCGCCAGCCTCAGGCCTTCCAGCGGTAGAGGCGGTGCTCCCACTCGTGGGCGAAGGAATCGGTGAAGACCCCGTCCTTGACCTCCAGGGTGCGGTCCGCGTCCACCACCTCCACCTGCTTGGCGTCCACGCCCTCGGGCAGCTGCAGCTGGTACTCGCCGGAGTAGTGCTCGATCTTCTGCATCGCCAACAGGTAGCTGTTGCCGTCCGGCGTGGTGGGCCAGTAGCGGGTGTACAGCTTGTCGTTGAAGGTCTTGTGGACCGAACGGGCGTTGAAGACCGGCGCATGGGTCTGCAGCCGCGCCTTGACCTGCTCGACGCGGTCACTGACACCCCGGGCGAAGTGGTCCTTGTCCCGCACGCCGAAGACGCCGGGGCGCCAGCTCAGCCAGGTGTCGTCGGTCACCGTGTTTGGGTCGACGCCCTGCTTGGGCTCCACCCGGGCGTACCAGAAGCGGTGCGTCTCCTTGGGGTCTCGCACGGTGTCGCCGGCCTTGTAGGCGGTCTTGGCATTCCACACCGGGGCCTTCTTGGAGTCCGGGAAGGTCTGCGGGAAGAGCAGGATTCCCGAAGCCCCGCCGAGGATGCAGGACATCATGGCGCCCTCCACCTCGTCGGCGCTGGGCACCGAGGACCAGCCAGGCTCGCCGGGCGCGGTGACGCCACCATGACCCAGGGCCACCAGGCCCCAGACCGGCCGCGGCCGGGTCAGGAAGGCGCGGCAGCGTTCCACGGTCATGCCGTGGATGGCGGCCCGTCGGGCAATCTCCTTCGGCACGCCCCAGGCGTCCTCCACCTGCTGGCAGACCTTCGGGCTGAAGCAGTAGGAGTACAGGTCCGCCGACACCTGGTGCAGGTTCGGGCGGTCCACCAGGGGCCGCACCCGGTAACGGTCGATGGAGGAGATGGTCACGCCGGTTCCGAAGTTGGAATAGGCCAGGTAGCCCCTGGGGTGCTTCTTGAGGTTCTCCTCCATCTTGGCCATCTTCTCGGTGGCCATGTCCGCCTCGTCCTCGGGCAGCCAACCCACGGTCTCCGCGCCGGGCTTGCCGGTCATGTCCATGCCGGTGGTGCGGATGGTCCAGATGCCCGCCTTTCGCAGCCCTTCCGGGGTCACCTGCGGGTCCACGACGACGGCGCCGTCGGCGTACTTCTTCTCCGTGGGCAAGTCCTCGTCGAAGGCATTCATCCACCACTCGGCCACGTGGAAGCGCTTCTCGTCGGCCAGCACCTCGGCATTGGTGAACTGCTTGTAGTAGGCGGGTCCGCCGAACCACCAGTCGACGCCGCGGATGGCCGGGTCAACCTTCTGCACACCCGCGTCGTGGTGGGCCTTGATTCGATCGGCACTCAGCGGGGAGCCGTAGATGGCGTAGTGGGACCATTGTCCGGACAGTGATGCACCCTTGCCGTCCTTGGTGCCGACGGTGGCGGACTTCACCTTGCCGACGAAGAGGCCGATGCTCCCGGTGCCGATCTGCTTGCCGTCCACATAGCCCGTCACCGCACCCTTGGCGTCGATGCTCATCGCGACGTGGTGCCAGGCCTTGGGCAGCTTGGCGCTGTCCAGCTCGACGGCCTTGTATCCGGGGCCCTCGGCCGCCAGGCCATTGCCCTCCTGGCGAAGCCCGATCGACCAGCCCGTCTCGTCGCTGGTGGAGTGCAGCTTGAACAGGGTCTGGTTGAAGTTGGGCTCGTCCTGACAGAGCCACATCTCCACCGTCAGGCCGGTCTTCGGAGCCTCGGCCAGCCAGGTCCGGGCGTCCGGGATCTCGATCCAGGCCTCGTCATTGCTGACGCCGGAGTAGAAGGCACGCCCGACGGCATTCGGAGCGGCCAAGGACAACGCGTCATTGGGCCACCACATCTTGCCGTGCAGGACGGCCTTGCGCTTGTTCCCGGACTGGTCCGCCGGGTTCTTCGCGTCGGCGTCATCCTGGAAATCCAGGTAGAGCAGCGGCTTGTCCGCGAGCACGGCCTCCTTCAGCCCACCCGGGGTCACCGTCGGCGTCGCATCCTGACTGGTGGCCGGTGTGGGCGACGGCGTGGGCTGCTCGTCATCGGAACACCCGGCGACGGCAGTGGCGGTGACACCCGCGGCCCCCAGGGCGAGGAAGGTACGGCGATTGGTGCTGGTCACGAGAAGTTTCCTTCGGTCGTTCGGACATGCGTGAGCGATTGGCCGGGGGAGACCTTGACGTGTGGGGTGCACGCTTCTTCGGGGGTATGGACAGGCTAACAACCGACGGGGCGAGACCACGGGTCACTGCCTGAGGCGGCGCTGATGAATTCAGCAGCTCCTCACCTGGTGGTGGGGTCCGTTGACGATGCCCGATCCTGTCGAGGGCTCAGAGCATGTCCTTCAACTCGTCGACGCTCTCGACGATCAGGTCCGGGCGGTAGGGGAAGCGCTCCAGGTCCATCCGTCCCGTGATGCCGCTGAGCACCAGGACGGTGAACAGGCCTGCCTCCATTCCCGCGACGATGTCGGTGTCCATCCGATCTCCGATCATCGCCGTGGTCTCCGCATGTGCCTCGATCTTGTTCATGGCGGAGCGGAACATCATGGGGTTGGGCTTGCCCACCACATAGGGGCGACGGTTGGTGGCCGCGGTGATCATGGCGGCCGCGGCACCAGTGGCCGGCAGCAGGCCCTGGGCGCTGGGGCCGGTGGTGTCCGGGTTGGTGGTGATGAACTTTGCGCCGCCGACGACCAGCCGAATGGCCTGGGTGATGGACTCGAAGGAGTAGGTGCGCGTCTCGCCCAGCACCACATAGTCCGGGTCCGTGCTGGTCAGGATGAAACCCGCCTGGTGCAGGGCCGTCGTCAGCCCCGCCTCGCCGATGGCGTAGACCCGCGCGCCCGGCTTCTGGCGCTGCAGGAAGGCCGCCGTGGCCAGCGCGCTGGTCCACAGGTTCTCCTCCGGCACCGTCAGGCCGGAGCGATCCAGCCGGGCGCTGAGGTCCCGCGGGGTCATCGACGAGTCATTGGTCAAAACCAGGAAGCGCTGCGAGGTGTCCACCCAGCGTTGGATGAGTTCCGCGGCGCCAGGAATGGGGATGTCCTCGTGGACCAGCACCCCATCCTTGTCAGTGAGCCAGCATTCGATGTCTCGTGGTGTACGCACGTCCCCAACCTAACCCGGCCGGGTCAACACAGTGTGAACGGGGCCAGACGGGCGATCGGGCCGACACTTTCGCGGGAGGATCCTGGCCAGGAGGACCTTGGAAGGTTCACAGGCGCCAGGTCCCGCGAAATTCCGCAGGAGCCGGGGTCAGACCAGCCAGGGCGGGTCCACCTGCGGAGCCACCGGGTGGGCCTCCCAGCGTTGCCACCACTGGTCCGCGCCCTCGGGCAGCAGCTCGGGACGCAGCCGGGGCACCTGGTCCCGGAGATCATATTTCAGCCGTGCCAGCAGCAACAGTTCGCGTTCGTCGTGGGGGACGGCCGGGTCCAGGTGGTTCTTCTCCAACTCCCAGATACGTCGACGCGCGGCGATGATGCTGCGGTCGAGGGCCTGCTCGGCCACCGTCGCTCCCAGGTGCTGCTCGGCGGCGCGGATCCAGCCGTAGTCCCGGTTGATCCGGATCAGGCCGGGGTCCACCACGAGTGCCTCGTGCACATCGAACTCCGGCTCGATCACCACGGCCCCGGCGAGCTTGGCATAGGCCACCTCGTCGCGCTCGGTCTCGTCGGACTGGATCTCCGTGGACCGCAACATGATCTGGAACATGTCCTTGTCCTCGAAGGAGCCGCTGGCCCGCACCCCCGGCGCATTGGAGGTGACCACATAGGTCGTCGTGCAGCCCAACGGGCCGATCGCCATCTCCGCCGGCAGGTTCTCCCGGACACCACCGTCGACGAAGTGCTCGCCATCCATCGGAACCGGGGTGAAGACGGTGGGGATGGAGCAGGAGGCCAGCACCCCACGGGAGAAGTCATGCGGCTCGCCGGGCAGTTCGACGTCGTCGCGGTCCACCAGCCGGCCGTCCTCGCGCATGAAGCGCAGTTCACCGCTCTCCAGGCTCACCATGGCGATCCTCACCGTCATCCCGGAGGAGGTCACCCTGGAGGAGTCGAACAGGGCGCCCTCGCCCAGCAGGGCGCGCAGCAGCGGGCCCGGGATGTACATGGAACGGGTCTTCTCCGCGCCGGACATGATCACGCCGAGGTCATTGCCCATCCCACGCATACGGCTCAGGCCCGCCAGGATCGCCATCACCTGGCTGGGGGTCAGTTCCGGGCCCTCCGCGGTGGGATCCAGCGTCGCCATCGCCAGGGTCTCCATCTGGCCGGTGAGCTCCTCCTGCGCCTCGGCTGGCGAGCCCGGTTCGTCTGGGGATCCGGGTGACTCCGCTGCCTTCGCGAAGGGCAGTTGGATCCTGTGCAGACCGCCGCTCAACCAGCCGCTGCGAGTGTCCCGGTTCAGTAGTTGCACCAGGTCCTGCCCTCGGGAACGGAAGCGGCGGAACCAGGTGCGCTCGGTGAACATGTCACTCTGCTGGGTCATGTCCAGCCACAGGGCGTCCAGGTCACGCAGCGCGGCCACCTGCTGCTCACGGTCCGCGGACTGGGCGAGCATGGCCCCCAGGATCGAGCCGGCAGAGGTGCCGACGATGACCTGCGGCTCGATGCCCACCACCTCGTACAGGTAGGCGAGCGCGCCCAACTGGAAACTGGCCTTCGAGCCACCTCCGGACAGGACCAGACCTTGCCTCTCCTCGCGCCCCAGACGCAGGGAGGCGCCGATCCCGAGCCAGGTGCGTCGTGCCATGCCGCCAGCGTACCCAGCCGGCCCTCAGAGCTTGGCTTCCAGCCCGGCGAGGCTGGTGGGAGACTGGACGATGTGAGCAACCAGTCCGCCCCCGCGGCGTCCCCCGTCAACACGCGCAGCAGCGCACCTGTGGACCTGACCCGCTTCGCGTGGCTGTCCATCGCGGCAGCCGTGGCGACGATCGCCCTCAAGACCTTTGCGTGGCGGATCACCGGCTCCGTCGGCCTGCTGTCCGATGCCGCCGAGTCCGTCGTCAATCTGGTGGCCGCCGTCGTCGCCCTGATTGCCCTGCGGGTGGCCATCAAGCCGCCGGACAAGGACCACAACTTCGGCCACAGCAAGGCCGAGTACTTCTCCGCCGCCGTCGAGGGCGCGATGATCTTCGTGGCCGCCGGCGTGATCATGGTCTCCGCCGTGCAGCGCTTCCTGCACCCGCAGCCGCTGGAGAATGTCGGCGTGGGCCTGCTGGTCTCCGTCGTCGCCTCCGTGCTGAACGGAAGCGTCGCGTGGGTGCTGCTGCGTGCCGGCAAGCAGTACCGCTCCATGACCCTGACCGCCGACGGCAAGCACCTGATGACCGACGTGTGGACCAGCGCCGGCGTCGTCGCGGGTGTCGGCCTGGTCTGGTTGACCAACTGGCCGCGGTTGGACTCGATCGTCGCCTTCGCGGTGGGGGTCAACATCCTGTTCACCGGAGGCAAGCTGATGCATGAGTCCGGGATGGGCCTGATGGATGTCAGCCTCCCCAAGGAGGACAACCGTCGCATCCGCGAGATCCTTGAGTCCTTCACCGGGGAGAACATCATGTTCCACGGGGTGCGGACCCGGGAGTCGGGACACCGTCGCTTCATGGACATGCACCTGCTGGTGCCCGGTGCCTGGAGCGTGCAGCAGGCCCATGACCTCGTCGAGGACATCACCGACGCCCTGCTGGAGGCATACCCGGACTTGCACGTGATGATCCACTCCGAGCCGATCGAGGACCCACGCTCCTACGACGACTACGACTTCGGGATCAGCTGACCACGGACTCGCTGCGGCCTCGCCCCTGGTCTTGGGGGCGGTTCCAGCGGTCCGCGTGGGTTTGAGTGGTCCGCGTGTGTTGCAACCCGAGCGGCTGTGGGGACCCCGAGCGGCTGTGGGGAACCCGAGCGGCTGTGGGGAACCCGAGCGGCTGTGAGGCAGGGGAATGGTCCGGCCGAGGCCCGGTCACGGGGGATCCCTAGGATGTGCCCATGACAGATCAGGCCGTCTCCACCATCGTGCCCGGGTGGGACGAGTACTTCCTCGGCATCACCACAGCAGTCGCCGCCCGCGCCAAGTGCACCCGACGCCGGGTGGGAGCGGTGCTGGTGATCGACCGGCGCATCATCGCGACGGGTTACAACGGTGCGGCCCCCGGCCGTCCGGACTGTCTGGAGGGCGCATGCCCGCGCGGCCAGCTCACCTATGAGCAGGTGCCCGGGCTGGGCGACTACGACCGCCCCGGCAGCCCCGGCTTCTGCATCGCCATCCACGCCGAGGTCAACGCCCTGCTCTTCTCCACTCGTGACACCAAGGGTGCCACCGCATACATCACCGACGAGCCGTGTCCCGGCTGCCGCAAGGCACTCGCGGCAGCCGGGATCGTGCGCGCCGTGTGGCCGCAGGGGGAGTACGACCAGGACGGCCTCGTCGCCTGGTAGGGAATCGTCCCGTTCCCCCGGGTCCGGTTGGTCAGAGGACGTCGGTCATGTCCTCCTCGAAGACGTCGACGGCCTTGTGGGCCAGGTCGTCGTCGAAGAGCTGGCCGATCACGTCCGGGGAGATGGTGAAGCGGCGCACGCCCAGGTCCGTGAGGGCCACGACATGCTGTGCGGACTTGATGGAGGCCGCCACCAGTAGCGGGCCGGTGCCGTCCTGGGGGATGGCGCGGCACATCTGGCCGATCTCCCCCATGGCATTGCGGCCGGCCATGAACATCCGGTTGAAGTAGGGGGCGATGTACTCGACGTCCAGCGCGGCGCCCACCAGGGCCTGCCGGGTGGAGTAGACGGCCGTCATCAGGACGGGAACGCCGTCGCGCTTCAGGCGGGCCGTGGCCTGGGACCCGGCCTCCGTGGTGGGCACCTTGATGATGCACTCGGGGGCCATCTCCAGCAGCCGCTGGGCATTGGCGTACAACTCGTCGGCGTTGCCGCCCCAGGTCTGGAAGAAGACCTCCTCCGCGGCATGTTCGCGGGCGAAGGAGTAGATGTCCGCACACTCGGACAGGTGGCGGCCGGCGTCGCGCAGGATCGTCGGGTTCGTCGTGATGCCGCGGAAGATGCCGGTGGGTAGCCACCGTTCGGCGGCGGCCTGGTCGGCCGAGTCGATGTAGAAACCGACGGGTACGGGACAGCAGGGCATGAGCATTGGCCTTTCCAGGGGGAGTCGTTGAGGGGTCAGCAGGGCCAGCGAGGAAGGACTCATGTCATTCCACCGCCAGCAGGAGCTCGCGGAGCACCGCGAGAGTGTCGTGGTCGAGGCCGCGCAGTTCACACAGAGCGGCGTAGCGGGAGCCCGGCGTCGGGTGGCGCTTGACCAGTTGCAGGGCCTGTTCCTTGGTGAAGATGGCGATCTCGGCCTCGTCGAGGAAGTCGAAGATGCGCTGCTCGGTCTGGTTGTCGGTCTCGAGGGCGCCGTCGAAGCAGCCGGCGGCACCGGCCGCCGTCGTCACCTCACCCAGGTTGATGACCTGGACGTCCCCGGCCCCGTGCAGGTGTGCGGTGACGTGCCGGACCCCAGCGACCACGTCGAGGTCACCCTCGGCGGGGTGGACCACGAGATCGCCGGTGGTCTGCGACCACGTGATCCGGGTCCGGGCCTCGCGGGGCTGGGCACGCTCGTCGTCCTCCACGAGGGTGTAGGAGCCGTCGGCGCCGGCCACCACGTGCAGCTCCAGGCGCGACGGGTTCTGGACGCCCAGCTCGTCCTCGGGAGTCATCGGGATGATGGCTCCGGCGCGGGCCAGGACCGGGATCTGGTGGATCGCCCGGTGCATGGTGACGGCGCGTCCACCGCGGTAGGTGAGGTTGGTGAACAGGTCCGTCCACGATCCCTCCGGCAGCCACATCCGCGCGGCCGCGCGGCGGGTCCCGGACACGACGGGCGTCGTGATGGGGCAGACCAGCAGGTCACGCCCGAACCAGTACTGGTTGGTGCACTGGTAGGCGCTGATCTCATCCGGATCGCTCCAGTACATGGGACGCACCAGCGGGTACAGGCCACGGGAGGACTCGACATTCTCCGTGAACAGCCACGGCAGCATCCGGTGGCGGAGCCGCAGGAAGTCACCCATCACCTGCCGGGCGACGGGGCCGAAGCGCCACGGCTCCTTGCCGTTGAAGATGCCATTCGACGAGTGCAGGCGGTTCACCGGGCTGAAGGCGCCGAACTGCACCCAGCGGGTGGCCAGCTCGTCGTCCTTGGTGCCGAACATGTGGCCACCGATGTCGTGGCTCCACCAGCCGTAGCCGATGTTCGAGGCCGTCGCCGTGAAGTAGGGCTGGAAGTCCAGCGACGCCCAGCTGATCACCGTGTCCCCGCTGAAGCCCACGGGGTAGCGATGAGAACCCGGCCCCGCGTAGCGGCTGAAGGTCAGCGGCCGGCGCCCGTCGCGCCCCGAGTCCAGGAAGTGCAGGTGGTTCAGCATCCACAGCGGGTCCAGGCCCGGGATGCGGGAATGGCTGCCCTGCTGCCAGTCCAGCCACCAGAAGTCGACGCCCTCCGCCTCCATCGGGTGGTGGACGTGCTCGAAGTAGGCCCGGATGAAGCGCGGATCGGCGAAGTCGAAGCTCGCGGGCAGCTCAGAGGCCGGGTCAATGCCCATCGCCTCCGCGACGGCCGGATAGGCCTCCTCGAAGGCGCGGATGCCATCGGCGGGGTGCACGTTCAGCGAGACCTTCAGGCCGTGCTCGTGCAACCAGGCCAGGAAAGCCACGTGGTCCGGGAAGAGTTCGGTGTTCCAGGTGTAACCGGTCCAGCCCGCCCCGTACTTCTCGTCGATGTCCGTCAGGTGCCAGTCCATGTCCACCACGGCGACGCTGAAGGGCAAGCGCTCGTCCTCGAAGCGTTCGACCAGCTGCTGGTACTCGTCCTGGGTGTAGTCGTGGTAGCGGCTCCACCAGTTGCCGAGTGCGTAGCGGGGGAGCACGGGCTGCGGGCCGGAGATCCGGTAGAAGTCCCGCACCGCCTCGCCATAGTTGCGGCCGTGGGCGAAGACGTAGAAGTCCAGGTTGCCCTCGGGGCGTTGTGCCACCCAGCCGTCGTCGGTCAGCGCGAGGCTGTGCGAATCGTCGAGGCTGGTGATGCCCAGCGAATTGGCCAGGCCCTTCTCCAGCTCACAGGCGCCGTCCACCGCGTCCAGGGTGCGGGCCGTGCCACCGAGCTGGGTGCGCAGGCCGAGGTAGTCGGCGAACTTGCTGTCCGGCTCCTCTCCTGGGCGCCACACCGAGTGGTAGCCACCCGTGAGTTCCTGGACGCTCAGGTTGGTGGGAGTGAACTCACCCCCGGAGTAGTCCAGGTGGAAGGCGTTGGTGAAGACCTGCACCCGTTCGCCCTCGCGATGCACCCGGAAGTCCGGTGTCGGCAGGTTGCGGTTGACCACTGTCTGGGTGGCGCGATCCTCGAAGACCCCCGACGGCGAGTACTCGCAACGCATCAGGTGCTCGGTCAGAATGGTGAATCGGAAATGCTCGCCGGCCACGACGGAGCCCGGTGGGGCAAGCGGTGTGATGGCCAGCCGCAGGTGCGGGGGCAGCATGGTCATGACGTCCACTCTAGGGATCGGCGGTGACCCCAGAACCCAATTACTACACAGTATAGGAGCCAAATTCCCTCAAATTGGGCGAATGTCCTTGTGGTGCAGTACTTGCAGAGCGATTGATTCGTGTGCCGCTGGCCGGTCCCGTGCCTGCTGGGGGGTCCGCCGCGGGGAGTCGCACGCCGTCCCAGTGCTGTCCCGACGATCCGGCGTCGCCTGGGCAGCCCCCGTCTGACGTTGCGGTGAACAGTGCGTGAAGAGGCTCGCGCGAGCCGGAAGTGGGGGCGTCTGCGTCGTAGCTTGGGGGACATGGACGGACCGACGATTGGCCCGGGAGCAGCTTGCTCCTCACGGCATCCGCTCCGTTCCACGGCACCACCGACACCCTGACGATCGACCGGGGTCGGCTGCCACGGGAGGCGACCCCTTCACCTGTGAAGGAGCTTCTCGTGCTCAAGCCCTCCGAGCCAGTCCTCGCCGCAGCGGCCGCCACCGGCCTGAAGACCTACGTCGTGGACACCTCCGTGCTGCTCAGCGATCCGCGGGCCATCCTGCGCTTCGCCGAACACCACGTCGTCCTCCCGATCGTCGTCATCGCGGAACTGGAGGCCAAACGACACCACCCCGAGCTGGGCTACTTCGCACGCACCGCGCTGCGGCTGCTCGACGATCTGCGGGTGGACAATGGGCGCCTCGACGAACCCGTCGACGTGAACGAGCAGGGCGGAACCCTGCACCTCGAGCTCAACCACACCAACCCCGAGCGGCTCCCGGCCGGCTTCCGGTTGGGCGACAATGACTCCCGGATCCTGGCGGTGGCCATCAACCTGGCCGCAGAGGGCAATGACGTCGTGGTGGTCAGCAAGGACCTTCCAATGCGGGTGAAGGCCTCCGTGATGGGGCTGGAGGCGCAGGAGTACCGCGCCGAACTGGCCGTCGAGAGCGGCTGGACGGGGATGCGGGAGCTGCACGTGCCGTCGTCGCTGGTGGACCAGCTCTACGAGTCCGGCGAGGTGGAGGTGCTGGAGGCCGACGAGCTGCCCTGCCATACCGGCCTCAAGTTGCTGGGGGAGACCGGCAATTCTGCGCTGGCGCGCAAGATGCCCAATGGCCGGGTGAAGCTGATCCGCACGGACCGGGCCGCCTTCGGCCTGCACGGCCGCTCCGCCGAGCAGCGCGTCGCCCTGGACCTGCTGCTGGACCAGGAGGTGGGCATCGTCTCCCTGGGAGGCCGGGCCGGCACCGGCAAGTCCGCCCTGGCCCTGTGCGCCGGGCTGGAGGCAGTGCTGGAGCAGCGGCTCCACCAGAAGGTCGTCGTCTTTCGCCCGCTGTACGCCGTCGGCGGTCAGGAGCTCGGATACCTGCCCGGCACCGAGAACGAGAAGATGGCGCCCTGGGGCCAGGCCGTCTTCGACACCCTCGGAGCCGTCACCAACAAGTACGTCATCGACGAGGTGATCGCCCAGGACATGTTGGAGGTGCTGCCGCTGACCCACATCCGCGGCCGCAGCCTGCACGACTCCTTCGTGATCGTCGACGAGGCGCAGAGCCTGGAGCGCAATGTGCTGCTGACGGTGCTGAGCCGGATTGGGCAGAACTCCCGCGTGGTGCTCACCCACGACGTCGCCCAGCGGGACAACCTGCGGGTAGGCCGGCACGACGGGATCGCCGCCGTCGTCGAGAAGCTGAAGGGGAACCCGCTGTTCGGGCATGTCACGCTGACCCGCTCCGAGCGTTCCTCGATCGCCGCGCTGGTGACGGAGATGTTGGAGGACAGTCTCTGATCCGCAGGGCAGAATGTGACCACCAGGGCACCCCGCCGGGAAGCCTGTGGACGAAGGAGACAGCCTTGACCAGTACGCCGACGCCCTCGCAACGGATCAGCCCGGACATTGCCCGCAGCTGGCTGCTGGTGAACGCCTCCAGGCCGGAACTCTTCGACGCGGCCATCGCCAGCCAGGCCGATGCCGTGGTGCTGGACGTCGAGGACTCCGTCGCCGCCGCGGACAAGCTGAAGGCACGGGAGAATGTCGTCGACTTCTTCCGGCGCGGTGGTGAGGCCTGGGTGCGGATCAACGGATTCGGCACCGCGTGGTGGGAGGGAGACCTGGACGCCCTGGCCGGTTTCCCCGGGATGCACGGCGTGATGCTGGCCATGGTGGAGACCAGCGAGCACGTGCAGAAGACCGCGGAAAAGTTGCAGCCCCACCAGAAGGTGGTGGCGATGATCGAGACGGCCCGCGCCATGATGCTGCTGGACCGTATCGCGCAGTCCCGCGGCACCTTCCGGATCGCCTTCGGGCTGGGTGACTTCCGTCGCGACACCGGCATCGACGACGACCAGATGGCGCTGGCCTACACCCGCTCGCAGCTGACCATCGCGTCACGCGCCGCCGGGCTGCCGGGGCCGATCGACGGACCCGCCGTGGGTGCGACGGGCGGCAAGTTGGCCAATTCTGCGGACAACACCCAGAAGTTCGGGATGCGCGGCAAGCTCTGCCTCACGCCGGAGCAGTGCCCGATCGTCAATGAGGTGCTCTCCCCGTCGCACGACGACATCGAGTGGGCCAGTTCCTTCCTGGCCGACTTCGAGGCCGGCTGCAACCAGATCCGCAGCGCCTCCGACACGCCCAAGCTGGCGCGGTCCCGGCGTCTGCTGGACCTCGCCCTGGCCTTCGGGATCGAGGTCCCCGGCAAGGACTGACCCGCACGAGGCGTCGTCCGCTCGGGTTTGTGGAAGGCGCTCGGGTTTGTGGAAGGCGCTCGGGTTGCAACACACGCGGATGACGGGAACCCGAGCGGCTGACGGGAACCCGAGCGGATGCCAGGCCGAGCGTGCGGCACACGCCCGACGGCGAGCTGGTGGCACACCCGACGGGCGAGCGCGCGGCATACGCCCGACGGCCGAGCTTGTCGAGGCCTCAGCGACGCAGGCAGTGGATGGCGTAGGTGATCTGGTGCCCGTCGCGCTCGACGGGCACCTCCACCTGCCACACATCCCCGCCCAGCTCACGCAGGGCCGCGTCCAGGGATGGCGTGGCGTTCTCGCACCAGATGGCCAGTAAGCCACCGGGGGCCAGGGCATCGCGGGCCGCGGACAGCAAGCTGCCACCGTAGAGCGCGGCATTGCTGTCGTGGATCAGGAAGCCGGGGCCGTTGTCCACGTCCAGCAGGATCGCGTCCCAGTCTGAGGTTGTGCGCAGGGCCTCGGCGACGTCGACGTGCCACAGGGTGGCTCGCGGGTCCTGGGCGACGCGGGCCAGGCCGGGGACGATGCCCTCGCGCGCCCAACCGATCAGCGCCGACGACAGCTCCGCGACGGTCACCGCCACGTCGGGCAGCCGGTCCAACAGGTCACCGGCGGTGAAACCAAGCCCCAGCCCGCCCACCAGCACACGGCGTGAGGCCTGCGGGGCCAGCCGTGCGAGCTCCAGCTCGCTGGTGGCATCGACACTGTCCATGGCGAACATGCCGTTGACGATCAGCTCGAAGACCTCCCCGCGGGATGACTCCCGCCGGCGCAGGGCAATGTCGAAACCGTCGGAGTCGTCGAACCAGGACTGCTGCATGGAGAACATGATGCCCCCGTGCACTGACGTAGGATGCAGCGCGTGCGTAACCAGAGGGCCACGGGCCGCGACATGATCATCTCCCTCGCCGTGATCCTTCTCCCGGCGATGGCGATCTACTACTTCTTCTCCCGCACCCCTGCCGAGCCGGAGGTTCCGGTGGCCGACTGGAAGCCCGTCGTCGCCGATGCCCGCACCGAGGCGCCCTACGACATCCTGGCCCCGAGCAACCTGCCCGAGACGTGGAAGCCCGTGCGCGCCCGCTACGGCAATGACGAACTGCAGCTGGGTTTCCTGAGCCCGGAGAAGGTCTACTTCGAGGTGAAGCAGCGCGTCGGCGCCAACCAGCCCGGTTTCGTCAGCACCGTCACCCGGGAAGGCGTCGAGGATGGCACCTCCGAGGTGGCCACGGCCTCCGGCGTCAAGCGCACCTGGAAGCGCTACCTGACCGGCGACGAGCGCAGTCACTGCCTGGTCCGCGCCGTCGAGGGCAAGCGCCCGTCGACGACGATCGTCTGTGGTGACGTGCCCTACGAGGGGGTGGAGGCCTTCTCCTCGACCCTGGCCTGAGGCCCCGAAGAACACAGACGCAGGGTGTGAGGAGAATCCTCACACCCTGCGTCTGTGCGTGCTGGCCGATGCCTCAGATGGAGGCGGGCGGCTTGGGCGCGCCCTGCGGCGGAGCGATCTTCGGGTAGCTGCCGGCGGAGGCGGGGCGGGCCTGACCCGCGTCGCCGGTCTTCTTGGCATCCAGCCGGTACGGGGCGGGGACCCAACCGGTCTCGACGAGCTTCTTCTGCACGGTGATGGCCGCGGCCATCACAGCCAGGCCGATGACCAGCATCGCGATGATGCCCGCGACGGACCCGAGCTTGGCCGCGCTGCCCACCAGGGCGCCGAACCAGCCGAAGTCGGCATCGCCGAAGGTGGTGTTGGCGTCGCCGAAGCTGCCGAGCACGCCCAGCAGCAGGGCGGGCAGGAAGGTGATCAGCAGACCATTGGTGAAGGCGCCCAGAATGGCGCCGCGACGGCCACCGGTGGCATTGCCGTAGACGCCCGCGGCGCCGCCGGTGAAGAAGTGCGGCACGAGGCCGGGCAGGATCAGGGCCAGACCGAAGGCTGGGCTGAGCCAGATGCTCTGCAGCGCCAGCATCACCAGGCCACCGACGAAGCTCGCCATGAAGCCGATCAGTACCGCGTTCTGGGCGTAGGGGAAGACGATCGGCGCATCCAGGGCGGGGATGGCGCCGGGAACCACCTTGGCGGCGATGCCCTGGAAGGCGGGGACCAGCTCGCCAAGGATGGTGCGCACGCCGAACAGGATCACGGCGACGGCGACGCCGAACTGCAGGCCCTGGGTGACGGACTGCATCAGGTAGTTGCCAATGCCCGTCGCGCCGTTCTCGAAGGACTTGAAGGCGGCGGCGCGGCCTCCGCGCACCAGGAACATGACTGCCAGCACCAGGTACATCAGCACCATCGACAGGGCAGTGGAGACCATCGAGTCACGCAGGAAGCGCAGCGACTCGGGCAGGTTCATCTCCTCGGTGGAACGGCTCTTCTTCCCGACGGCCTTGCCGACAGCGCCGGAGACGATGTAGCCGGCGGTGCCGAAGTGCCCGATGGCGATGGTGTCGTCGCCGGTGATCTGGCGGGTCCAGGGCTGGCTCAGGGCCGGAAGGCTGACCATCAGGATGGCAAGAAGGAGACCACCGACGCTCACCACGACGGGGGCGCCATAGCCCGCGCTGGCCAGCACGATGGTGAGCATCGTCGCCATGAACAGCATGTGGTGGCCGGTGAGGAAGACGTAGTGCAAGGGGGTGAAACGGGCCAGCACCAGGCTGAGCAGGAAGCCGAGGATCATCAGCCAGCTGACCATGCCGCCGTACTGGGCCTGGGCGATGCCGGCGATCGCCTCATTGGTGGGGATCACGCCGTGGGCGCCGGTGGCGCCCTGGATCATGATGCCGAGCGGGGCCAGCGAGCTGACCACGAGTCCGGCACCTGCGCCGATCAGCAGGAAGCCCAGCGTCGCCTTCAGGGCGCTGCCAATCACCTGCCCGCGGGTCTTGCGCATGGCGGCCAGGCCGACAGCGGTGATGATGCCGATCAGGAATGCCGGCACGCTGAGGATTTCGTTCACCAGGAACTGGGCGAACGCCATCACGAAATTCATGGGTGGACCTTTCTAGTGTTCGTACGGGGCGAGGCTCAGATGTCGTACATCTCGCGCAGTGCCGCGTCCACTTCCTGTTCGCTGGTGAAGTTCTCGATGATGACCATCGGGACGCCCAGGTCACCGAGGGTCTTGCCGATCTCGCCCGAGGTCATGATCAGGTCGCACTCCTTGGCCTTGCCCTTGGCCGAGACGGTGTCGGTGGCCTCGACGGTGATGAAGGGCCCCCAGCCCCACTTCTGCAGGACGCCCTCGACGGTGTTCTTGAGGAAGAGGCTCGTTCCCACGCCATTGCCACACACCGTCATGATGTGGTCCTTGGTGAGGGAGCGGCCCCTCGTGCTCCGCTGTTCCGCGTGGTTGGCGGGCTGCGGTGCGGGTGTGGTGCGCGGAGAGGTGGTTTCGGCCAGGATCGCCAACACTGCCTCCGCATCCGGCGCCGTGCGCAGCCGCTCCATGGTCGGCTTGCTGCTGACCACCTTGGCCAGCTGGGCCATGGCCGCCTGGTGCTCGGTGCTGTCGGCGGCGGCCATCGCCACGACGAGTTCCACCGGGTCATTGCGCTTGTGCCCGAATTCGACGGGTTCTGCCAGCCGCAGCCAGGACAGGCCCGTGCGGTGCACGGCCTCGGAGGGGCGTGCGTGGGCGAAGGCGAAGCCGGGTGCCAGGACGATGTAGGGGCCGTTGGTGTGGATGCTGTCCACCATGGCCTGGGTGTAGTCGCTCGTCGCGACCCCTTCGGACTCGAGCAGGGCGCCGGCCTGTCGCACGGCGTCCTCCCAGTCCTGCGCCGTGGCATCCAGCCGGATGGCCGTGGGGGCGAGCAGGCCCACCACCGTCTTCGCTCCATGGTCTTGCGGACTCGTCATGGTGGCATCACTCTCCTGGTCGGGCGCCTTCGTTGGTTGTGGAACGACAGTACGTAGTGCGGTCGTCGCGGCGCCGGTTTTGCGCAGGATCTTGCGCAAACCCTTGGGCAAGGGGCTGAATGTAGCAGTGATCACCATGACCCAAGTGGCACAGGCTGCGGGAGTCTCGCTCTCGACCGTCTCGCACGTCATGAACCAGACACGGCACGTCGCGCCTGCCGCCAGGGCGAAGGTGCTCGAGGCTGCAGGGCCCTGGGCTATCGGGACCTACGGCTGATGGAGGCCATCGGAGCGGAGCCTGGCCAGCGTGTCATGGGCGTCGTCGTTCCTCCGCGGCCAGTCCCTTCTTTGCGGAGATGCTTGTCCTTGCGGAGATGCTTGCTGGCCTCGATGCCGAGGCAACCAGAGCCGGCATGACCCTGCGGATGGGTGTCTCGGGGGAGGATCCCGTCAAGGAGGTCTCGGCGGTGCGCACCCTGCTTGCGCACCCGGTGGACGCCTTGGTGTTGGTGCCCGCGAACGCGAGGCCGGCTTCCGGGCCGCGCATGCCCGGGCGGGTCTGCCGGTGCATGAGGACCCAATCGTCGACGGTCGCTCCACCGTCGAGGGTGGCCGTCGGGCTGCGTTGCAGTTGTTGCGCCGAAAGAACCCGCCCGCTGGGGTGCTGTGCGGCAACAACAACATGACCCTGGGGTTCATGGAAGCACTCAAGGTGGAGGGCGTTAGGGCGCCCGGTGACATCGGCTTCGTCAGCTTCGACGACCTGGAATGGTCGGAACTGATGGAGCTCGGCGTCACCGCTGTGTCCCAGCCCTTCCACGCCATCGGCAGCAGGGCGGTCAAGATGGCGCTGGACCGCATTGCCGATCCAGGGCGTCCGCCCCGCACGCTGCGGCTGGACTGCTACATCGAGCACCGCTCCTCGTGCGGCTGTCCCTGAGCTGGCGCGGCTACTGGGCAGACTGGGCGCGCGCAGCGTCGATCTTGGCCTTGGCGCCGTCCAGCCACTGCTGGCAGATGGCGGCGAGCTTCTCGCCGCGTTCCCACAGGGCCATCGAGTCGGCCAGTGGTACGCCACCGGACTCCAGCTTACGGACCACCTCGGCCAATTCCTCGCGAGCCTGCTCGTAGCCAATGGTCGGGGCCTGCGAAGCAGCCCCTTCGGGGCTGATCTCCGGCGACGTGCCGGGCATCTCGGGGGTGGGGTTGGTCATCAGTTCTCCTCGTCGAATTCGAAGTCGTCCATGCTCGCGGTGGCCTGGCCCGTCGGGTCATCGATCTCCCGCACGCCCAGGGTGAGCTTGCCGTCGGCCAGGTAGGCCATCACGTCGTCGTCCAGGTCGACGTCGTGGATGGAGGCCACGGAGCCGCCCTCGCCGTCGACGAGGACCGCGTAGCCGCGTTCCAGGGTGGCCTTGGGGCTCATCGCCCGGACCCGGCTCAGGTCGTGCTGCAGGCTGGTGACGTGCTGGGTCAGGGAGCGGTCGATGGCGTGGTCGAGCCGCAGCCTCAGGTTCTCCAGCCGGTCGTAGTGGATGTCGAAACTGCCCGCCGGATCACGCAGCACCGGGCGGGAGCGCAGGGCGTCGAGGTGCTCCTGCTCCACGCGGACCCGGTTCACCACGGCGCCGCGGATCCGGCCGATCGCCTGGGTGACGCGCTCGGACTCCTCCCGGGCGTCGGGCACGACGCGCTTGGCGGCGTCGGTGGGGGTGGAGGCGCGCAGGTCTGCTGCCAGGTCCACGATCGGGATGTCCGGTTCGTGACCGATGGCGGTGACGACGGGGGTACGGGCGGCGGCGACGGCGCGCACCAGCCCCTCGTCGCTGAAGGGCAGCAGGTCCTCCAGCGAACCGCCGCCCCGGGCGATGATGATGACGTCCACTGCCGGGTTCGCATCCAGCTCCGCGAGGCGGGCCATCACTTCCTCGGCGGCCTTTGGCCCCTGGACCAGGGCGTGACGGACCTCGATCTGGGCGGCGGGCCAGCGCAGGGCAATGTTGGTCAGCACGTCGCGTTCCGCCGCGGAGCCCGCGCCGGTGACCAGGCCGATGGTGCGGGGGAGGAAGGGCAACCGCTTCTTGCGCGCCGGATCGAAGAGCCCCTCGGCCTGCAGCAGGCGTTTGCGCTGTTCCAGCTGCGCCAGCAGACGCCCCTCGCCGGCAATGCGCATCTCACGGCACTCGAAGCTCAGGGCCCCGTTCTTGCTCCAGACCGTCGGCTTGATCCACGCGGTGACGGTGGTGCCCTCGGTGAGGGGGCCGGCGGCATCCAGCACCGCCGTCGAGCAGGAGATGGACGCGGAGGTCTGCGCCAGGGTGTCCCGCATGGTCATGAAGACCGTCGAGGAGCCGGCCCGACGGTTGATCTGGATGACCTGGGCCTCCACCCAGACAGCGCCGCAGCGCTCCACCCAGCCCTTGACCGCCTGGACCACCCGGCCCAGTGCCACCGGCTGTTCGGGGGAGCTCTCCATTGCCATGTCCTTCAGCGTAGACGGCGCCACTGACAGTTCTGGGCAGCCCGCGGGTTGGAACGCTGCACGTCGGGCGAGCTCTGTGCCCGTCGGAGCCGGGAGCGACCGGGCACTGTGCACGTCGGAGTTCGACTGGGCGGGCCGTGCAGGGGCGGCACAGTCGACGCCCGACGTGCACAGTGGCGACGAGGTGTTGTCCGATTGTTGTCCGTTGTCGTGCAGGCCTTGTGTTGGCGTGGGGCGCCGCGTGGGATGACGCCATGGACACACGCACCACCCGGGAACTGCTCGCCGAGGGGCATTCCTCCGAATACCTGCGACCGGCGCGGTGCCTATGCGGCGTCGGCCTCCCCCGATGCACGGCAGAGGCACCGGCAGCTGATCGACGCGACACTGCCGGGGCTCAGGGATGCGGTGCTCAGCCATCATTCGGCGGCGGTGGTGCACGGCATCGAGCTGCCTCATGCCGTGCCGTCCCGGGTGCAGGTGATCCGCACCCGCAGCAGCAAGGGTGGAGGTCAGCGCAACGGGGTGGTGCACACCAGAATGGTCCGGCTTCCCCCGGAGGACATCGAGTGCGTCGACGGCCTGGTGGTGACCAGCAGGGCCCGAACAGTGGTGGACCTTGCGAGGGGCATGGGTTTCGACGCGGCCGTGATCCTGCTGGATGCGGCCCTGCGGGATCCTGCCGGGCAGGGGAAGGAGTCCACGGAGTGCCGAGCGGCCATCGAGGCGGTGATCCGACGTTGCGGGCGGGTGCCGGGGATCAAGATGGCCCGGGATGCCCTTGCCTTTGCCGACGGCCGTGCGGAGAGCCCGCTGGAGACCCGGAGTCGCTTGATGATGTGGCGGCACCACCTGCCCATGCCCGTCCTGCAGCGCGAGGTCTTCGACCGGAACGGCCATCTGCTGGCTCGGCTGGACTTCGCCTGGGAGGAGGAGATGCTCTACGGCGAGTGCGACGGCCAGGTGAAGTACGGCGTCCTGCTGGCCAAGGGGCAGACCCCGTCGGGGGCAGTGATGCAGGAGAAGCGACGAGCCAATGACCTTGCCGCCCTGGGCTGGCGGGAGATCCGTTGGGATGACCACGACGTGAGGTATCCCACGGTGTTGTGCCGTCGGATTGAGGATGCCCTGCGGCGGGGGATTCCCGACGCCGCGTGACGGATGGGTAGTGGGCCAGCACTTGATGCGGGACGCCCGGCAAAGTGCGACGGGTGACCCTGCACGTCGGCGTCGGGCTGTGCACGTCGTAGCCGGGTGCGGGCGGCGACGGTGCACGTCGGAGTCCGACTGGGCGTGCCGTGCAGGGGCGGCACAGCGGATGGCCGACGTGCAGAGTGGGGCGGTGGGTGAACTGGGGCGACGGGTGAACTGGGGCGACGGTGGCCCGCCGACGTGCACCGTGGGCGACGGGGTGCTGCACGTGCGTCGGGCGCCAGGGGTTGGCTGGCCCATAGACTGGGGTGCATGAGCGAAACCGCCAAGCACGTCGTCGTCGCAGCTCCCCGTGGCTATTGCGCGGGCGTTGACCGCGCCGTGATCACCGTCGAGAAGGCGCTGGACACCTACGGCGCCCCGGTCTACGTGCGCAAGCAGATCGTGCACAACAAGCACGTGGTGGAGACCCTGGAACAGCGCGGCGCCATCTTCGTCGAGGAACTGACCGAGGTGCCCGAGGGCGCCACCGTCGTCTTCAGTGCCCATGGCGTGAGCCCGATGGTGCACTCGGAGGCTGCCGAGCGCCAGCTCAAGACCATCGACGCCACCTGCCCGCTGGTCACCAAGGTGCACCACGAGGCCAAGCGCTTCGCCAAGCAGGACCTGCCCATCGTCCTGATTGGCCACGCCGGCCACGAAGAGGTGGAGGGCACCATGGGCGAGGCACCGGAGCACATGACGTTGGTGGAGACCCCCGACGACGTCGACTCCGTGGACCTGCCCACCGACAAGCCGATCGTCTGGCTCAGCCAGACCACGCTGAGCGTCGACGAGACCATGGAGACGGTCAACCGGCTCAAGACCAAGTTCCCGCTGCTGGAGAGCCCGCCCAGCGACGACATCTGCTACGCCACCCAGAACCGTCAGCTGGCCGTGAAGCAGATTGCCGCCCACTCGGACCTGGTGATCGTCGTCGGCTCGCAGAACTCGTCGAACTCGGTGCGTCTGGTGGAGGTGGCGCTGGAGGCTGGCGCGAAGGCCGCCTACCGGGTGGACAATGCCGACGAGATTGACGAGGCCTGGCTGGAGGGCGTCAACAATGTGGGCGTCACCAGCGGTGCCTCGGTTCCCGAGGTGCTCGTCGACGGCGTGCTGGAGTACCTGGAGGGCAAGGGATTCCCGAAGGCTGTTGAGGAGCGCCTGATCGAGGAGTCGCTGACCTTCGCCCTGCCGCCCGAGCTGCGCAAGGACCTCCCGAAGCACGCCGCTCGCCACTGACGGCGCAGCCACCTCGTTTCCCGAGCTTGTCGAGGGGCCTCGACAAGCTCGGGCGTCGTGTGTTCCGGATACCCGCTCAGATCAAGAAGCGGTAGAAGGGAGAGTCGGGGCTGACCACCTCGGTGGTGATGCCCGACGCGGACAGCCGCTGCATCAGGTCCGGGTAGCTGGCCGGGTCACCCAGCTCGATGCCCACAAGGGCCGGGCCGATCTCCCGGTTGGAGCGCTTCACGTACTCGAAGTAGGTGATGTCGTCGTCGCTGCCCAGTACCTCGTCCAGGAAGCGACGCAGCGCGCCCGGCTCCTGCGGGAAGTTGACCAGCAGGTAGTGCTTGCGGCCCTCCTGGATCAGGGAGCGTTCAACGATCTCGGCATAGCGGGAGACGTCGTTGTTGCCGCCGCTGACGATCACCACGACGCTCTGACCGGGCTTGACCTGGACGGGAGCCTGGCCGTTGGCGGAGCGCAGCGCGGAGGCGGCCAGGGCTCCGGCTGGCTCGGCGATGATGCCGTCGGTCTGGTACATGGCGAGCATCTCGGTGCAGATCTCGCCCTCGGGTGAGGTGACCAGCTCCACCCCGGCGTCGCGCACCAGCGGGAAGGTGACCTCACCGGCACGTGCCACGGCTGCTCCGTCGCAGAAGGTCTCGATCCCGCTCAGGGTGACCGGCTCACCGGCTTCGACGGCTGCCGCCATGCACGCGGCCCCGGCGGGTTCGACGCCGATGATGTGGGTTCCGGGGCGGTTGGACAACCAGGCGGCGCAACCGGCGAGCATGCCGCCACCGCCCACGGGGGCGACGAGCACGTCCGGGGTGTGGCCGAGCTGCTCGACGATCTCCCGGGCCACGGTGCCCTGTCCGGCGGCGGTGCGGACGTCGTCGAAGGCGGGGACCATGGTGGCTCCGGTCTCCTGGCAGACGGTCTTGGCGGCTGCGGCGGCCTCGTCGTAGGTGTCGCCGGTGACCACCAGCTCCACCCATTCGCCGCCCAGGGCGATCATCCGGTCCCGCTTCTGGCGGGGGGTGGTGGAGGGTACGAAGATCTTGCCCTCGATGCCCAGCTTGGCGCAGCTCCATGCCACGCCCTGACCGTGGTTGCCGGCGGAGGCGCACACGACGCCGGCTTGGCGTTCCGCATCTGACAGGGTGCTGATCAGGTTGTAGGCACCGCGCAGCTTGTAGGAGCGGACCGGTTGCAGGTCTTCGCGCTTGAGCCAGACCTCGGCACCGGTGGCTTCGCTGAGCCGGGCGTTGCGCTGCAGCGGGGTGCGGTTGGCCACCCCGTAGAGGCGGGTGGCGGCGTCATCAACAAGGACGGACAGTTCGGCAAGGGAGCTCACCAGCCCCATTATTGCCTTGCTCAGGAAGTGCGACGTCGCGCGTCCAGCGGCAGGACGCTGGACTGGTCTTCCACCAGGTCGTCAAGTGTGGGCTGTTGGCGGGTGAGGTGGGCGCGCTCGGGCAGCTCAGGGGCCTCGACAGGCTCGGCCGGCGTGAGGGTGGGCTCGGCCGGCGTCTCCATCTCCGTTCCCCGAGCTTGTCGAGGGGATTCCGGCTCCGGGCCGGCGGTCAGCTCGGCGGCGGTGAGCGGCTTGGGATTGGTCTCGACGGCCTTCGGAGAGGTCAGGGGCTTCGAGGTGACCTGCAGGTCCTTGAACTTGCGGGCGGTGACCATGACGCGGGACTCCAGCGAACCGACCGCCTTGTTGTAGGCGCCGACGGCGCTGGTCAGGCCCTTGCCCACCCGGTCCAGATGCTCGCCCATGGTGCCCAGGCGCTCGTAGAGTTCCCGGCCCAGCTCGGCCACCTGGGCGGCCGACTCGGCCAGGGCAGCCTGCTGCCAGCCGTGGGCGACGGCACGCAGCAGCGGGATCAGGATGCTGGGGGTTGCCAGGGTGATGTTCTTGCGGGCGGCGTATTCGTGCAGGTCCGGCATCTGTTCGTGGGCTGCCTGCAGGAAGGCCTCGCTGGGCATGAACAGGATGGTGAACTCCGGGGTGTTCTTCTCCAGCTTCCAGTACTGCTTGCTGGACAGCTGGTCGATGTGGGTGCGCACGTGCCGGGCGAAGGTGGCCAGGTGGGCGTCGCGCAGGGAATCATCGGCGGCCTCGTAGGCGTCGAGGAAGGCGCTCAGCGGCACCTTGGAGTCGACGAAGAGGCACTTGCCGTCGGCCAGGTTCACCTTCATGTCCGGGCGCAGTGTGCCGTCCTCGGTGGTGGTGGAGGTCTGCAGGTCGAAGTCGCAGCGTTCCACCATGCCAGCCAGCTCGGCGACGCGCTTGAGTTGGGTCTCGCCCCACGTGCCGCGAACCTGCGGCTTGCGCAGGGCGCTGACCAGCGAGTTGGTCTCCCGGCGCAGGTTCTCGCTGGTCACCAGGACGCTGTTGATCTGCTCGCGCATCTCTGCCGTGGCGCTGGCACGCTCGCGCTCCACCTGGTTGATGCGGTCGTTCATCAGCTTGAGGCTCTCCGCAACCGGTGTCATCAGGTCAGCGGTGGCCTTCAGCCGCGCCTCGGCGACCACGTCGGCCTGCTTGCCCTGCTTCTCCAGCGTCTCGTGGGAGAGCACTTTGAAGCGGTTCTCGATGGATTCACGGTCTGCCGCCAGTTCCTCGGCGCGACGAACGGCGGCGTCGCGTTCCGCCGTCATGCCGGTCAGCCGGGCCTGCACGTCGGCCTTCTCACTCAGCGCTTGGGCGGTGAGGGCATTGGCCTGCGCCACCTGGGTCTCGGCATCGCTCACCTCGGCGCGGACCAGGGCCGCGTCGGTGCGGGCACGCTCGGTCTCCGCCTTGGCGCGTTCCAGGTCTGCACGGACCTCCGACATCTGGTTCCACGCCTTGGAGGCGTCGGCACGCACATTGGCCACCTCGGCGCGGGCGCTGGCGGCCTCGGTGCGGGCCTCGGCCAGCGCGGCCTGGCCCGCGGACTCGAGCGCGGACGTCTTGGCGCGGGCCACCTGGAGGGCGGCGAAGGCGCCCACGAGCAGACCCAGCACCAACCCGGCCAGCAGCATGATGACGGCAGTGGTTTCCATGCCCACCACTCTGCACGACGCCTCTGACAATTTTCCCCAGGCGCCCCGGCATCAGCGGTTGATGGAGGCCGCCATCCGTCGCCACGTGTGCCGGACACCGCGGATGGCGATGGAGTAGTCGTGGATGTTCCGCGGCTCCGCGATGCCCGAATAGCCACCGTCGCCCAGATGGTGGATGTCGGCCCCCGCCTGCTTGCAGGCCAGGGCGATGGCGCGGATGGTCTGGGCATCGGCACCCTCCTGGCTGGTGCCAATACTGGTCAGCACCAGCGCACCCAGGTCATGGGCCACCTCCACCAGTCCATGCACATGGTCAGCGGTGATCCCGGGCACCGTTCCTGGGGCTGGGAGCAACACGACGTCCGCACCGGCCTCCACGAAGCCGTGCACGTCCTCCGGCCCCACGATCCGGCTGCCTTGCTCCTGCAGTGCACCCGATCCGTGCATCCGGCCTCCCACCACCATCACGTCGTCGCCCACGGCCTGGCTCACCGCGCGGATCGCGGACTGGATGGAGGCATTGTCGGCACCCGTCGACGGGTTCGCGGTGACCACGATGAACTGCACGCCCATTTCGGCCGCCCGTCGGGCATTGTCCGACGTGGCCAGCCGTCCCGCGGGAACCCCCACGGGTTCCAGATTGATGCCGATCACGCGGCCGGTGAGCCGCTGCAGTGTCCGAACCACCTCGTCCGGTGGGCAGGCCGGAAGACCACGCACGAAGGGCTCGTCGACGTCGAAGAGGTTGAGGATCACCAGGTCCGCACCCATGGCGGCCACCAGTTCCGCGTTGGTGACCTCGTGCAACAGCGGCATCATCAGCCCGATCACCTCGGCGGCGACGACGCGTCCCTCACACGCGTGGATGGATTCGACGAGGGACCGGCCGCGCAGGCTGGTCAGCTGGTCTCCGGACAGGTCGAGCAGGCGGGTCATGACCCCAGTCTTGCAGCGCTCCCGCGCTGCTGGGTGGAGGTCTGGGGGTTTGGTCCTCCGCTCATGTTGGGCTGCATGTTTGGCCTCCGACACGGTCCCTGTCTGCCGTAGCAGAGTCCTGGTTCATCCTGAAATACTGGACACATGCCCAGTGACGCTGCCCTCGACTTCATCGGTACCTTCGCCGACTTCATCACCGCCTCGCCCACCAGCTATCACGCGGTGGCGGCGATGGCGGAGCAACTGAGGGGGGCCGGCTTCACCCAGCTGGACGAGAAGCAGGCGTGGCAGGAGGTGCGCGGCGGTTGCTTCGTGATCCGCGACGGCGCCCTGATGGCCTGGATGGTTCCGGACACCTACGGCCCGGAGTCCGGCTTCCGGATCGTCGGCTCGCACACCGATTCCCCCAGTTTCAAGCTGAAGCCCAACCCCACCACGCATTCCGCGGGATGGCAGCAGGCGGGCATGGAGGTCTACGGCGGTGGGCTGAACAATTCGTGGCTGGACCGTGAGCTGGGCCTGGCGGGGCGTCTGGTGGCCATCGATGGCACCGTGACGCTGGTCCGCACCGGGCCCATCGCGCGGATTCCGCAACTGGCGCCGCACCTGGACCGGAGCGTCAATGACAACCTGCACCTGGACCGCCAGCAGCACCTGATGCCCTTCTACTCGCTCGATCCGAAGCTGGACATCGAGGAGTACCTGTGCCGGGTGGCACGCGTCGACATCAGTGACCTGGCCCACCATGACGTGTTTGCCTTCCCGACGGAGGCCCCGGCCGTCTTCGGGCCGGACGAGGAGTTCTTCGCCGCCTCACGGATGGACAACCTGTCCAGCGTTCACGCCAGCCTGCAGGCCTTCCTGGACGTGGAGCCCGGCGACGACGTCGTGGTGCTGGCGGCCTTCGACCACGAGGAGGTGGGCAGCAACAGCCGGTCTGGTGCCTGCGGCCCCTTCCTGGAGGACGTCTTGGTGCGGATCGCCGCCGGGCTGGGCGTCGAGGGTGCGGATCTGCGCGCCCTGATGGCCCGTTCCAGCTGCATCAGCGCCGATGCCGGGCACGCGGTGCACCCGAACTACGTGCACCTGCACGACCCGAACAACCATCCCCAGCTCAATGCGGGCCCGCTGTTGAAGATCAACGCCAACCAGCGCTACGCCACCGACGGTTTGGGGGGAGCGCTGTGGAAGCGGGCCTGTGAGGTGGCCGATGTGCCCACGCAGCCCTTCGTCAGCAACAACGCGGTGCCGTGCGGTTCGACGATCGGTTCCCTGACGGCCACGCGGCTGGGGATCACCACCGTCGACGTCGGGATCCCGCTGCTGAGCATGCATTCGGCCCGCGAGCTGTGTGGCGTGGAGGATCCGTGGTTCCTGAAGCGTGCGCTTGAGGCCTATTGGGCAGGCGCCTGAGCCTCCACCACGGCGGTGTAGACCTCGTCCAGCAGGGCCTTCTGGCGGGCCTGCAGGTCCTTCAGCTTGGTCTTGCGGCCCTTGCCCTGGTCTGCCTTGGCGAGCGGGATGGCGTTGCGCAGTGACGTGATCCGTCGACGCCACTCGGCGGTGGCGGCAGGGTCTGCACCGGGGGAGTGCTGCTCGACGAGTCGGGCGACGACGTCGAGGGAGGCCTCCAGCTGGGCGAAGGGATCCGCCCGGTGGGGGAGTTTCACCTTGCCCTTGGCGCTCTTGGCGGCCTCACCCATCCTGGCGGCCGCCGGCCGAGCCGCTTCGGCCACGGCCTTGTGAACGTCTGGGTCCTGCGCAATCCGGCCGGCCTGCTCGACGAGGAAGGCGCCCACGACGCCCCCGGCTGCCTTCTTGGGTGTGGACATGGGAGCTCCTTCGTCGATGTTCCACAAGACTACGAGGTGTTCGCGCATATGGGTGAGGCGTCGCGATGCGTCCGTCCAGTGACAGACAAGGGCCGCTGCAGACGCCATGGGGCATCTGCAGCGGCCCGAGTGACTGTCTCAGCCGCCGAAGCCGGACTTGGGGGAGACGTTGTCCACGTAGCTGCCCATCGTGTCATTGGACAGGTGCTCGGCCAGCACCTTCATCTGGGGCTCGCTCATGTTGACGATGCTCATGCCGTAGGGGCCGGTGTCGACACCGGTCCACGGGGCCGTGTTCATCTTGATGCTGTTGCTGCCAACATTGCGCATGCTCAGCGCGATGGACTGCATCTTGTTGGTGGTCAAGGCATCATCCACCACCATGTTCTGGGTGCCGGCGTCGAGGAAGCGGGCAACCTCGGCGGGGTTGCTGAGCGTCTCCTTGCTCAGCCCCTTCATCAGCACGGCGCGGATGAACTGCATCTGGCGCTGGCCACGGCTGATGTCACCCTGGCTCAGGCTCTTGCGTTCGCGTACCCACTTGAGGGCCTCCGTACCGTTCATCGTCTGCTGACCCTCGTCGGTCTTCAGCGTGACGCCGCCCAGGGCGTCGGTCATGTTCTTGAAGCCGTCGAAGTCAACCTTGGCGACGTGGTCGATCGGGACGCCGATCAGGGGCTGCAGCGTCTGCAGGATGCTGGGACGTCGGTGCTCGGCGACGCGGTCCAGCAGCCGCGCATACGCGGCCAGCCGCTCGTCCTCCTCCGCGGGCATCACCCACGGAATCAGCCGGTGCACTGCAATGCCGTCGACGTACTGCACCTCCGGATTGCCCAGATGGCCCACCGTCACCGGATAGCCGATCCGGGTGGCCGCCTCCACCTGCCAGCCAAGCTCTGCCTGGGCGCGAAGGATCGCATTGGAGCGCAGTGTGTAGCCCGAACGTGTTTGCGGCAGGTGGTTCGTCAGCACGTGCAGCACCCGGCCGGGCTCCCATGCGGAACGTCGGCGCAGCGCGGGCAGCTCGACGCGAAAGCTCGGGTCCAGTACACGCAGCAGGCTGGCGGTGATGGTGACCTGCACCAGACCGACGCCACCACCGCCGAGATGGCCAAGCTCACCGAGAACGCCTTCCGCGACGTGAACATCGCCTTCGCCAACGAGCTCTCGCTGATCAGCGACAAGCTGGGCATCGACGTGTGGGAACTGATCGAACTGGCCAACAAGCACCCCCGGGTGAACATCCTGCAGCCCGGCCCCGGCGTCGGCGGACACTGCATCGCCGTCGACCCGTGGTTCATCGTCTCCACCACCCCCGAGGAAGCCCGACTGATCCGCACCGCCCGCGAGGTGAACGACGGCAAGCCCGCATGGGTCGTCGAGCAGGTGCGCAAGGCCGTCGAAGGGCGCCCCGGTGCCGTCGTCGCCTGCCTCGGCCTGGCCTTCAAGGCCGACATCGACGACCTGCGCGAGTCCCCGTCGATCGCCATCGTGCAGACACTGGCCAAGGAACTCACCGACGCCAAGGTCATTGCCGTCGAGCCGCACGTGGATGCGCTGCCCAAGTCACTGGCCGGCCGTGGCGTGGACCTGATGGGTCTTGACGAGGCGCTGGAGCAGGCCGACGTCGTGGTCCTGCTGGTGGACCACACAGTCTTCAAGAACCTGGACCGTACCCGCCTTGCCGATCACGTCGTGATCGACACCAAGGGCCTGTGGCGCTGACGTACTGACGAGATCGGGAGATGCACCCAGGTGCATCTCCCGATTTTCCTGACCAAGGAGGACCATGCGTCGGCTGATGCGCCCCAAGATCCTGATCCCGCTGCTGGCGACCTATCTCGTCATCGCCGGATTGGTGGCCGGGCTGTGGTTCCCGCTCTTCTTCGGCGGACTTGCGCTGATGGTGCTGGCGATCGCCCGGGCCGTGTCCGCCCGACGCCGGCAGGCGTGGGCGCTGGGATTGGCCGGAGTGGCCATGAGTACCGGCGGATACCTGTGGACAGCCCACCCGGAGCTGCTCCGCGGCGGCCACGACGATCCCATCGTCGCCATCCCGGCGTCGACGCCGAGCGAGAGCCCCGTCGCCAGCAAGAAGGCCACCCCGAGCCCGAAGCCCACTCCCAAGCCGACCCCGACACCGACCCCGACACCCAGCCCGAGTTGGACTCGCGAGGCCGAGACGAACGGGAACGGTGGCTACGTGCCCAAGGACACCGAGGCGGACAACCGATCGGAACCGACGGCCACCTCCACGGCTCCGCGCTGGACCCAGCCCGCGACCGCGCCCTCCACCCGACGGCCCGTGCACCGGCAACCGGTGAACCCCCAGCCGGTGGACACCCAGCCGGCGAATACCAGGCCGGCGGAAACCGAGACCAGCTCCGTGGCGCCCGACCCCGTGACCAGGCCGCCCGCGAGCCAGCCCGCCCCGCCGCAGGAATCCACGGGAGGCGCACCGCCCCCGCAGACCACCCAGCCGGCCCCCAGCGTGGCCCCGAAGCCGGAAACCACCGCGGCCCGAGAGACTTCAGCTGCCGTGCAGACCCCGGCGTGAGCCACCGGGGAGTCCTAAGGCCGAGGATCAGCCGGCCACCAGCTGGGTCATCTTGGTCTGCAGCTCGTCGACGGAATTGACCCGCATCGCGGTCTGGCCGGTGGCCTGCGCAATCCTCTGCAGCGCAGCGAAGTCCGCATCCGGGCCCAGCGCTACATAGGTCACCTTGATGGGGCGCTCAGGGTCCGGCTCCTTGGGCAACGCCTTCATCAACTGCTTCCAGTTCAAGCTGCCCTTGGCATCCTCATTGCGGCCATCGGTGATCACGAAGATCCGGTTGTCCAGACCCGCCTGGAAGTTCGTGGTGTTGTGCCGCCACGCCGTCGCAATCGCCTCGTACAGGGGAGTGCCACCGCCGGTCTGCATCGTCATCAACGCCTGCTGGTACTTGGGCTGGGCGGCCACCCACGTCTTGGTGGTGTCCCGCTCCAAGGGGACGACGGTCTGCACATTGGGCTTCTGGGCGGCGTCATTGCTGGAGTTGAAGGTGATCAGACCATTGGCCATGCCCGGCGGGCAGCTGTCCGAGCTGCCCAGGGCCAGCCGTGTCACGGCGTCGATCCGACGGGGGCCACCGGGCCCCAACGGCTCCTGCATCGAGCCCGAGGTGTCCAGCACCATCAAGGCCGAGGTCCGCTTGGAGAAGGCCTGCAGCGCCATCCGACTCGCCTGCAGGTCCTTGCCGGCCAAAGGGACGACGGTGGGCGCCTTGACCGGCAGACCCAGCGCGGCGACGCGATCCTGGGCAGGGGCCGCACTCCGGGTGGTGACACCGCCCATCGCAAGGGCCCTGCTGCCCTCGCCTGTACCCAGCCAGGTGGCGAAGGACTTCAACGTGTCATGACCCGTCGCATTGGCCAGGGCCATCGTCAGGCCCGTGCGGGTGTCCAGATAGCTGGCCTGCAGACCACCCGAGCGAAGCGCCAGAGTCAGCGTGGTGACCCCCGTCCGGGGCCCCGCCGGGGTTCGGCCGTTCTCGTCGGCGGGATCGCTGGCCAGTGAGTTGAGGACGTCGGTCAGCTCGGTGCGGGCCACGATGCGCTGCTCCACCTTGGCCATGTTGCGCTGGTCCGGGGGGCCGTGACGGGATTGGTGGGTGGCGTCGTGCCGCGGCCCGCCTGACCCATCAGACTGGCGAAGGCGGCGGCACCCGAGGCGGTGATGTCCGGATTGGGCAGCACCAGCTTGAACCGGCCCCACTCCTTGTGACCATGGTTGGCCCACGTCTCGTCGAGCGTGACCATTCGGCGCAGCGTCTCACCCTGCAGGCCGCCCTTGAGGGCCTCGCCCGCCTCGGGCGTGTTCACCAGGACGAGGGGAGAGGTGCCCAGGGTGGTGGCCTTCACCTGACGCAGGCCGGCATCCGTGGCGCCCTGCTGCACGCTGAGGTCTTCCGGGATCCAACCGTCGGCACTACCGAAGCCGTCGCGGGCGACGATGGCCGACAGCTGCGGCGTCACCTCGACGGGATGGCATCCGTCGTCGTCCGTCGAACGGCCCCACGCGTCGGCGGCCTCCGATACGGAGTCCACCCACGCGGGATCGACCAGCAGGGTCGCCGTCTTGGGGCATCCCCGCTCCGGGGCATTGCCGGCTGCTTCGTCGCGGACTGCAGTGCCAAGAAGGTGCCACCGGCGACGGCGGCGACGGCGAGGCCGGCACCGAGTGCCAACAGAGGCTTGCGCAGATGTGGACCCTCGTCAGGCAGGGCGCGCCTGGGTTCAGGATGTTCGTTCATGATCTCCCCCGAGATTCTTTAGGACGTCAATCAGAATAGATGGACCATTTAACTTTTGTGAAAGCCGGGGCACCCTCCGCCCAGAAGGTGAACGCGTGGTGAACGGCCTTGTGGACGCGCAATTGCGGGGCTGAGCCTGCTGACGGGTGCAGCCAGCCGGTTCGTGCCCCGGGCATCCGACCAACTAGGCTTGTGCGACGTGGCACTCACCATCGGAATCGTCGGTCTCCCCAATGCGGGCAAGTCAACGCTGTTCAACGCGCTGACCCGCAACAATGTGCTCGCTGCGAACTACCCGTTCGCCACGATCGAGCCCAATGTCGGCGTGGTGGGTGTGCCCGAGCCGCGCCTGGCCGAGCTGGCCAAGATCTACGGTTCCAAGGCGCTTCTGCCTGCCACCGTGAGCTTCGTGGACATCGCCGGCATCGTGAAGGGTGCCTCGCAGGGCGAGGGCATGGGCAATGCCTTCCTCGCCAACATCCGCGAGGCCGACGCCATCTGCCAGGTGACCCGCGTCTTCGTCGACGAGGACGTCACCCACGTCGACGGCCGGGTCAACCCCGCCAATGACATCGACACCGTCACCACCGAGCTGATCCTCGCGGACCTCCAGACGCTGGAGAAGGCCGTGCCGCGAGTGGAGAAGGAGGCGCGGATCAAGAAGGAGACGCGCCCCAAGCTGGAGGCGATGCTCAAGGCACAGGAAGTCCTCAACTCCGGGCAGACCATCTTCGCCTCCGGCATGGACACCGAAGAGCTGCGCGAACTGATGCTGCTTACGGCCAAGCCCTTCATCTACGTCTTCAACTGCGACCAGGACGAACTGGCCAATGACGAGCTCAAGGAGAAGATGCGGGCCGTCGTCGCCCCCGCCGAGGCCATCTTCCTGGACGCCAAGTTCGAGGCCGAGCTGACCGAGATGGAAGAGGACGAGGCCCGCGAATTCCTGGAGGAGGCCGGCGTCACCGAACCCGGCCTGGATGTGCTGGCCCGCGTCGGCTACGACACCCTCGGCCTGCAGAGCTACCTGACCGCAGGCCCCAAGGAGTGCCGCGCCTGGACCATCCCCAAGGGCGCCACAGCCCCCGAGGCCGCCGGCGTGATCCACACCGACTTCCAGAAGGGCTTCATCAAGGCCGAGGTGATCAGCTACCAGGACCTCGTCGACCTGGGCTCAGTCAAGGCCGCCCGCGAGGCCGGCAAGGCGCGCCTGGAGGGCAAGGACTACGTCATGCAGGACGGCGACGTGGTGGAGTTTAGGACAGGTCTTACATCTGGGGGTAAGAAGTGATCAGGGATGCGCACGAGGCGAACGAGGCCGCGAGGCCGAACGACTTCGAGCTGACGCGTCTCCGTGCGGCCTTGCCAGGGTACTTCGACAAGGACGGCGACTTCAGGCTCGACCGCCTTCAGGAGGCGCTGAGCTCGGCCGACGTGTCGATGACGCGCGAAGGCTACGAGCTCAAGTTCCTGGGGAAGTCGTACGCCAAGTATCTGACATCGACGCGGACCGAGACGGTCGTGGTTCCTGACGTCGAGCACAACGCCGAGGCGACGAACGCCGGGTCGGAGAACCTCTACATCGTCGGGGACAACCTGGATGCACTCAAGCATCTGCTGGGTTCGTACGCCGGCAAGGTCAAGTGCATCTACATCGATCCTCCGTACAACACCGGCTCTGACGGCTTCGTCTATGTTGACGACTTCGGCTTCACGGCGAAGGACTTGGTCGAGAAGGTGGGTCTTGACGAGGACGAAGCCCAGCGCGTGATAGCGCTCCAGGGTAAGTCTTCGCACTCAGCGTGGCTCACGTTTATGTACCCACGCCTTGATCTTGCGAAGGAACTCCTCACCGATGACGGCGTCATCTTCGTCAGTATCGATGACAACGAGCAGGCCAACCTCAAGGCGTTGTGCGACGAGGTCTTCGGCGAGCAGGGGTTCGTCGCAACAGTGGCTGTCAAGAATAACCCGCGTGGCCGACAGTCAAATACATCTATTGCTCCTGTCCATGACTACATCCTGATCTACTCAAAGGCTGCTGCGACTGCAGGTATCGGGGGAAAGCGGCTCACCCAGGCGCAACGCGATGAATACAAGTTTGAGGATGAGAACGGAAACTATCGTCTCCTAGGTCTTCGTCAACGCGGCGTAGCCTCGTTGCGTGAGGATCGTCCGGACATGTTTTTTCCGATCTACGTGAATCCTGAATCTGAGGAGATCTCGTTGGCGGAGCAGGCGGGGTGGCATGAAGTGCTACCCCGTAAGTCCGATGGCCGGGATGGCCGCTGGATGTGGGGGAAGGTCAAATGCCTCGCTGAGACAGATCGTCTCGTCGCGAAGTTCGTTGCTCGACGCGGCGAGTATGACATCTCGGTGAAGGACTACCTCAATCGGGACGGTCTGATTGAGCGAACAAAGAAGTCCTTCACAATCTGGGATGATAAGGGCTTCAATCAACAGGTAGGGACGCAGGAGGTCAAGGAACTTCTTGCGGGTGATATCGCAAGCTATCCGAAGCCCACACCACTTCTCGAAGAGGTCGTACAACTTGGGGCGGGGCCCCAGGATATAGTCATGGACTTCTTTTCAGGGTCAGGTACAACCGCTGAGGCGGTCATGCGCGCGAACGCCTTCGATGATGGTTCGCGGAAGTTCATCATGGTGCAGATTCCTGACGTGATTGACAGTGGGGATGCGGCCTATGCCGCCGGCTACCGCACCATTGATGAAATCGGGCGAGCAAGAATCACGAAGGCTGCGATCAAAGTCAAGAACGAGACTGGTGCTGCCATCGATACAGGTTTCAAGCTCTTCCGTCTGCAGGAACCGAGTGTCAAGACTCTCGACGAGATGCAGTCGTTCGATCCGAACGAGGAGACCCTGCTCCTAGATGACTTCGTGTCGAAGTTCGCTTTCGACGGCACGCCCGGTGCCCAGGTGGCACTCGCGACGTGGCTGGTCGAAGACGGCTTCGGTCTGACTGCTGAGGTCACCTGTGTCGAGCTCGACGAGTACGAGCTCCAGGTGTGCGACGACACTGGGTACGTCATCGAGCCCGGGCTGTCGAGCGCGGATGCGATGGCTCTCGTGGCGAAGCTCGAGGCCGGTGAGCTCGACCTCAAGCGACTCGTCATTTTCGGCTACTCGGTGTCGTTCTCGGTCATGCACGAGCTGAAGCAGAACCTGCGATCGCTCCGGTCGGGGCAGACCGTCACCGTGATCGAGCGGTACTGACCGATGCAGATCCGACTTCAGACGCTGGAGCACCAGCAGCGTGCCCTGACGGCGCTGACCCACGTCTTCAAGGGCGTCGAACTCGACACGAGCACGCCGCTCGAGGCCAACGTCGGTTTCGACCCGGCCGACCCGCAGATCCGCGAGAACATCGCGGAGATCCAGTCTGGGGTCGGCGACGGCATCGCGGCGATCCCGAAGGCCTGGCGGAGCCGCGTTGACGACGGTGTGCTCGGCGTCGACGCCAAGATGGAGACCGGAACCGGGAAGACCCTGGTCTACACGCAGCTCATGTACGAGCTAAACAGGCTCTACAGGTTCACGAAGTTCATCGTCCTCGTGCCGTCGACGCCGATCAAGGAAGGCGCGAAGGCGTTCATCCAGTCGGATTACGCTCGCAGGTACTTCGACGACGCCTACGGCCAGCAGATGGACCTACGTCTGGACGTGCTCGACGCGCAGAAGCGGTCCAGGGGTCGCAAGATGATGCCCAAATCCATCGTGAGTTTTGCTCAGAGCTCACGGCTCGCTCCTGGACGTATATCCGCTCTCCTCATGACCGACGGGATGCTCCTGTCGAAGAAGACGATGGCAGCGGACTACGACCAAACCGTCATGGGCACCGCCAGCGTCCCCTACGAGGCGCTGCGAGAGACACGACCGATTGTCATCATCGATGAGCCGCACCGGTTCCGGCGCGACAACAAGGCGTACCAGGCGCTCGTCGACGAGATCCAGCCGCAGGCAGTCTTCCGGTTCGGAGCGACCTTCCCGGAGCTCGCGAAGACGAGCAAGACCGACTACAACAACCTCGTCTTTAACCTCGGTGCCGTCGAGTCGTTCAATGATCAGCTCGTCAAGGGAGTCCAGGTCCAGTACCCGGACGACGCCACCAAGGACACGACGCGCCTCAAGCTCACAGGTCTCTCGGCGCGCAAGCCGAAGCAGGCGACGCTCCAAGACGTCTCCACCGGGAGGTCGTACACGTTCGACGCTGGCGAGTCGCTCGGTCTCGCTGACGGTGCGTTCTCCGGCATCACGATCGAGGGCATCGGCAAGACGGACAATCCTGCGATCAAGTCCGGCGTCACGCTGTCGAACAGCCAGGCGCTGGCCGTAGGGGACATCCTCTCCGCGAAGGTGTACTCCGACACATACCAGGCCCTGATGATGCGGCAGGCGCTCGACAACCACTTCGAGACTGAGTGGGAGAACTTCCGTCGCTCCTCGAAGGTGAAGACCCTCACTCTCTTCTTCATCGACTCGATCGCTTCCTATCGCGGCGAAGACGGATCGAAGGGCCATCTCAGACAGCGCTTCGAAGAACTCCTCATTGCACGGCTCAAGCGGGAGATCGAGAGCCGTAAGGATGACGCATCGCTTGTCGCAAAGGATTACGTCGCATACCTGAGGGCCTCCCTCGCCGACGTCGAGGCCACGAATGGCGGGTACTTCTCTGCCGACAACTCGACCTCCGATGAGGCCATCCAGCGCGAGGTAGACGACATCCTCCGCAACAAGGAGGCGATGCTCTCCTTCCAGACCCCGAACGGCGAGCCGAACACGCGTCGCTTCCTGTTCTCGAAGTGGACGCTGCGCGAGGGGTGGGACAACCCCAACGTGTTCCAGATCGTGAAGCTTCGGTCATCCGGCTCGGACATCTCGAAGCTCCAGGAGGTCGGTCGCGGACTCCGGCTCCCCGTCGACTCACGAGGAACCCGCCTCGCGGGCGAGCAGTTTTACCTCACCTACCTCATCGACTACACCGAGGAGGAGTTCGCGGCCTCGCTCGTCAACGAGATCAACTCCGACGCGGCGACCGGCCGTGCGGAAGTGAAGGATCTGCTCGCGCAGGTCGCTGACGAACTCGGTAAGTCCGTGACGGAGCTCTTCATCGAACTCCTGCAGCAGGGCCTCGTCGACCCGGACAAGAACGTCGTCCCGGGACGCGAAGACGAGCTGTTCGCTGCCTACCCAGCGTTCAACAAGGGTGGGCTCAAGCCCGACAAGGTCCTGCCGAAGAAGCAGAAGGTGAAGGTCGGCATCCGCCCTGAGCGCTACGCCGAGCTCAAGGATCTCTGGGAGACCCTAAACGCCAAGTACTACCTCTCTCTGGACGAGTTGGCCCCGGACGAGATCGACGAGTGCATCGATTCGGTGCTGGGCATAGGCGTCTACAAGCAGACGTTCGGACGGTTCGCTCAGGACGTCATCATGAAAGATGAAGACTCGTCCCTTAAGGTCCGCACGGAGGTTAAGGCGCGGTTCAACGCAACAGAGACGGTGCCGTACGGCGAGTGGCTGAAGCGCGCCCATGCCCAGACGGCGCTGCCCATCGAACGCATCCACGCGGGCCTCGTGCGGCATGACTCGAAGGCGAAGCTGCCGGCCGACTTCTTCAACAAGACGACACTGCAGGAGTTCGTCGCGCGGTTCGAAGAGTGGATGGAGCAGCACTACTTCGAGCGCTTCTCCTACGAGAAGATCGATGGCCTCGTGCTCGGCACCGAACTCACCGATGCCGACGGCGTCCCACTGAAGAACATCACGCAGGGGAACGTCGGCGTGCATCGCGACGACAACGCGAAGGTGCCCGAAACATTCCTGTACGACACCATCGTCTACGACTCCGACAAGGAGCGCGAAACCATTCGTGACTCCTCGCTCGACGAGGTGATCGTCTTCGGAAAGATCCCGCGTCGGTCGATCCGCGTGCCCCTGTACTTTGGTGGCACCACGAGCCCTGACTTCATGTATGTCCTCAAGCGGGAGGACGGCGGGCTGTCCCTGAACTTCATCATCGAGACCAAGGACGTCAAGAAGCGCTCTGACCTCCGTGGTAGCGAGAAGCTCAAGATGGAGGCCGCGAAGCGGTTCTTCGAGCTCATGAGTACCGATGACATCAAGGTCACGTTCCGAGATCAGGTCCAGCGCGACGACATCGCCGACCTGATCAAGCAAGTGCTGGCGGAGTGAGTAGGTTCCCTGCACATGGTCGCGCGAAAAACGAAGCAGTACGTCGAGACCGCCGTCGAGTCGCTGACCCTCGCCATCGAGCTATTCAATCGGCCGAGTCCGACAGGGCGTGAGCACGCGACGGTCATGATGGCCGCCCACGCCTTCGAGATGCTGCTGAAGGCGGCGATCTATGAGCAGCGCAAGAAAGTCAAGTTCTCCGGAAGCGACCGTTCCTTCGACCTCGGCAAGTGCGTCACCGTCGCGGAGACGTCGTTGGGCATCATCGACGAGGGGGACCGAGTCGTGCTGCTCGCTCTTAAGAATGATCGGGACACGGCGACCCACGACGTCATTGTGATGAGCGATGACGTGCTGTGGCTGCACTTGCGGTCGGCTGTGACAATCTTCCGCAAGGTGCTGCTCGGACTCACCGGTCAGGACCTCACCGACGTGATGCCCGGGCGAGTGCTCCCTGTATCGGCCACCCCGCCCACCGACGTCGGCCTCGTGGTCGGCAAGGAGGTCGAGCAAATCGCAGAGCTATTGCGTCCCGGCAAGCGGCGCAGCGCCGAGGCGCGGGCGCGCCTGTTGCCGCTCATGTCCCTCGACCGTGCCGCTCGCGGGGAGACCGAGCCGCCAACCGAAGCGGAGATCAATCGCGCTTTGCGGGAGCTGAAAGAGAGCTCCGACTGGACCTTGGCATTCCCTGGGGTGGTTGGCCTGCAGCTCGTCGGTTCGCCACGTCCTTCGGATCAGGTCCAGGAAATCAGCCTCAGGGTCGACCCCAAGCGAGGGGAGGTGCCTGTTCGACCAGCGCGTGAGGGTGAAGAAGCTGCCGCATACCGCGAGGTCGACACTTTCGACCGGTACTCGCTCAAGCTGAGCAAGCTGGGGGAGAAGCTCGGACTGACGCGGCACCAGGCTTACGCAGTGGTTCATCACCTCGGTCTCAAATCAGATCCGGCGTGCTACAGGTGCAAGACGACTTCCAAGGGAAACATCGCATGGCAGGGTCTGAGTAATCGAGCCCTGGAGCGCGCGCGGAAAGCACTGGACGACGGATTGGACATCCAAGCAGCGGTCGTCGAGTACAACGAACACAATGCCAGGAAGGCTAGAAAGAAGCGCTGAAGTCTGGCCTGGACTCGTGCCGGGCTTGCGTTCTCCGCGGTGGTTGCAACGCAACACGCAGGTACACTTCTCGCCGAGATTTGGACAAACGGAACAGCGCTGACAGATCGACTAGGGCTCGTCGGTACGTTATGCCAGCCAGTGACCCCGCTGGGACACAACTATGGTCATGAGGTAAGAGTGAGACACCCATAGTGATGTACAGCGCTTATGTCTAACGGTAGCCTTGAGTCATGAACGAGCGCTCCACTGCACCACGCAAGGCTGCCATCTACCTCCGCATTTCGCAGGATCGCGAGATGGACGGGCTCGCCATCGATCGCCAGCGTGAGGACTGCGAGAACCTTGCACGGTTCCGGCGCTGGGAGGTCGTCGAGACCTACGTCGACCAGTCGAGGAGCGCCACCGACCGGAGCGCGATCCGCCCGGACTACGACCGTATGGTCGCCGACTACCTGCTCGGACGGTTCGACGCGATCATCTGTTACGACCTCGATAGGCTCACCAGGCAGCCCCGGCAGCTGGAGGACTGGATCGATGCCGCTGAGCTGCGCGGCCTCGCCCTCGTCACTGCCAACGGCGACGCGGATCTTTCCACTGATGGCGGCCGCATGTACGCCCGCATCAAGGCCGCCGTGGCACGAGCCGAGATGGAGCGCAAGAGCGCCCGTCAGTCCGCCGCGCAGAGGCAGCGCGCCATGCAGGGGCGTGCTCCGAAGGGCATGCGTCCGCTCGGCTATGCCGTCGATGGCGAGGTGATTTCCCACGAAGCCGAGGCCGTGAAGGCGATCTACGACCTGTTCACGAGGATCGAGCAACCTGAGTCACTGCGCTCGCTTGCTCGGGCGCTCAGCGGTACCGAGGAGGTTGAAGGGCTCTCGCCCCTTCCCAAGCACACGCACACCGTGAGCGTCGAGCGCGCCGCCGCCCGCGAGGAGCAGGGCCTCGAACCCCGGCCCATCGTCGAGGACGGTCCGTGGCCGCCCTCGACGGTGCTCGGCATCTTGCGGAATCCGCGCTACGCCGCGCTGAGCACGTACACACCGAAGTTCGCTCAGGCGGACGGGAAGCGCCGCCGGATGTGGAAGGCGCAGATCCTCCGCGACGATGCCGGAGAGCCGATCCGAGGGCAGTGGGAGCCGATCGTCGACGACGAGGCCTGGTGGAAGGCTCAGCACGTCCTCGACGACACGGAGCGGGTCACGAACACCTCTGGCTCGACCAAGCGCAAGCACCTCGGCAGCGGGCTCTACCGGTGCGGCTATGTCGACGAGGAGACCGGGCAGATGTGCGGGCGGAAGGTGACCGGGGCACCGCGCGGGTACAAGTGCGCGGGCCACATCGTTCGCTCGGGCGCCGCCATCGACGATTTCGTCACGAGTGTCGTCGCCAAGCGTCTTGCACGCAAGGACGCGAGGGCGATGGTCGAGGTCGCGGACGGCGGGCCGCACGCAGCAGGCCTCGACGCGGCGATCAGCGATCAAAGGGCGCGCATTCTGCGAGCCGAGGCCGACTACGATGCCGAGATCATTGAGGCACGTGACCTCAAGCGCGTTCGGGACGCCGCAGAAGCTCGTATCCAGGAGCTGGAGGCCGAGAGGCTCATGCAGGGGCGTGCGGGTGCACTGTCGCCGATCCTGGGCGTCGAGGACCCCGCCACGGCGTTCCGGGAGGCCTCGCTCGACCTCCGTCGCCAGACCATCGACACCCTTGCCACCGTCACCCTCCTGCCGCAGCCACGCGGGCGCAAGGGGTTCAGGACCGAGTCGGTCGTCGTCGACTGGAGGTAGCCCTCCCGATTGGCTAGCCACGCGGAGCGTGGCCGGGAGACCTCTTGAGAGCGGCGACGTGGCGTAAGCGCGTCGATTCACCGAGCACGACTGCCTGTCGCGCCCGCCGCTCTCCTCGACCACGGAGGAGGCCCGCCATGACCACCCGAACGAACGCAGACACCACACCCCGAGCCTGGATCGGCTGCCTGCACTGCCACAACTCAGGACGCCTCGTCGGCGAGTGGTTCGACGCCGAGAACGCCGACGAAGTCACCCTTGCCGACGTCCACGGCGGTGCTCACCGCGTCCGTAGCGGCTGTGAGGAGCTGTGGGTCATGGACCACGAGAACATTCCCGTCTCGGGCGAGGTGAGCCCCTCTGAGGCTGCCGAGTGGGCTCGTGTCCTCCTCGCGGTCCCCGAGCACCAGCGCGAGGCTCTACGCGCTTGGGTGGTCTCCGGTAGCTACGTCGCCGAGGGCACCGGAGAACTTCCGTCGGTCAGCGATTTTGAGGAGCGCTTCTGCGGTACGTGGGGCAGCTTCCGGGACTACGCCGAGACCCTCGCCGAGGAGATCGGCGTCACCCCTGAAGACGCGCCGGAAGAGCTTGTGCGCTATTTCAACTGGGATGCCTGGACACGCGACCTCGAATACGACTACACGGTCGTCCGAGCCGACGCGATCTCCGTGTTCATCTTCCGGGACCTGTGAGGGGGCGATCATGAGCGCGGAGTCCAACGCCTACAGCCACGCCGAGTCGTTTCGCTGGTGGGTCGGCGACCCCGAGATGAGCGATGAGGAGGCCCATCTCCATGACCTGCTCGCCTTGCACAAGGCCACCGTCGAGCTGATCCATCAGCAGCGGGACCTCCTCGGGTACTACGACACCGATGCCGAGCTGTTCGGTGATGACCCCGACTTGGACTGATAGCAGAGTGCCCCGTAGCTTCGGCTGCGGGGCACTCACTTTTCGTCGACTACCAGCCTCGATAGCTCTCGTACAGCTTCTTGCCGAGCCACCAGAGCAACCAGCCGAACAGAGCGCATCCGCCGAGGGCGGCGAGGGCAATGAGCCCCTTCGTCCACCAGACGCTCGCGGCGGCGAACGAGTGCCAGGCCCATCCGAGCAGCGGTCCGAGGCCGAGCATCTGCGTGATCCCACCGACCATCCCCGTGAGCATGATGAACGCGACGGTGAACGGGATGAGTGCAAGGCACATTCGCCCGACCGTCGCCCAGGTGACCTTCGCCGAGAGCTGCTCGACCCGGCGCTCGGCCCGCCCAGCAGCGCTGACCACTTCGTGGGCACGGCCGGTCACCTCGGCGAGCTTCTCGGTACCGAGCTTGCTCACACGCCCTTCGAGCCCCGCGACGGTCTTCTCGACCCTCTGGATGGGAGCTTCGACGGCCTTCGCAAGCCGGTCATCGAGTACCTTCACGGCGTGTTCGGTGAGCTTGTCCGTGTCGATACGGACGTTGCCGCGCTTGCGCACGGCGTCGGCGAGGTCAGCCGAGGCCGAGGCCGTCGTCTTCAGCTCCTCGCTGATCTTCCTCGTCATCGAGTGCGCGGCCAGGTCCGCCCTGGTCACCGAGGACCCGTCGGGCAGTTTCACGACCTCGCTGCTGCCGAGCTGCTGCGCGATGATTTCGATTGTCTTCTCGATCTCGTTCAGCCTGTTCTTCGACTCGGCGTCGAGCGGCAGCGTGGAGGGCAGCTCGTGCTGCTGCGAGGTCGACAGACGATCCAGTCGCGTCGCCTGCTCCTCGTCCATGATCTTCACGTACCCGGTCAGGTCGGCGACGGTCTTCGTCAGATTCGCGATTTGCTGCCTGTCGGCGTCGCGCTGCGAGATCAAGGTCTCCAGCATCTCCGTAGTCCGCTGCTGCTCGTCGGCCTGCTTGACCCTGTCCAACGCCCCCATGAGCCTGCTCCTTCTGCTGGTGGTAGTCGAAAATCTCTTGCACACCTTCGGCGGTGAACTCGGGTGTCAGCGCCGAGGCCTTCTTCCTTCCGAGCTTCCCGTTGTCGTCCCGGCGCATCTTGTAGCTCCAGCCGTCGCGGTTCGTCACCGCGAGCGTGACCTTGTGCTCGGCGAGGACGCGCTCGAACGCCTCACGATTCGACGAGCGTGAGTCGGTCAGTGCGTCGTAGACCTTGTCACCGAGGACCTGCTCGAACCCGCCCGGAGCGAATACCTCGCGGCGCAGCTCCCAGCCGGGCTTCGGCTCCTCGGGATCGGGGAGCACCCGCAGGCCCTCATCTGCCATCAGCTCGTCGTTCAGCTGGCGCAGTCCGTGCTTCCACGACGTGTACCGCTGGAGGCTCTTACCGGTGAGGTTGTCGTGGTTGATGACGAGGATGTGCGCGTGCCCGTGACCTCCGGCGGAGTCCGAGTGCACCGCGACCATGTAGTCAGCGCTATGCATGCGTTCCGCAAGTTCGACGGCCACGTCCCGGATGCGCTCAAGGTCAGCTTGCGAGGTCACGTCGAACTCGTCCGGGTGGAATGCCAGCACATAGCTCTGAAGCTGGTTCGTCCGACCATGAGCAGCGGCGTGCGCCTCAGCACACGCTATGAACTCCGCCGGAGTCGCCCCACCATCGATCATCGACATCGCATACGCGGCTGCACGTGTCGACCCGCCCTTGAGGAGCTCCTTTCGCACCTCAGGGTCACGCCCGTAGAGGATGTACCCAACGGCTCCTGCAGCGTTGGTCGAGGGGCGGACGTTCACGGTGCTCATGTCCGCGTCCGATCGCCGAGTGAGGCACGCACCTCGTCCACCGCAGCCATCACCTCGTGAAGGAGGCCGTCATCGACGGCAGCGCCCTTGCGCAACGCCTGGTTCAGGTTCACACCAACTCGGCGCAGCTGCTCGACTGCGCGAACAAGAGAGGGCGGCGCCGCCTCCTTCTCTCCGGCACTGCTTTCCAACCGCTCGACCTTCGAGGACCTAGAGTCCAGCGCGTCGAGCATGACGGCACGGCCCCACGCGCTCGGCTTGACGCCGAGCACGCGGGCGCGGTGGCGGATCGCATTGCGGTCAGCCACCGTCAGCCGCACGTCGAGAGAGACCTCTCGACGACGGCTGTTCCGAGGCTCCACCGGAACCTCGGCCGACCCTGCCCTCTGCGCAGCACCACGACCGGTGTTCACCTGGGAGTCGTGGTGCTGCTCCGCTGACAGGGCCGGGTCTTCCGCACCCCCCTCCGACCGATCCCGACCAGCGCTGCTTGGGGAGTCGGGCTCGTTCTCCGGGGCGTACGGAAGACGGCCAGCAGGGTTCTTGTCGGACATTTCGCTGGCGCTCATGCCCTCCAAGAATCGCTGGCCCTCGTCCTCGGTCGCTGCGCTCCCTGCGGGCGAGGGGGCACTGGGGCGCTGGCGCAAGTCCCGGGTCGGTGCCGTCAGCCGTTCCACGGTGCCGCCTCCTCATGCTCAGGATCGACGGTCTGCGAGGCAGTCCCGTCGTTCACTGCGCCCACGGACAATGCCGCCTTCTTCGCACGCCTCGACCGCTTCGCCTTCTCCGCCGCAAGGGCTTCGCTTGCCTCCTGGGAGAGCCGGTCGTAGAGGTCGGAGTTCTGGTCGCGCAGCAGATCGATGACCTTCCCGTCGATGCGGCGCCGCTCGGCGGCGGCAGCACGCTTGAGCTTGGCGATGCGCGCGGTCGCACGGCGGCGCTCCTGCTCGATCAGCTCGTCGAGGTTGGTCGTGGTCTTGTTGCTCATGGTCAGTTCTCCTTTCCGTTGAGGGGGTGGCCCTCTCCGAGGGCCAGCGACGTGATCTCGGACGGAAGGTCGAGGGCAGCATTGATCGTGTCTTCGGGCAGGCCTTCGTCTCGTGCTTCCTGCACGTCCTCGCGGAGCAGGTCGAGCACTGCGCCAAGCACGAGTGCCTCGGAGCGCAGGGACCCTCGATCGTGGTGCGTCGGGGGTCGCGGGCCTGCCAGGCGTCGCCGGGCGCGCGTCCGCTGATGAGCCAGTCAGTCAGCGCGACGCGCGCGGCGCCCCTGTCCTGAATGTCCTGCATCAGGCCTTCGAGCATCTGGCCGACGTTATTCATGGTCGTTCCTTTCGGGTCGTTGAGTTGGTCAGTACGGGAGCCGGTCGGCGTCCGTGGGATGTTCGCCGGACGCCATGGATGTCATCCGGTCGAGGTACGGGTCGAGCGTGTCGATGGGGAGCATCTGGGACGCCCGCTCGGGCCGGCGAGCGTTGTCCCAGTCGCCGCGCGAGACGGTGCCGAGCCCCCACTCACCGAGCCAGTCGAGACGCTCCGCGATGCTCAGCGAACGGTCAGCGAGCGTCGGGATCGTGGTCACGCCCTGGCGATGTGCCATGACGATGGACATCAGCACCGCGCGCTGCGGAGTAACGATCCGACGACCCTTGCCGTGCGAGAAGCGGATCTCCCAGTCCTTCCACTCCGAGACGGTGCGAAGACATCCCGCCTGCGCCATCTCGCGGGCGATCTCCCGAGCGCGCAGACAGTCCTCGACCTGCTCCCACGGTTCGGAAGTGAACGTCGCCATCTCGTGGGAGGAGCCGTCCGGCAGGGGCACCATCTCGCGGGTCATCGAAGTCATCACCGGGCTGCGCTTCAGGTCGTAGTCCATCGACACGGAACGATCGACGTACGACGTGATGAAGTCCCTGCGATCGGTCGTGCGCGACAGCTCCTGAAACGAGGGGTGACGGTCGTACCCGTTCGGAATGCGCCCCTCGCGGGTGACGACCATGGTCAACAGCAGCTCCCGGTCTTCGAAGCTGTCCTCGTCGAGGTCCTTCGGAGTCTTGAGCCCGTTATGAGCACACACGCCGTCGAGGTCAAGTGACACGTTGCCTCGCGTCGTGAAGTTCACCAGGTCGTTCTGAGCATGCTTGGCCTCCCAGATGGATCTGTCCCCGGTCAGGGCGGTGCGCGCCTCCCCGAGCACCTCGGCGAGCCCGTAGAGTTCGAGGTCGACGACCTCATCCACGGTGGCGTTCGTGATGAAGCCGTCGGTGGTCACCGAGTAGACGTCCCTGCCGTATTCGCTCAGCTGGTTCATCGTCGCGAGCAGTTGAGCACGGACCATCGACGTGGTCGTCGCCGCATGATAGGGGCTGGAAACGGCCGAGCCACCGACGTTGTCCATCTCCTGCGCGCGAGCGTCCCAGGACCGCTGCTCGGCGACGTCTTGCGCGGTCTTGCCGTACACCGAGTTCACGCCGGTCTTCAAAGTCTGCTCTTCCAGCGACTCCTTGCCGAACAGCGCTTTGGCAGTATTGCGGTCGTCGATCAACTGCTTAACGCCGTGGCGCAGCGAAAGGCTCGGTGCGCCGTCGATCTCGAGCACACGACCGAGGTAACCGATCTGGCAGTGGACCTGCGCACCGAGCTGGAGGGCCAGCCACAGCTCGGGACCGCACACCCACGTCCCTGCGACGCCCTCGGACGTGCGCGGGTAGATGAGCGTGCCGTCAGCGACGATCGGCAAGCACGGGTACAGAACGGCAGTGGGGAAGACGAACGACACGAACCCAACGAAGGGCGTCGTCGCCGTCGGGACGTCATCGATGGTGATGACGCGCTCGTGCACGACCTCATCGATGGCACCGGCCTCCCAGTCGAGGTCACGCACCAGCGCCATCGCGGTCGGGTAGGCGTTCTGCGCGTCGATGTCCACGGTCGGCACGGGGTAGAAACCCGGCATCGGACAAGAATTCAAGCCACCGTGATACGCACGTGCGAACGCCGAGGAGAGCTGAGCAGCCGCGCCGTCGAGAGGGTTGCGCCCCCGCTTCGCGTAGAAGCTCAGCCTGTCGCCCTCTTCGACGGCGTCGACGCCCTCGTCCTCGTCCACCAGCCCTGCGAACTTCCTGCGGAACTCAGCAGGAGAGGACGCGCCGAGGTACGCACTTCCCGAGTCCACGAGAGCAGCGGCCGCACCGCCGCTCAGCGTGATCGGTGGGACAACGCCGTCGCCCCACAGCCGGGCGAGGTACTCCACGACGATGACGGCGTCGTTGACGCCGTACTCCAGGAACTCGCCCAGGTGCTCGCGCCGGTAGTCAGTCATCCGGGAGATCCAGTCATCCGGCACGTCCAGCTTCGCGACACCGCACGCTTCACCGAGCACCGCCAGCGTCTTCTTCCCAGCGGGAGCCTGGGACATGGTGTCGCGAACGGTCACCGACATGCTCTGCCACCAATGCCCGTTCTCGTTACCGCGCTGCGAGCGGAACGGCAGCAGCGTCACGAGCCCACCGGCCGCCGAGGTCAGGCGGACGAGGGCGTCCAGTTCCCGAGCATGACCACCCGTACGGAAGGTTGTGAGGTCCGCTGCGCCGTAGTGGCAGGCGAGAACGAGGGGCACCCTCAACTTCGCGAGGGCCTCCCGGCGCTCCTCCCAGTCTTCCGACCAGAACGCCCCGCGAGGAACGCCACGGGGACCCAACTTTTCGGGCACCAGAGGCGAGCGCCACAGCTCAGCGGCAGTGACCACGGCCCACAGCGCTGTGTGCAGCGAAATGCGAGCGTCGGAGCCCAGCGGCGGCAGGATGACGACCTCGACCATCACCGACGGATCGAGCGGATCAGCCACGGCGAACTGGTACGAGTCGATGACCCGGGCACCATCGACGGTCGTGAACTCGGTGTCGAACCCGACGATGATCCCGGCGCGGCCCGTGCCCATCGCCTTCACCGACGGGAGGTCGCCGAACGCGGACGCAGGCACTGACACACCCGCTGCGACGGCCGCCGGCGAGTTGGTCGCAGCGACACGGTCACACGGTCGAAACTCGGGGCTCCCCATAGGGGTGAATGACCGTGCCCGACCATCTGCCTCCTGACCGGGGAAAACGTCGGTCTCGGAGGGGTTGAGAAAGTGTGACAGTTCGGAACCATCACACTCGGCGACGAGGATCTGAGACTCTCTCGCCCCGCCGGTCGAGGCATTGTTGGGCACGTTCACGCCCCCGCTGACCGTTGCTCGGGCACAACGCCGCACGAGCACCTCGAAGACGATGCCGCGCCGTGCGCCATCGGTGATCTCGTGACGCGCCCAGCCGGAGGATGCGGCGCTCATGACGCATCGCCGAAAATCGTGCTGAGGCGACGAACCTGGGCGTCGCTCAGTGGGGGAGCGGAAGCGGCGAGCCGTTCTGCGGCGGCCTCGATCTCCTCGAAGGTCGCAGGCCTGACGGCCACCGCGAGAGCGTCGAGGTCGGTGCGCAGCACCTTGACGCGGGAACCGACCTTGACGGCGGGCAGCCGGCCGTCAGCGATGTACTTCCGAAGTGTGGAGTACGCGGCATAACCCTCGGCGGCTGCCTGCTGGAGGGTGAGAAAAGTGGGCTGGACGTGGCGTGTCGAGGACACAGGGACTCCTCAGGAGTCAATACCCGTGTACTCGTGGCCGCCACTTGAGTCCCTCACCTACCGATGAGGGCGGCTGCGCTCTGACCTCTGTCCTCGTCGCTGGAGCGCCAGGCCCGACGAGTGTGGTTCGCAATCGGCCGGTCTACCCGAGCGCGTCCATCTCGCTCGGCACCCGTGACTCTGGCCTCTGTCCTCGCGTCGGGAGTCACGCCGATCCCGCGAGTGTGGGTCACCAGTGGCAGTCGGAGGAGCCCGTCCCTTGTGTCCGACACGCGACCCTGCCCTGTTATCCGAAGGTGGTGGGTCGCCCGCCAGTCCCTCTTACCCCGGTGTGCTCGTGCCGGGGTCTTCATCTTTTCCGCCGGATGAGCACTGCTCCGGTCGGGGTAGTAGTCGACGTTCGACTACGCCATCAAGTATAGCAAGGTGGGACGCGTGTTGGCAGTTGAGAGCGTAAGGCCTAGAGATTGATACGTAAGTACTGTTCGGAACGTGGTGGAATTCCGCTTCAATAATTAGTTGACTAGGGATTTCAGATGCCTATCGTTGTCTCGTGGACCATCTGAACTTCGTCGAGTCGACGCTGCCGCTGGACGGGAATCGGCCTCGTTCCCAGTATCTCGACCTCGTCGTGAACGGCTCATCCCTGCGCGCTTCGATCGGTGAAGATTTGCTGGGGTGGACTTCCACTCTGTTGCGGTCTGGATGGGATCTGGAAGCCGGGATTGGCTGGATAGCGTCCTTGTCCCTAGGGCTACAGGACAGTCTTCCTGGTGGCCGGGTGGAGCTGTACGTGTGTCGCGAGTGCGGCGACCTGGGCTGTGGGGCGCTGACGGTCAACATCGAACGATCCGGGTCAGTGGTGCGATGGAGCGAGTTCGGATGGGATGACAGCCTCAGTGATGAGCCGTACGACGCCATCGGGGACCCCTTGGAATTCACCTTCCAAGCGGCGTCCTATGACGAGACACTCCGCGCCTTGGGGGAGCGGCTGCTCGCGAGGCAACGTCCGCCAGCTCCGACCGGGCCTCAGTGGCGGCGTGACCCAGGCTTCGTTGCGATCGATCTGTGACGCCTATTCCCAATGCAATGAGGTCGAATGGAGATTCAATTTGTAGAAGAGCTGGTCAGAGCTGTTGGGCGCGAGCTGGTCGGGCGGCATGGGGGAGTGTTCGCGTCAACAACTGGCCTCGCGCTTGGGTTGGGGCATGACGCCGGACTCCGGGGTGCGGAAGATCTGCCCTGTCGCGGGGAGACCCTCGACCGTCTCTGCGACAGGTTTCTTCGGAGCCCAGTGGGGATCGGGATCCGGCTCGATCGTGAGCGGGGACCACCGGAACGGCAGGCCGGCGGCCATGGCCGCTTGGGGCCGGTCCATCAGCTGGAAGTGGAGATGGGGTTCGCTGGTATTCCCGGTGTTCCCGACCGCTCCCAGGACATCGCCGGCGCGGACTTTCTGCCCGACGCACACGGCTGCAGATCCGTGCTTGAGGTGGGCGTACATGCTGAACGTGCCGTCGCTATGGTCGAGGATCACGTGATTGCCGATGATGGAGCGGTGCCCGGCCAACTCTCGACCGAAGGCCTCGAGCGACATCATGTAGATCAGGCCGGGCCAGGTGTTCCGGGCGCGATGGTCACGCTTGCCGTCATGGGCAGCGATCACGGTGCCGGAGCCCGCTGCCAGGACAGGCTCCCCGAAGCTTGGGAACTCCTGGGGCTCGGCCTGTCTCCATTGCCAGCCGGGGGCGCTTTCGCGGGGAGAGTCTGATGCCTGCAGGATGTCGACTGCGAATGCCTGACCGAGCGTGCGAACGCCGTGGCTGGGGACCTTCGTCGCCGGGCTGTTGATGGCGACCCAGCGGCCCGTCACGGGAGCATGCATGGTCTGGGGAGACTCGTCGTCTGCACGTGGAGAAGGGACTGCGATCGCCAGGCCCAGCGGCGCGAACACGAGCCACACGGGGACCTCGATGACGAAGCTCAGCGCCACGAGCAGGACGAAGGCTCGAAGGAGCCAGGGGGAGGCCGCCTTGAGCATGCGCATCATCGGCGCGCCCCCAGAAGGGTGGTGAGCAGGGGGACGACTCGTTCGGCCGGCACCGTGTGTCTGCCCCCGGAGCCCGGCCTCAACCACCCGGCCGAGGTGAGGGCGCGAAGGTGGTGATAGACCTGCCCGGTCGACCCCATGGACTCCAGTTCTGCAAGTTCGCGTGCGGTGCTGTTCTCCCCGGTGAGCACCTCTTTGAGGATGCGCAGGCGGATGGGGTGCGCCAGTGCGTCCAGCACAGCAGTGACCGTGTCCCACTCGTCGGAAAGGAGCTCGTCGGCGTGCGCTCCGATCTGCCAGGAGACGGGGCCGCTGCCCGGAAGCTCGACGGAGCCCACGAGCATGACGGTGCCGCCCTCGCTGTCATCCTCGTACTGCTTCAGGCCGCGAAGGGCCCAGAGGTGATCTTGTGTGCTTGGTGAACTGCCTTGCGCGCCGTTCGTATTTCCAGTGTCACCAGCGGCGGGGGTGGCGTGTGCCTCGACCGCGACCATCCGCTTCTCGAGTGCAGCTACTCGACTGGCCAGTGAGTCAGGTGCGTCCGGTGTCGTCATGGATACATAGTTCCAGAATTACGGAATACTGTAAAATCGCACTACGGACCTGCCGCGGGGGCGAGTAGGCGACCTCTGGGTGACGGATTTCGGTGGAGTCCGCTTCAACGTGCGAAGGTCCCTCTGCGCCCCAGGGCGGGCATGAAGGGCGAGGACGTTCTCGTAGGCAGTGCTTGACCGGGATTTCGCTCCCGCGCATTGCTGGCCTGGGTCATGGCGGTGATCCACAGGGGGTCTGTCGGGTCGGCCTTGCGGGCGGCGGGGAAACTCGTGAAGAGCTGCGAACCGCGATCATCACCTGGATCGAGCGGACCTACCGACGCCGCCGGCGGGCCCGCCTGCGTCGGTTGGCCCATCGAGTACGAGCCCCTCATGAACCCGAGCCTCAACCTAGTGGCCTAGACCCAGCTGCGCCTGCCCGTTCATTGGTCCCGTCGCGCCGATGTGCACCCAGATGGTTCTATCCATCGGAACGCGGTGGAGTTCCGCTTCAGTAACTAACCTTTGGGGGTCAAATCTGCGGCATTTTTGGCATGCCGGAAATGCAGATTTTCAGTCCTCGAGTCGGCGGGCGAGCTGCGGATAGTCGGTGACGATCCCGTCGCTGTCAACGCCTAGCCTCGATCTTTCATGAGGGCTGGTTGGTCAACGGTCCAGCGTCGTTGCCGGTCTCATGCTCGTGATTGTGGCATGTGGGTGTGACAAGTGCCCGCATGTCGTTGCGGGTGGGCGTCGGTTCCACTGCCGAATGGCTACTGCTGGTCGTCGGGGCGGGTGACGGTTGGGTCAGGGTGGGGTGAGTGCGGAGAGCCGGTTCCAGCCGTCCAGAATCATGGGTGACCAGGGGCTGGCCTGTTTGAGGTGCAGGATGGTGCGCCTGCCTGTGCGCGCCAAGGTGGCGTTGAAGAGTGAACAGGCGGTGCCGCAGGGTTTTGGGTTCCCATCGCCGCGCAGGGCCTTGGAGGGCGAGCATGGCCATCCAGGCGAGCAGGTCGCTGGCCAGCTGGACGATGAGCAGCCGGATGCGATTCTGGTCATAGCCCTGCAACGGCAGGTTGGTCAGGCCGGTGTCTTTTGCGGTGCGGATGCGGTCCTCACAACGGGCGCGGCGGCGGTGCCGCATCTCCAAATCAGCCAACTGGCCTCTGGCAGTGTTGGTGACGAAGGCGGTGAGCCGGTAGCCATCGACGTCATCAAAGCGGAGTTGGGCGCCGGGGTGGGGTCGTTCTCGGCGCACGATCACTCGCATCCCGGTGGGGTAGCCCTTCAACAGGTCTTTGGCGGTGAGGAGGTCGGTGAACTCGACCACGGCTGCGCCGTCGCGGACCTGGCCGTCGGCGTTGTAGGCATCCTGCCACGCGTGCTCGGGAACAAGGTGATACAACTCCGGGGTGCTCATCGGCAGCGTGAAGCCGCTCGAGTACGACAGTCCGCGCCGGGCGAGGAAGCCGAGTAGCTGTTGGGATCCGCCGGCCCCGTCAGTACGGATCAGCACCTTCTTGCCCGGCCTGGCGGGGTTGATCCCGGGCACCTGTTTGAGCGCAGCCTTGATGACGGTCTCGTGATCGGCGGCGGTGTTGGAGCCGGCATTGCCCGACCTGAGCAGCCCTGCCATGGGTTCGCCGGTCCCGTCGGGGCCGTGGTCGACGAAGGCCAACAGCGGGTGGAAACCGTAGCCCTTCTTGAACGTCGGCCGGGCCAGTTCCTTGTCCGAATGTGACGTGACGAGAGTGGCGTCCAGATCAATGATGATCGGATCCCCGGCGCTCGCCCCATGGCCTGGTGCCGCCTCGCCTGCCAGGCCCCAGACGTGCTGGCGAGCTGCTGCAGTGGCCTGGGCCACGGCTTTCTCCACCCGGTCGACATCGGCCGCGAGGGCGGTGATGGTGCGCGAGATCGTCGCATCCGAGGCCACCCGGCCATAGACACCGGGTTCGCTGCGCAGCAGCGCGGCGTCACGACAGGCATCACCACCCAGCGCGAGGCTGATCGCCAGATCCAGCAGCACCTTCGCCGGGTCATGCCTCGCGAGGGATTTGCGCCACGGTCCCAGCGCCCGGCTCAACAAGATTCCCAGGCCGGAGGTCTCCACGGTCCGGGTGAGCAGCACCCCGCCCGCCTGGGCCACCGCCGGCACCGCAGCGGAGTCGACTCGGAGACGCGGATACATCCCGCTACGCTTGTTCACCTGGGAAGTGCTCCTTCAACCACGCTGATACAGACCTAGACAATCGGTATCTTCGCAGGTCAGCGGGCACTTCCCTCCTTCACGTCCAGCCACCCCCGTGAAATCTCCGGGCTAGCATTGAAGGATGGGTACGTTCGAATCACCTGCTGGACGGTCGCGCCGGTCAGTCCTCGCGGGGCTGCTGACGGTCCCTTTCGCTGGGCTGGCGAACGGATGTGCACCGATCAGCAGGAACGACGACGAGACTCCGGATGCGCGGATCGCCCTCGTGTACCGCGGCCCGGCGGGGTGCGCAGGATGCTCGAAAACTCTTGCTGAGCGACTGTCGCAATCACAGCTTGGTATGGACGTTGCGTTTATCGGCCCGCATGAAGAATTCCCTCTCAAATCAAGTGCCCTTTCTGGAGTCGCTCTCTACGCCCAGCCGGGCGGTGGAGACGATATTCGTGCCGCTGCCCAGAGTTTTCCTGCGGATTTCATCCGCGGGGTGAGTGACTTTGTGGCTACCGGCGGTAGCTACCTCGGCATCTGCATGGGTGCATATCTTGCAGGGAGCGAGGGATTCGGGTTTTTCAGTGAATCCGTCGAGGGGGAGGTGGGCGTTCCCGACTTCCCTGTGAAAGATAGTACGGATGATGTGGTGGCAGTCACGTGGGGCGACACGTTGCGATGGACCTACTTCCAAGAGGGCGCGCGGTTGCCTGTAGGCGGCGCTGAGGCCTACGCCCATTACGAGACAGGCGACCTCGCCGCCGCGTGTTATCGGTTTGGCGATGGAAGTGTGGGCTTGATTGGCCCTCATCCGGAGGCGGACGCAACCTGGTTCGAGGACGCCGATCTCTTTGATCAAGACGGCGACGACTGGCGATATGCGCTCCCGCTCGTCAAACGGATTCTCAGCTGACCGTCGGGGCGGCCAAGTGCGACACAATTGGCCCAAGGGAGAGCAACAACGCCACTCTTGTCCTCCGAAGGCTCACTCCAGCTGCGAAACGCCGTGGAGTTCCGCTTCAACGTCTGATCCTTGGCTCATGGGGCTTGGGCGCTCATTTTTGCTAGATCGAGAGGCTCACGTCTGCTGGTTTGCGGTGCTCACGTTTGTAGGGTTGGCATAGTTGGTCCTGCTAGGGTGGCGGCATGCAGCTCGATGGACTTGTCCCACGCCGCGTCAGCGATCTGTTGGCCGAACAGATGCGCACCGAGCCGGTGATCGCGCTGCATGGTCCACGATCGGTGGGCAAGTCGACGGTGCTCCGCGGCTTCGCCGAGGCAGCCGGCGGCTCGGTGATCGACCTCGACGACGTTGAAGTGCGTGAGGCGATCCAGGGGAACCTGGCCGCCTCGGTGCGCGCCGGGGCCCCGATCTGCATCGACGAGTACCAGCGGGTTCCAGACATCCTCGATGCGCTCAAGGCCCGGCTGAACCGTGAAGGCAGCCCCCCGGGCACGGCGATCATCACGGGGTCGACGAGGCAGGACGCTCTGCCGGCGACGGCACAGGCGCTGACCGGCCGGCTCCATTCGCTCGTCATCTGGCCGCTCTCCCAAGGGGAACTCGAGGGGGTGCGGGAGAACCTGCTCGAGGCGCTCGCGGGTGATGCCGACGACGTCGTGAGTGCCGTCCCGTCTTCGTCGACCACGCGGCCCGACTATGTCGACCGTGTGTGCTCCGGGGGAATGCCTCTCGCCCTGCGTCGGTCAGCCTCGGCCAGAGCCCGTTGGTTCGATGACTTCGTTCGGGCGTCCGTCGAACGCGATGCCGTCGAGCTCAGCAGAATCCGCGAGCGTCAAGCGTTGGCCGATCTCTTGGGGCATATCGCGGCGCAGACCGGTCAATTGCTGAACGTGGCGGCGACGGCGGAAAGGGTAGGGACCAACAGGGAGACGACGGAGAGCCATCTCCGGCTCCTCGAGGACCTGTTCCTGGCTGTGCGTCTCCCCGCGTGGGGCAAGAGCCTCCGCTCGCGGGTGAGTGCGAAGCCGAAGGTCCACGTCGTCGACTCCGGGCTGGCTGCCCGACTGCTCCGGCTCACGCCGGAGAAGGTCACCGGCATCGACCCGACGTCGCTCACTGACTTCGGGCACCTGCTGGAGACCTTCGTCGTCGGGGAGCTGCGCAAGCAGGCGTCCTGGCTCGATGATCCCGTCACGCTCGGGCACTGGCGTACGAGTGACGGGGCTGAGGTCGACCTCGTCATCGAGTACGACGATGGGCGAGTCGTCGCGTTCGAGGTCAAAGCCAGCGAACGGGCCTCGGGGAAGGAGTTCCGCGGTCTTGCCCAGCTTCGCGACCTGCTGGGGGAGAGGTTCATCGGCGGCATCATGCTGACGACCGGTAGCCGCTCCTACACCTACGAGGACCGGCTGCATGTGATGCCCATCGACCGGCTCTGGACTCCTGTGCCTGTCTGAGCGATCGCGCAGATGGTTCTACGTTCCGCAACTCGGTGGAGTTCCGCTTCAATGTGTAGGCGGTGTCCTTACTCCGGCAGTGGTGTATGAAAGAGCGTTTGCAGCAAGCGGCTGTTGATGAAGATGACGTTTCGGCCGACTCGCTCTTTGATGATGAGACCCGGTTCGGCCAGTTCGGTCAGCCAGTGCGCTGCGGTCTGACGCTTGGCCAAGCCCGCCTCCACGACATTGTCGATGCGTAGGTACGGTTGGCTGAACAGCATCCGGGCCAAGGAAGCGGCGGGCAACTTGGAGTTCTGCTCGCGGATCTGGTGCTCCATGAGGGCGCGCATCTGGTCGGTCCTCTCGACGAGGTCCAGCGTCCACCGCGCGGTGGACTCGATGCCGGAGAGCATTAAGAGGATCCACGGCTCCCACTCGCCGTTATGGGTAACAGCGTTGAGTCGTTCGTAGTAGGTGTCCTTGTGGCGGACGATGTGGCCGGAGAGGTAGAGGATGGGCAGCTCCAGTAGCCCGGTCTCGATGAGGATCAGCAGGTTGAGGATGCGGCCCGTTCGGCCGTTGCCGTCGAAAAACGGGTGGATGGCCTCGAACTGATAGTGGGTCAGCGCCATGACGACGAGGGGATCCAACCCGTGGTCGCCGTGCAGGAAGCGTTCCCATGCGGACAGGTGGTCGAGGATGACGTCCTTGCCCACTGGCGGGGTGTAGATGCATCGCCCGGTCGCCGGGTTGCCGATGTACGTGCCTGGCTGGTTGCGGATGATCGCCGGGCTGGCCTGGAGGATCGAGCACACATCGATGGCCGTCTGATGCGTAATGGGGCGCAGGTCGAGGGACTCGCGTCCGGCGCGCAGTGCCTCCCGGTAGCGAAGAGCCTCCTTCACTTGGGGAGTGAGGGTGGACAGTGCGCCGTTGGCGGCCTTGAACAACTCGTCGTTGGTGGTGACGATGTTCTCGATCTCGCTCGATGCCTGCGCCTCCATGAGAGGGATCAAGTTGATCAGCATCGTCGGATCGGGGAGACGCTTGTAGGCGCCATCCAAGCGTGCCAGGGCTCGGCTTGCCGAGATCGTCGCCTTGAGCACCGCGGGTGTCTCCACAACTCCGGTCGGGGGCAGCGGGGGAAGGTCTTGGTACGGCTGATCCGGGCTCGGCGTCATGGGGGCAGCGTAACCATGACGGCACGACGTGTCGATGAAAAGCGATAATTTCGACACGTTCGTCACATGTGGTGATCACATCGACAGGTCGCGTTAGCAGCGGGCTCTTGCCGTTCCTTGGACTGATCTGCGGCGTGGGCTGCAGTGATGGTTCAGGGTGCTGCGACCGCCGGAGTCTGCTACGCAGACTGTAATTGGCTACGGAACGTGGTGGAGTTCAGGTTCAATAATTAGTTGACTAGGCATTTCAGATGTCTATCGTTAGCGTGTGGATCATCTGGACCTCGTCGAGTCGACGCTGCCACTGGATGGCAATCGGCTTTGTCCTCGCTATCTCGACCTCGTCGTGAATCGCGCATCCCTGCGCTCAGTGATCGGCGAAGATCTGCTGGTGTGGACTTCCACGCCCTTGCAAGCCGGATGGGATCTGGAGTCCGGACTGGCCTGGTTGGCGTCCTTGTCCCTGGGTCTCCAGGTCAGTCTTCCTGCTGGCCGAGTGGAGTTGTACGTGTGTCGCGAGTGTGGCGACCTTGGCTGCGGTGCGCTCACGGCCGCCATCGAACGTTGTGGGCAGATGGTGCGCTGGAACCAGTTCGGATGGGATGGCAGTCACCACGAGGAGCCGTACAGCGCCATCGAGTTCCCCTTGGAGTTCACCTTCGAGGCGGCGTCCTACGACGCGATTCTCCACGGCGTGGGGGAGCGGGTGCTTGCGAGCCAGCGCCAGTCAGCTGCAATGGGCCATCTGTGGTGGCGAGAGCCAGGGTTCGCCATGATCGATCTGTGAGGCCTATCTGTCGCGCAATGCGGTGGAGTTCCGGTTCAATGTGTAGTCGTCGCGGTCAGCCCGGGTGCCACTGTGCACGTGGGAGCTCGACTCTTCACGTGATGGAGTGAGTGCAGGGTCAGGGTTGGACGTGCATAGTGGGCCGACCTTGCCGTGGATTGGCGAATTGCTCGGCGGTGAGTAACTCTCTGGTCTCCGCCAAAGCGGCGAAGGGATACTGGTGCCATGATCGTCACTGTGAGCTTGGACGGAGACGCGATCAGTCGCGCCGCCGAGCGGTATGGGGATGCCGAGCTGGCGGTTTTTTGGATCTGCCCTGACCACTGGTTTCGAAGAAGACAGCGACGTCGACTTCTTGGTCGACTTCTCGCCTGGTCGGCCTGACCCTTTTGAGGAGTTCTGTGCACTTCGCGACGAGCTCCGCGAGATCGTCAACCGCGACGTCGACCTTGTGGTGAAGCGCGCGATCCGGAACCCCTACTTCAGAGAGTCGGCGCTCAGTCAGTCGGAGACCGTCTATGTTGCCGACGTCCAAGGCCTATCTTTGGGACGCCCACCACCCATGTTCGCCCCAGTGGTCAGCAGCTCAGGCGCCAGGGCCAGAACGACATTGCTGGCCGCATGCACGCCCGTCGAAGCAGCGATGCCGTTGAAGTGCCAGGTCAGGACTGCAAGGCAGATGCCCAGGATGAACAGGGGGACCGTCACGCCATGGGCCACCCAGGGGGAGCGCACCCAGACGCCGATGGCCTGCGGTAGCCAGGCCCGGAACAGGATCCCCTCGGCGAAGGCGGCCAGCGTGATGAGGCCGACGGTCAGGGCCAGAGCCCCCGGCCCGAAGCCGCTCGCATGCGGTTCGAGGGTGCCCGTCGCCCAGCCCGCGGACACGCGGGCCAGCCCCGCGATGACCAGGGTCAACCCAAAAGCAGCCGCCGCCAGGCGGACGTGTCCACGGCCGTCGCTGGAGAGCAGGGCGGTGGCACGCCGGCGACCACCCGCGGTCACGGCGACGAAGGTTGCCGGCAGCGCCGCGGCCATGGCTGCGTGGCCCAGCACGCATCGGCGCGTTCGCCCACCATGGCATGCAAAACCTCCGTGAGGACGATGAAGGCGACGGCGAAGACCACCACCAACACGACGAATTCGAGGAGCGGCGCCACCATCGAGCCCGAGGCGAGAGTCTTCCGAGCAGGTGAAAGGGAACAGGGGGCGGATCTCGTTCACTGGATCCACCCTGGTAGAAGCGCAGATCAGTGGCCGCGGCGTACCTTGCGCGGACGCGACGGCTTCTTGGCCTGTGGTCGGGCCTTGACCGGCTTCGCGCCTGACGTGGAGCGTTCCTTCTGCGTCCTCGAGCTGTTGGCGCTGCGGCCACGCACCACGCCGACGAACTCGTCCAGCAGCGGATTCTCGTCGTCGATGCGCCAGGCCAGCGCGACGGGGGAGGGCTCCGCGTCGGTGATCGGACGGAAGACCAGGTCACGACGGCTGGCGCCACGGGCAATCGACATCGGGACCACCAGCACGGCGCCCACCAGCACCCGGTCGATGGCGGTGGCGTCGAGCTCGGTCAGGACGGTCTCCTCGTCGGCCAGATCTGCCATGGTCAGCTCATCGGCAGCCGCGAACAGGTGCTCCTTGTCCACCCAGGCCACCATCTGCTCCTCGTAGAGGGGAATGGCGTGCAGGCCGTCACGGGCAATGGGCAAGCGGACGAAACACATGTCCAGACTGCCGTCGCGCAGGCCGTCGAGTTGCGCCTCGTCGGCGATCTCCTGGATCTGCAGGGGGTTGCGGTAACGCTCCTCCCAGGTGCGCTGCCACTTGTGCAGGACCACGCCACGCACATGCCCGATGCGCAGGCCGGGGGGTGTCGACGGGTTCTCAGTCACCCCTGCAGGCTAGCGGGTGGAATCGTCGACCCCGACAATGTCGGCGGGCTCGGATACGCTCGCGTCGTGAGCCAAACCATGAAGCCGTCCACTGCCGCCCAGAAGTTGGGCATCCTGCTGTCCGCCGCACCCCAGGACTTCCAGGAGAACCCGATCACCCGCGATGAGCTGGATGCGCTGCGGGATGAGCCCCCGGCCTGGCTGGTCGAGCTCCGCAAGAACGGCCCCTTCCCGCGCGACGTCATCGCGGCCAAGCTCGGGGTCTCCAACTCCGGACTAACCCGTGGCGGGCTCACCGAGCCCCTCAACGCCGACCAGGTGGGCGAACTGCTCGCCGACCCGCCGGCATGGCTGCAGCACGAGCGGTCCGTGCACCGCCAGGTCCTTGCCGAGAACGAACGACTCAAGGCCGAGAAGGCCCGCGACCAGCGCTGACCAGCCCCCGCATCACAGCATCTCCAGCGGCACCCGCCTCGGCGGGGCGGGAAAGGCTCGGTCGAGCTCGGCGAGGTCATCGTCGGTCAGCGTGAGCTCCAGCGCGGCGGCATTCTCGCGGACCCGCGCGGTGCTGGCCGACTTGGGGATGGCCAGCACATTGCCGTCGCGGATGGTCCAGGCCAGGGCAACCTGTGCGGCCGTCGCACCATGACGATCGGCGACGGTGGTCAGGGCTTCGGCGCCGGGTGCGTCGAAGATCCGGGCCTGTTCCAGCGGAGAATAGGCCATCACCGACATCCCCGACGCCGCGGCGGCCGGGAGGACGCCCAGTTCCGGGCCCCGGCGGGTCAGGTTGTAGAGCACCTGGTCGGTGACACAGGCTTTGCCACCGGGCACTTGGCCCAGTTCACGCAGATCGTCGGCATCCAGGTTGGAGACGCCCCAGGCGCCGATCAGCCCATCGGCCACCAGGTCCTCGAAACCCTGGACCGTCTCGGCCAAGGGGTGACGGCCCCGCCAGTGCAACAGGTAGACGTCGATGTGGTCGGTGCGAAGCCGTGCGAGGCTCCGCTCGCAGGCGGCCCGGACACCTCGACGCGAGGCATTGTGCGGGTAGACCTTGCTGACCAGCACGGCGTCGTCCCGCCGACCGGCCAGCGCGTCGCCGACCACTTCCTCGGCGCCACCGTCGGCATACATCTCGGCGGTGTCCACCACCACCAGTCCCGCGTCGAGCCCAGCCCGAAGCGCGTCGGCCTCCTGCGCACGAGGGGTGTGGCCCTCGCCCATGTCCCAGGTGCCCAGCCCGATGGCCGGGACCTGCCGTCCAGCGAAATCGAGTGTCCTCATGCCCTCAACGCTAGACCGCGTACTGCTCCAGGTGCTTGGGCTGGGCCTCGACATTGGTTGATCAGCAAGACCTTCATGGCTCTCCTAGGGGATCCGGTCCCAAAACTGAGAACAAATACGGGGCCTGGCACGTTCCAATTTCGGCGAGGGCTCCTGTGGGCTCTCAGTTTTGGGGCGAATGCCGGGACTTGATAAGTGGAGACCCTCTCCGTAAGGTGAAGTGGATAGTCTCTCCGCTTGGTTGAGTGAAAGGCCCACCCCATTGCCCGTTTCCGTTCCCCTGTCGATCCTCGACCTGGTCCGCTTCGACCCGGCCACCGAGGGCCCCGCCGAGGCCATCGCCCGCAGCGTCCGGCTGGCCCAGGCCGCAGACGGCCTGGGCTACCGACGCCTGTGGTTTGCCGAGCACCACAATGCTGCCTCGATTGCCTCCTCGGCCACCTCGGTGCTGATCGAGCACGTCGCCTCCCAGACCGAACGGATCCGTGTCGGCGCCGGCGGGGTCATGCTGCCCAACCACTCGCCGCTGGTGATCGCAGAACAGTTCGGCATGCTGGAGAGCCTGCACCCGGGGCGCATCGACCTGGGGTTGGGGCGCGCCCCTGGCACCGACCAGACGACCGTCCGGGCACTGCGCCGCACCGGCCGCGAATCGGACCGCTTCCCCGAGGACGTGGTGGAGCTGCACGGCTTCCTGTCCGACGAGTCGCCCACCCCAGGTGTGGCCGCACACCCCGGCCAGGGCACCAATGTGCCGCTCTACATCCTGGGCTCCTCGCTCTTCGGAGCCCGCCTGGCCGCCCAGCTGGGCCTGCCCTATTCCTTCGCCTCGCACTTCGCGCCGGCCATGCTGCACCAGGCAGCCCAGGAGTACCGGGCGGACTTCGACCCCCAGGGGCCGCTGGCACCGCCGAATGCCACACCGTGGTTCATCGCCGCCGCCAATGTCATCGTCAGCGACGACGAGGCCGATGCCGCCGAGCAGCGTCGGCTCGCCGAGGATGCGTGGCTGCGGGACTTCCTCAGCCGTGGCGGCAGCACGCCCAGCGACGAGGACCTGCGCGCCGCGCGCCAGCACCCGCAGGGCCAACAGCTGTTGTCAATGCTGGATTGCACCTTCTCCGGCACCCAGTCCCAGGTGGAGCGGGGCCTTGACGGCTTCGCCGACCAGGTGCAGGCCGACGAGCTGATCCTGGTGAACATGGCCGTGGGTGAGGAGCGCAAGCGGCGCACCCTGGAGTTGCTCGCGCCCGCCCCGCGCTGAGGGCTGCGACGACGACCGGGCCGGCGCTCAGCTCCGCCCGGTCACGTCGCGATGCGCCTGCTGCAGCAGTTCGACGGTGACCTTGGGGCCACCCTCGTAGTCGGACAGCAGAACCAGCCGCGGTCCCAGCACGTCGGCCAGACGCATCATCCGGCCGCCCATCGCCGAGTACTGGGCGAGCACACGCTGGTGACCCGACGGCGTCAACTGCAACCCGACGCGAGGATGGCGTCCCCGCACCATGCGCACCAGCTCCACCTCGGACCACGGGTAGTGGGCCACCCGCTCACGTCGCCCGTGGCGCGTGGCCCACTCCTCGATTCCGGCGGCATCCACCACGAGGGCCTGGCGGCGACGGGCAACCCGCCAGGTGATCACCAGCGGGGCCAGGCCAGGTAGGAGCAGGAAGGGAACCCAGAAGGCCAACACGGCAACCGCACCGGGGTCCGCAACGGAGGACTCGCTGGTCAGTACCGCCAACGTCAGGCACGCCGCCAGCACGACGCAGATGGCCATGACGGCCCACGCCCAGACCAGCGGGCGGCGGTCGGCCCGAAGCTCCAGGCGCCCCTGACGTCGTAGACGTTCATACTGCTCAGCGGCCCTGGCCTTCATGCGGCTCCTCTTCGTGGAAGGTCCGTGCAGTCCTCAGTGGTTTCGTGTGCGGAATTCTAGGGTGTCGCGCTGGCGTCCCAGGCGCGGAGGAAATCGAGCGCCCAACCGTTGGGCTCGCGGGACTTCGCGCCATGCAGGGCGAAGTAGGCATCCTGCGCCGTACCCCGGTCCGTGGACCAGAAGATCAGGTGGTCGTCGTAGGCCAACTCGATCTGCGCCTCGCCCTGCCAGCGGTGCCGGCCCAGCACCTCGATGATCCTCCCGTAGCCCTCGGGGGTGGTGAGGTCCGGCAGATTGTTGCTCTGGTCGAAGGAGATGTCGAAGCGGCGGGTGTGCCTGCCTCCCCGCCCGCCGGTCACCCGGGTGGAGGTCAGTCCCGCCCGCAAGGCGTCGGCGAGCAGCGGGCCCGCCTCCTGTCAGACCTCCGCGGTGGTGTTGCTCTGGTGGCCCTTGCGGACCTTGATGGACACCGACGACTGGGGTCCCGGCGTCCAGGCGGGCGATGCGAGCAGCGCCACCCCCTTATCCAGCACGTCACCGTCGGGAACCTCGATCACCAGGTAATCGCCAGACGAGGCCAGATTGGCGCCAGTGGCGGCCACGGCCCCGGCCAGTCCCCGGCTGGAATCGATGACCGCGCGCAACTCGTCGAGCTGCCCCCGCCAGCTGTCCCCGGCCACCGTGGTGAGCTGTGCACGTACGTCCGCCGGGTTGGCAAACCGGGCCAGCAGGTGGCCCACCGTCGTCAGCGCGTGGAGCCGGGCCCTGACCCGCAGTTCCATCCCCGATGACGAGCCCAGACTGTTCGACAGGAGCATGGCGGCGCTGTCCTGGACACCCGGTCGAGGGCCGCGAAGCTTGCCGCCGCGCCGGGTTCACCCGGTGAGATCAAGACGTGGACCGGCTCGTGTGACACCCGCAACCCGGAGTACTTCTCCACTGGGGGACGCCGGGCCACCACGGGACGCAACCGGGCCATCGGATCGACGTCGCGGCTGACCTGGGCGAGATGCTCCTCGATCACCAGCCCGCGGTGCGGCGACGTCCCGTCGATCCTCCGCACCCAGCGAAGCTCCGGCGCCTGCGGTGGCCGTCCGCTGACGTCGGTCCGGCCCACGTCGGCGCTGACCGTCCCGGACCTCAGGGTGATGGCGGGGCGGCCGGCCAGATCGACGGAGTTGACCAGCCGGAAGACCCCGTCCGACACGGCCTTCAGCCCGTTGGCGGTCAGTGAGGAGCTGAAGCCGAGGGTCCACTCGTCGCCTGCGGTGCTGACCGTCGTGACACCCCGGATCTCCTTGGCTCGACGGGTGAACTCCTCGGCCGTGATGGACTCGCGGGAAGCCTTGCCCGGCCGGCAACCCGCCACGGCCAAGCCGGCGACCGCCGCGAGGAGTGCTCGTCGGTTCGTGTCATCAGGCTACGGAGGGGCGGTGTCATGCCTGCGGCGCAGGCTTGCCGTCGCGGGGCGGCTGGAGGCGTACCAGCAGGGCGCTCCCGGCGTCCAGACTGGTCGCGGACGTGGCAGGGGACAGCGACAGCAGCGTCGTGCCCGTCCTTGAGGCCAGTGAGTCTCCGGTGAGAAGCGACGCCTGCGTCACCACAGCTACCTTCGGGGGCAGGACCTTCACGGCGCTGGCGCCCACCTTCGCCGGATCGTTCATGTTCACCAGCACCAGATCCGTTCCCGCTCGCGAGGTGATGGCATGGCCGAAGATGCGCGCATTGCCCGTCATGACCGGCCTGACGGTCCCCGGCCGGAGCTGGGCGGCGAAGAGCAGCGACTGGAAGCTGGACTGCCCGACGACCGGATCCGCCTTCTGCGGGCCGGTGGTCGAGCACACCGTGCTCATCGGATTCCCCCTGCCGCACGGCAGCAGGGTCGAGTGCATGTTGGTGCGCCGGGCGCCGTTGGCCGCCGCGTTCAGGACGTAGTCGACGCTCCACAGGGCGTGGGCGTGGGTCCGCGAGACGGCGGCCCCGGTGCATGACGTCGGCCCCGTCTCCTCCAACCACAGCGGCAGGCGGTAGGAGGCGGCGGTCCGCTGCGCGGTGCTGATCATGGTTGATGCCTTGGCATGCAACCACGGGGAGGTGAGGTTCGCAACGGTGGGTGTCGCGCGCGGGTCGGTGGCCCCGCTGCGGGTGGGGCAGGACCACAGCGGGTACCAGTGCTGAGTCAGGGCGACGGTGTGCGGCAACTTCGCGTCGCCGAAGGCTCGCCACCATGACGCGTCATAGGCGCCGGGCCCGGCCAGGGGCAGGCCGGGTGCCCGGGTGTGGATGGCCTTCTGGTAGGCGCGGGCCTGGGCGGCATAGGCGCGCTCGTCCCAGCTGGCCTTGCGCAACTGGAGCTTTGGTTGCGACGGGTGGTGGTAGCCATTGGGCTCATTGCCGATCGTGACCGCGACCAGTCTGGGGCCCAAGGCCTTGCGGGCGTGGAAGGCCATGTCGGCGGCGCGTTTCGCATCCTGGTGTCCAAGATCCAGTACCAGGGTGACCGTGGCATTGGTGCGGTCCGCCATTCGGCGCAGCCGCTGGAAACTCGTCGGCGTCACCGTGGCCTTGGCCCACTTCGGGGCGGGCTCGCCGGATGAGGTCCACCACATCCGGCGGTCCACAGAGTTGCCGCCGAAGCGCAGTGACGGTTGGTGCAAGGCCGTCAGCAGCGGCGTCAAGGGGGAGCCCTCCGGTGCCCACCGGGGGTCGTCCAGTTCCTCGGCCTCGAAGGACAGACCGACATTCGTGGAGCGCCACTGCATCTGGCTTGCTGCCGGCGCACGCAGGTCGACGGTGACGGCCGGGCCCGCCGTGGCGACCTTGGGGGCCGGTGCCCGGAAATGGGGTGCCGGGGTCTGGAGGCCGGGCACCAACTGGGGCAGCGACCACTGGTCGACGGTGGGTGTTGGCCGGGCCGTGGTAGGGGTGGGGGTCGGAGAGCTGGCGGGTGTTTGGGCACTGCAACCGGCGCCGAGCGCGGCCACCGTCGCAAGCAGGCCGACGCGCCGCAGGGCGGCCCACAATTCCATGATGCCCATCATATGTGATGTGGGCGCATCGCCAGTCTCGCCTGAGATCGTCTAATATCGCCATGTGACGATGAATCCTGCGGGTGTGGATCCCTTCGACGAGTTGGCGGCCACGTGGTTCAAGGGGCTCGCAGAACCCAACCGGGTCTCCATCGTGCGGCACCTGCTCTCCGGCGAGCACCGCGTGACGGACCTGGTGGAACACGTGGGTCTGGCCCAGTCCACCGTCTCTGCCCACGTCGCGGTGCTGCGACGAGCCGGAATGCTGTCCAGTCACGTCCACGGCCGGGCCACCTACTACGCCCTGGCACATCCCGACGAGATCCGTGCCCTGCTGGATCTGGTGCCGCGCGGGCACGACGCCTCCCACTAGGAATCCTGCCCCTGCGGCGGGCCCAGTCGCTGCGGGCCCAGTCGCTGTGGGCCCAGTCGCTGTGGATCGGTGGGCGGTGCGTGTCGCTTCGACGTGCGAAGTCAACTGTGCACGTCGCAGCCACCGGAGCACCCGCTGCAGCGCATGCCCGTGTTGCGCCGACGTGCGCAGTCAACTGTGCACGTCGAAACTCCCAGGCGCGGTGACCGGCGCAGTGACCGGCGCCTCAGTGGTCCGCCGCGGCCCGCAGGTTCTCCTGCGCCACCGGCGCCGGGGACCCCACGACATCCAGCAGCACCGGAGCGGTCCGGGCGCCCGTGATGGGGTCCTCGTCGGGATGCTCCGCCAGCCATCGAGGCGGGGTCCAGGCGCACGTCGGATCGGAGGCCAACATGTCCCCGGTGACCGCATAGGCGTGCGAACGCGAGCCACCACAGATCTGGTTGAAGGGGCACACCCCACACTTGCCGTGGAAGGCGTCGGGCCGGCGCAGGGAGAGCATGATCGGTGAATTGCGGTAGATACCGCGGAAGGACTCGTCCTTCACATTGCCGCAGTGGTAGGGCAGGAAGCCCGACGGGTAGACGTCGCCCACGTGGTCGATGAAGACGAAGCCGCGCCCGGAATTGGTGGCCAGCGGCGGGCGCGGGCGGCGGTTGACCAGGTCCTCCGCGCTCACCAGCTCCAGGGTGCGGGCCATCAGCTGGTCGTAGAGCTCCCCGTGCGGCGGGGCCTCGTCGGTGGCGCGTTGCATCGCCACCCGACGGTAGGCCTGCGCCTCGGTGGTCTTGATGGCGATGTAACCGCTGACGTCATGCGCCCACTGCAGGACGTCCTCGTTCTCCTGCGCGTCAAGGGCCTGCAGGGCCTGGCCGCGGCCCGTCGGCACCAGGAAGAAGAGCGACCACAGGTGCGCGCCCAGATCCTTCACCTGCACCATCAGGTCCGGCAGCTCCGTGACCGTGCGGCGGGTCACCGTCGTGTTGATCTGCAACCGGAAACCCGCATCCGTGGTGACCTTGGCGGCCTCCAGGGTCTTGTCATAGGTGCCCTTGAAACCGCGGAAGGCGTCGTGGGTCTGGGCCCGGCAACCGTCCATGGACAGCGAGACCGCCTTGCCGCCCGCCTCCCGCAGGCTCGCCAGCCGTTCGCGGGTGAAGTTGGCCGTCACCGACGGGGAGAGCGCCATCGACAGGCCCAGACCGGTCCCGTGGGCGACGAGCTCCTCCAGGTCCTTGCGCTCGAAGGGATCGCCGCCGGTGAGGATGACGATGGGCGTCGGCCTGCCGAACTGGGCAATGTCGTCCAGCAGGGCCTTGCCGTGCTCGGTGGTGAGCTGGTCCGGGTGGAAGCGCTGCTGGGCATCCGCACGGCAGTGGGCGCAGGCCAGCTGGCAGGCGCGCGTCACCTCCCAGATCACGATGAAGGGGCGGTCGTCGGGATCGTGTCGCAGCTCGCGCACCGCGGCGCGCTGCTGACGCACCTCGGCGGGGACGTGGTCGGTGCGGGTCTCGTCGATGTGCATCTGGGGTCTCTCCTGCGGGCTGGTCTGACTGGACGGCGGGGGTGGGGGCTCAGGCCCTCAGGCTTGCTTCCAGCTCCAGCACCCGGGGAAACAGGATGTTGTTCTCCTTGTGGATGTGCTCGTGCAGGTCCAACTCCATCTCCTCCAGCCCGGTGAGCATCGCGCGGTAGGAATTGCAGGCGTCGTCCGGGGCGGTGTAGCCGCCGGTCAACTGGCGGATCTCCTTGAACAGGTCACCGACGACGTCGTGCTCGGCCAGCATCTGGCGGATCGGGTTGGCGAGGGTGCCGAAGGGGAATGCGACCGGTGCCTGGGCCTTCTCCAGCTTGCTGATGGCCGGAAAGAGCACCCGCTCCTCCTTGGTCAGGTGCGGCTCCAGGTCCGCGACGGCTTCCTCGTAGGCCTCGCGCACCCGGGTCAGCTCGGGATGGTTCTGGCCGTGGACCCCCTGCACCTTCGCCACCAGCGCCTGCAGGCGCGGCATCTCCTCCCACAGGTAGGCGTGGTGGGTGTCGACGATCTCGTGGGCCAGGGTGGCATTGGCCAGCGGCACGCTGCCCGGGGCATCCGGTGCGGCTGGTGCCTCGGGAAGGTCCAGCGTCGCGGCCACCTGTTCGGCGTCGAGGCCGGCCGCGGCGGCTGCCTCCGCCAGCGTCCGCTGCCCATTGCAGCAGTAGTCCAGCTCGTGCTTCTCCAGCACGCGGGCGCGGCGCGGGTCCTGTGTGACCAGGGCGCCCAGGGTTGCGTTGGTGTCAGCCTTCATGGTGCTTCTCCTTCTGCTCGGTGTGTGACGTGGTGCTTGTTGGTTCTGCTGCCGGCGCTTCGGGGACGGCGGGAACCGCGGACAGGGTGGCGACCAGGCTGGTGCGCGCCTTCGTCCAGGCTTCGTGCAGGGCGCAGGGGCGGCCCTGGCCGCAGGGCTGGTCATGGGCGACGCACTGTCCGGTGGCGGTGGGGCCGTCGACGGCCTCGATCACCTCCAGCACGCTGATGCGGCTGGCGGCGGGGGTGAGGGAGTAGCCGCCCGTCGGGCCGGGGATGGACTGCACCCATCCCGCCTTCACCAGCGGACCCACCACCTGGGGCACGAAGCCCCGCGTGCTCTGGAGTGCGTCCGCGAGGTCGGGGGCCTTGAGGCGGGTGTCGGGAGGTGACAGCAGGGCCATCGCCTGTACTGCCAACTCGGCCCGCCGAGTTACCTCAAGTCTCATAGTCATAGACTACACAATTGGATCCGGGGCTGACGCGGGGGTCCGTGCCATCGGCTGAACGGGGGAGGGTGGTTGTCAGCCGCGCTGCTCGCGCAGGCCTTCGGCGGCGGACGCCAGGCCGGGGCGGTCGTCGCTCACCGTCGCCAACAACAGGGCGCCGTCCACCTCCGGAGCCTTCGCCCGACGCAGCACCTCAGCCGCCCGGGCCGAGAAGTCCTGCCCGCTGCGCCGCTCCACGGTGCCGTACTGGTCCGGATTCGCGAAGGCCACCAGCACCTCCGCCGCATGCGACCGGTGCGCGGCATCCGGGTGGTCCAGCTCACCCTCCAGCGCGTCGATGGCCCTGGCACCGAACTGCAGCAGCGCCCGGGTCAGGCCATGGCGCAACTCCGCCTTCTGCGCTCCCAGATGGGACAGCAGGACCGGCAGCGAGGAATCGTCGGCAATCCGCCCCAGGGCCCACCACGCCTTGGCCGCCACCGTCGGATCCTCGCTGGCGGCATGCGGCAGGATCGCCGCGACGGTGGACGGGTCGCCCACCTTGCTCAGGGCGTGCAGGACGGGCTCCTGGGGGAGGTCGTCACGTTCCAGCGCCGCCACCAGGGGAGCCGTGGCGGTCTGCGGAGTGCTGACCACGGCCCAGGTGAGGGTCTCGCGCACGAAGTCATCCGGCTCGCTGGCCATCAACTCCACCAGCTCTGCACACACTTCCGCGGTCTCGTGTCCGCCAAGCTGCAGGGCGGCCTGCTGGCGGAGGTTGGCGTCGGCTCCGCGCAGGGCGGACATCAGGGTTGCCAAGGAGGTCACGCGACGATCATAGGCGGGCGTCCCAAGGTCCTGCGTCCCGTGGCCGGGGGTGCTTTGATGGGCGCGTGTCGAGTCACTTCTACCGCCCCGGGCAGGGACACGGCCTGCCCCACGACCCCTTCAATGCCATCGTCGGTCCCCGACCCATCGGCTGGATCGCCACCGTGGATGCGGCCGGGGCTCGCAACCTGGCGCCGTACTCCTTCTTCAACGCCTTCAACTACACCCCACCGATCATCGGCTTCGCCAGCATCGGGTGGAAGGACACCGTGGCCAACTGCGCCGCCACGGGGGAGTTCACCTGGAACCTCGTCGACCGCGGGCTGCTGGAACAGATGAACCAGACCTGCGCCCCGACCGACGAGGACGAGTTCGAGCGCGCCGGGCTGGAGGCTGCGGCGTCCGTGGAGGTTGCCGCACCGCGGGTGGCCGCGGCCGGGGTGAACTTCGAGTGCCGCGTCACCCAGCAGCTCGAACTGGCCGACGTGCAGGGCGACGGGGTGGGCACCTGGGTCACCTTCGGTGAGGTGGTGGCCGTGCACATCCGCGAGGACCTGCTGGCCGACGGCCTCTTCGACACCGCCGCCGCACAACCGATGCTGAGGGCCGGCGGGCCGAGCGCCTACTACGGGATCGAGGCCTCCTCGCGGGTGGACCTGGCGCGTCCGCGCGCCTGATCCGGGCCGCTCGCAGGTGTCACGCTCTGGGCGAAGCCCCAGCGCTTGGACGGGGGCCGATGCTGCACTAGCGTCGAAGCATGGCTACCAAGAAGATCATCATCGTTTCCACCGACTTCGGCGTGGAGCAGCCCGAGATCGTGGTGCCCGCCACCAAGCTCAAGGAACTCGGCCACGACGTGGTCGTCGCCACCCCGTCCGGCAAGGACGTGCAGACCTTCGTCAACGACAAGGACCGCGGCGAGGTCTTCCCCGTCGACAAGAAGCTCTCCGAGGCCACGGGCCCCTTCGACGTCGTGCTCCTGCCCGGCGGCACCCTCAACTCCGACGCCGCCCGCATCGACCCCGAGATCCAGCAGGTGGTCAAGGACCAGGCCGCGGCCGGCCGCACCATCGCCGCCATCTGCCACGCCCCGTGGGTGTTGGTGGAGACCGGTCTGGCCGAGGGCAAGACCCTGACCGGCTACGACTCCATCCGCACCGACCTGAAGAATGCCGGTGCCACCGTCGTCGACGAACAGGCCAAGGTCTGCACGGCCAAGGGGTGGACGCTGGTCACCTCGCGCAATCCCGATGACCTCGACGCCTTCGTCACAGCCATCGACGAGGCCTGACATGCGCCTGCTCGTGACCGCCTTCGACCCCTTCGGTGGCGAACCCGTCAACCCGGCCCTGGAGGCCGTGCGTCGGTTGCCCGCCGAGATTGCCGGGGCGGAGGTGGTCACGCTGCAGGTGCCCACCGTCTTCGGGCGCTCCATCGACGTCGTGACCGCCGCCATCGACGAGCTGCGGCCCGACGCGGTGATCTGCGTCGGTCAGGCCGGTGGACGCCCCGACGTGACCCCGGAACGGGTCGCCATCAACGTCGACGACGCCCGGATCCCCGACAACGAGGGCAACCAACCCCTCGACCGTTCTGTGGCAGACGACGGCCCCGCCGCGTACTTCGCCACCCTCCCGGTCAAGGCGATGGTGCAGGCCATCCGCGACGAGGGTCTGCCCTCCTCGCTGTCGAACACGGCCGGCACCTTCGTCTGCAACCACCTGATGTACGGGGTGCTGCACCACCTGGCCGTCGGTGGCCGGAGCGAGGTGCGGGCGGGCTTCGTCCACGTGCCCTTCATTCCCGAGCAGGCCGACCAGCACCCCGGTGCTCCCGGCCTGCCCCTGGGCGACATCGTCCGCGGCCTCACGTCCGCCCTCGTCGCCGTCGTGGAGCATCGCGAGGACATTGCCCTGGCCGCTGGGGCCACCCACTGAGGCCGATCAGTCCAGGTGGGCCAGCAGCGCCTGGGTGAACTGCTCGTGGTGCTGGAAGATGCCACCGTGTCCGGCAGCGGGGTAGATCACCAGGCTGCTGCCAGGGATGCGCCGGTGCAGGTCTTCGGAGAGTTCGGTGGGCACCATGCGGTCGTGTTCGCCATTGGCGATCAGCGTGGGCGCCGTGATGGCCGAGAGGTCCTGTGGCTCCTGCTGTCCCCATCGGCGGATGGCCTTGATCTGCCGCCGGAAACCGCGCACCGACATCGGCTCGTCGCGGTCCACCAAGCGCTCCTGCAGTCGTGCCAGGTAGTCCTTCGCGGCTGCCTTGCCCGTGGTGGTGCGGGGGAAGAACAGGAATTCCTTGGCGTCGGTGCGGGCGAGGGTGCCGCGCAGCATGTCGAGGTAGATGTAGGCGCCGCCCGTGGCGTGGTCGATGCCCTTGTCGCCGGCTGGTCCGGTGCCGGTCAGTACCAAGCGGCGGACCAGTTGCGGGTCGTCCAGCGCCACCTGCTGCGCGATGAAACCGCCCAGCGAGAAGCCCATCAGGTCGATCCTCCCCAGCCTGAGCCCGGCGATCATGGCCCGCGCAGTGGCGGCCATCTCGGCGATGCTCAACGGCACCTCGCCCTCGGAGCCGCCGACGCCTTCCAGTTCCAGGGCGACGACCCGGTGGCTGGCCGCCAGTGCGTCGACCACCCGCGGGTCCCACTCGTCGAGCGTCGCGGCCAGATGGGTCAGCAGCACCACCGGGGTGCCGCCGAGCGGGCCCAGGTCGCGGTAGTGGAGCTTCTTGCCCTCGACGGTGACGTGGAGGGTAGGGGTGCTGGCCCATCGGGTGGGGCGCTGTGCCCCGGCCTCGTCCGCCGTGGACGACGAGCCGTCGAGGTCGGTGGCCACCAGGACCTTGCCTGGGGTGCCACCGTCGAGCATCTGTTGCATCACATCCAGGGTTTGTTCGAAGGGGAGAATCCGGTCCACCACCGGCCGCAGCACGCCCTCGTCGACCAGTCCTGCGATGGTGGCCAGCGCTCGGCCATCGGGCTCGATGAACAGGAAGCGGTAGCGGACGCCCAGCTTCTTGGCCTTGGCGCGGAGCCTGGCGCTCAGCGCGCCGAGCGCGAGCTTCACGGGCAGGGGAGCGCCGGCCTGGTCGGCCAGCGCGGGGTCGGGGGGTCCGGCGATGCCAACCACCAACCCGCCGGGGCGCAGCACCTCGAAGGATCGCGAGGTGGTCTCGCCGCCCTGGGTGTCGAGCACCAGGCCGACCGGGGCCTCGGCCAGCTCGGCAACGAAGTCCTGGCTGCGGTAGTCGATCACCTGGTCGGCGCCCAGACTACGGACGAAGTCGGCATGGCGGCTCGACGCGGTGGTGGCGACGGTGGCGCCCAGGTGCTTGGCCAGCTGGATGGTCGCCGAGCCGACCCCGCCGGAGCCGCCATGCACCAGCCCGCTGGCCCGGCTGCACCTGGCCGAGCGTGACGAGTGCCTGCCAGGCGGTCAGCGCGACGACGGGCAGCGAGGCGGCCTCGGTCAGCGAGACGGTGCGGGGTGCCGGCGCCAGTGCCTCGGCATCTACCACGGCGTACTCGGCGAAGGCGCCCGTCCGCACCACCCCGGTGTAGGCGAAGACCTCGTCGCCGACGCCCACGGTGCTGACGCCGTCGCCCAGCTGGACGACGGTGCCCGACAGCTCGCCGCCCGCGACGCTGGGCAGGCGGGGCTTGAACAGTGCCTTGAACTCGCCCTGGCGGGCGCGGTCGTCGGCGTGGTTGATGCCGGCGGCGGCCATCCGCGCCAGGACCTGTCCGGGGCCGGGCGTGGGCCGGGGCACCTCCGCCTCCTGGAAGGGGGCGCCGTAGCGGGTCATGACGAAAGCCTTCATGGGGACTGCCCTCACTCGGGCCAAGCCCGGAAGTAGTTGCACCTTGTTACTACTGAAGACGCTACAGTGAGTGATAACACTTTGCAATCACCATCGCGACGGGCCCGACGGGCTGGGGGAGAGGCTGATGATCCACGAGGCGCGCTCGTCCTGCCCGATCAACCGGAGCCTGGAGATGGTGGGAGACCAGTGGAGCCTGCTCATCCTGCGCGACATCGCCCTGCACCGCCGTCGCTCCTTCCGGGACCTGCTCACCGGCAGCGACGAGGGCATCAGCGCTCCAGTGCTGTCTCGTCGCCTCACGGACCTGGTGACTGCGGGCTTCCTCGTCAAGGACGAGGTCACTCGCGGCAAGCAGGGCCGCTACTCGCTCACCGAACTGGGGCTTGCCACCATGCCCGTGCTCGTCGAACTCGGGCGGCTGGGACGGGTCATCGATCCGTCCGCCCAGGACGCGGGCCTGGACGGCTCCAGGCTCGACGAGCGGCTTGCCGACCTGCGCCTGGCGCACCTGGCCGACGCCCCGCCCCGGTAGGTCTGACGCCCGGGTGTGCGCCCGACTCAGCCGATCCGGCCGGCGCGCATGGCGGCGATCACGCCGCCGTCGCACAGGATGTCCGATCCGGTGATGAAGGAGCCGCGCTCGTCCAGCAGGAAGGCGGCCAGGCCGGCGATCTCCGACGGGGTGCCCATCCGCCCGGCGGGGGAGCGGTCCAGCATGACGCGGTAGGCCTCGGCCTGCGGGCCGTTCATCTCGTGGCGACCCAGTGGCGTGGAGATGATGCCCGGGCTGAGGCAGTTGACCCGAGCTCCCCGGTCACCCCAGCTGAGGGCTGCGGCCTGCACGCGCAGGGCATTGGCCCGCTTGGCCAGGATGTAGGCGGCACCGGAGTCAGCCACCTCGGTCAGCGCCGGTATCGTGGCGAGGTCCTCCAGCGGAACATGGGCCAGCTGGGCCTCCACCTCGGCGTCGAAGGACCCCATGTGGCCCGCCTGGCTGGCGATCACGATGCCCGCACCTCCCTGCCCGATGACCTTGCCGAAGGCGTCCAGCACGAAGGCGGTGCCCAGCAGATCCACCGCGACGATGGTCTGGGGTGGTGCCTGATTCGGTGAGACGCCGGCAGCGTGGACGATGCGGGTGACGGTGCCCAGGCCGTCGGCGAAGGTGGCCAGCTCCTCCACCTGCTCGCGATTGCTGACGTCGACCGGGTGCGTCTCGACGGTGAATCCCTCATTGCGCAGCTCCTCGGCGCGCACGTCGAGCTGTTCCTGGTCACGGTCGGCCAGCACGAGGGTGCGGCCCACGGCGCACTGCCGCGCGATGGCCACCCCGATGCTTCCGGTGCCGATCAGGACGGCGATCTGGTCAGTCATGTCTGCTCCTGTGGTGTTGGTGGGGTGGTGGGTGGTCAGTCGTGGATGCGCAGGCCGTTGAGCATCTCGACGGTGTTGGGGCTGCTGTGGTCGATGATCTCCGAGTGGCCCAGGTCCAGAGTGGCGACCTCGTCCATCTCGGACGCGCTGAGCTCGAAGGCCCACACGTCGGCATTGGCCTTGATCCTCTCGCTGGTCACAGACTTGGGCAGCACGCTGACGCCGCGCTGGATGTTCCAGCGCAGGGCAACCTGGGCTGCGGTGACCCCGTGGGCCTCGCCGATGCGGGTCAGGACGGGGTGGGTGAAGATGCCGTGCTGGCCCTCGGCGAAGGGGCCCCAGGCCTGCGGGGCGACGCCGAGCTTGTTCATCGTGGCCAGGGCGTCGGCCTGCTGGAAGAAGGGGTGCAGCTCCACCTGGTTGACGGCCGGAACGATGCTGGCGTTCAGGGCCAGGTCCACCAGTCGCTCGGGGTAGAAGTTCGAGACTCCGATGGCGCGCACCAGGCCCTCGGCGAGCAGCTCTTCCAGGGCGCGCCAGGAGCCGTAGTAGTCGTTGAAGGGCTGGTGGATGAGGTACAGGTCGAGCCGATCGAGACCGAGCTTGGCCAGCGAGGTCTCGAAGGCGGCGCGGGTGGCCTTCTCGCCGGCGTCCTGGATCCACAGCTTGGTGGTCACGAAGATCTCGTCGGGGGCAATGCCGCTGGCGGCGATGGCTCGGCCGACGGCCTCCTCGTTGCCGTAGGCGGCGGCGGTGTCGATCAGCCGGTAGCCGGCCTCCAGGGCCTCGCTGACGACGCGCTCGCACTCGGCGGCCTCCGGGACTTGGAAGACGCCGAAGCCGAGCAGGGGCATCTCGACGCCGTTGTTCAGGGTGGTGGTCTGCAGTGCAGTCATGGTTTTCGTCCTTCCTCTGGGGTGTTGTTCCTCCAGTCTGCGTCGTGGACCAGCAGAAGGACAGTGTCGATGAGTCAGGCTGGCATAACCTTGGGGCATGGTCACCGTGGAGCAGCTGCGTCACTTCCTCGCCGTGGTCGAGCACGGCACCCTCACTGCGGCCGCCGACGAGCTGCACCTCTCACAGCCCGCCCTGTCACGCTCGATGCAGCGCTTCGAGCGCGCCTTTCCTGCGCCCCTGTTCGAGCGCAGCGCCAACCAGATCGCCGTCACCGAGGCCGGTGGACTGGCGGCTGTCCATGCGCGACGGGTGCTGGACGAACTCGACGAGATGCACGCCGCCCTCACCGAGCTCGACCGACGCTGCCGCACCATCGACGTCGTCTCCTGCGCCCCGGCGCCCCTGTGGCGTGTGCTGCCGCGCATCGAGGCGGCCTGCCCGGGCCTGTCGATCACCTCGCGGCTGGGGAGCCTCGACGACGTCGCCCGCGCCCTGACCGAAGGCGACGTGCACGTCGGGATCAGCACCGTTCCGCCGGCCGATGGACTCCCGGGCTTCCGGTGTGGCGTCGAGCACCTCTACCTGTCGGTGCCCCCGGCGCACCCCGCCGCGGCACTGCCCGGCATCAGGCTGGAGCAGCTCGACGGTGAGACCATGCTGCTGCACTCGCGGATCGGATTCTGGGCAGAGCTGGTGCGCTCCCGGATGCCGCGTGCCCACTTCCTGGTCCAGGAACCGGACGCCCTGTTCGAGATCGCCCGCACCTCCAGCCTGCCGGTCTTCAGCACGGACCTGGCGCTTGCCGAACTGGGTGCCGATCCGCACCGCGTCCAGGTGCCGGTACTCGACGAGCAGGCCAACCCGACCTACTGGTGCCATCTCTCGCCGCGCGCCGACGAGCGCCTGCTGCGGTTGGCCCGCACCATCGGGACGCGAGGGCTCTGGCGCAGCTGAGTGGGGACCGACGGCTCAGGCGCACTCAGCCAAGCGGGGCGCTTCTGGTCCCGGCCGTGCGGAAGTGTTCCCGGTAGTCGCTCGGCGTGGTGTGCAGCAGGCGCCAGAAGACGCGACGCAGGGTCTCGTCGGAGCCGAAGCCACTGAGTTGGGCGCTCTCGGTGACCGAGTGGCCGTCCAGCAGCAACTGCTTGGCGTGGTCCAGGCGCACCAGCTCCAGCCAGCGCGCCGGGGTGGTGCCCAGCTCGTGTTGGAACAGGCGGGTGAGCTGGCGACTGCTCAGCGAGACGGTGCGGGCCATGGAATCCACCGTGTGTGGCGCCGCTGGGTCTGCCTGCACGTCTTCCATCAGTTCGCGCAGGCGCTGGTGGGTGGTCACCGGGGTGCGCAGCGAGGTGGAGAACTGCGCCTGCCCGCCGGAGCGGTGCAGGAAGACCACCAGCTCGCGAGCCACCTCCCGGGCCCGCTCGGCGCCCAGGTCTTCCTCTACCATGGACAGCGCAAGGTCAACCCCTGCAGTGATCCCGGCCGAGGTCCACACCGGGCCGTCGGCAATGTGCAGCACGTAGGCCTCCACCCGCACCCGGGGGTGCAGCTGGGCCAGCTCGTCGGCCTGGCGCCAGTGCGTGGTGGCCCGTCGCCCGTCGAGCAGTCCGAGGGCTGCCAGCACGAAGGCCCCCGGTGCACACCGACGCCACCCTCTCCGCCAAGGGGACGAAGCGCGCCACGGCCTCCAGCAGCGGGGTCGGCAGCTCGCGGTGCGGCAGGTGCTCGTAACCGGCCACCACCAGCACGTCGAGGGCGAAGGGCTCGTGCATCGCCCGCGTGCCCGCCAGTCGCAGGCCGTTGGAGCCGCGCACCTCACCGCCGTCGGGGGAGAGCAGTTCCACCCGGTAGCCGCCGGCGCGGTCGAAGACCTCGGCGGGACCGCTGACGTCCAGCAGGGTCACGCCGTCGTAGACCACGATGCCCACACCCAGCATGTCCGAATCCGTGGGGGAAGCCGTCCGTCGAGGCATGGAAGGAGTCTAGGCAGTCCTTCCAGACTTGGTGCATGAACGAACGCATCAAGAACGCCGCCCTGCGCGCCAAGCTCATGTCCGCCGACGACGCGGCCCAGTTCGTCAACCACGGCGACAAGGTCGGCATGTCCGGCTTCACCGGATCCGCCTACCCCAAGGCGCTGCCGACGGCCATCGCCGAGCGCGCCCGCGCCGAGCACGAGGCCGGCCGCGACTACACCATCGACCTGTTCACCGGCGCCTCCACCGCCCCGGACTGCGACGGGGTGCTGGCCGAGGCCGATGCGCTGCGCTTCCGCGCCCCCTACCAGTCCGACCCGACGATGCGCGCCGCCATCAACGCAGGCCGGATGGGTTACGCCGACATGCACCTGTCGCACTCCGCGCAGCAGGTGGAGGAGGGCTTCTTCGGGGCGCTCGACGTCGCCATCGTCGAGGCCAGCCAGATCGACGCCGACGGCAACCTGGTGCCCTCCTCGGGCGTCGGCAACAACGTCGAATACCTCAACGCCGCCAGCCGGATCATCGTCGAGGTGAACTTCTGGCAGTCCATCGAACTGGACGGCATGGCCGACATCTGGCAGATGCCCGCGCTGCCCAACCGCGTCGCCATCCCGATCAACAAGCCGGGCGACCGAATCGGCACCACCTACATCCCGATCGACGCCTCCAAGGTGGTGGCCGTCGTCGAGACCGACGCCCCGGACCGCAATGCTCCCTTCAAGCCGATCGACGGCATCTCCCGGCAGATCGCCGGCAACTTCCTCGACTTCCTGGAGGGCGAGGTCCGCGCGGGCCGCCTGACCTACGACGGCTACATCATGCAGTCCGGCGTCGGCAATGTGCCCAATGCCGTGATGGCGGGCCTGCTGGACAGCAAGTTCGAGAACATCCAGGCCTACACCGAGGTGATCCAGGACGGCATGGTGGACCTGATCGACGCCGGCAAGATGAGCGTCGCCTCGGCCACCAGCTTCTCCCCGTCGCCCGAGTACGCCAACAAGATGAATGCCGAGGCCAAGCGGTACCGCGAGCACATCATCACCCGGCCGTTGCAGATCTCGAACCACCCCGAGGTGATCCGACGCGTCGGGCTGATCGCCACCAACGGCATGATCGAGGCAGACCTGTACGGCCACGTGAACTCCACCTGTGTGGCCGGTTCGCGGATCATGAACGGCATTGGTGGCTCGGGAGACTTCACCCGCAACGGCTACATCTCGTCCTTCATCTCCCCGTCGGTGGCCCAGGACGGCGCCATCTCCGCGATCGTGCCCTTCGCCAGCCACATCGACCACACCGAGCACGACGTGATGGTGGTCATCACCGAGCACGGCTTCGCCGACCTGCGCGGCCTGACACCCCGGGAACGCGCCCGCCGGATGGTGCAGGTGGCGCACCCCGACTACCGCCCGCTGCTGGAGGACTACCTGGAGCGCGCCGAGGCTGCCTCGGTCAAGGCGATGCACGAGCCGCACCACCTGGCCACGGCGCTGGCCTTCCACCAGAACCTGAACGAGACGGGGTCGATGCGCGGCTGACCAGCCAACCCGAACCCACCACGAGAGGACACCCCATGGGCGAGACCATCGCCGGTATCACCATTCCCGACAGCACACTGGCCCGGGAGGCCACCGAACTGGTGCGTGACGCGGCCACCGAGCTGGTCTACCACCACAGCCGCCGCACCTACCTGTTCGCGTCACTGCGAGGCCAGGAACGTGGGCTGCAGTGGGATGCGGAACTGCTCTACGTGGGCGCCATGTTCCATGACCTGGGCCTCACCGAGCGCTACCGCAGAGACGACCAGCGCTTCGAGATCGACGGCGCCGACATCGCGCGCGACTTCCTGCAGCAGCAGGGAATCACGCCCGAGAAGGCCGAGCGGGTGTGGGCGGCCATCGCGCTGCACACCACGCCCGAGGTCCCGATGCACATGGCGCCGGAGATCGAGCTGGTGAGCCGCGGCGTGGAGCTGGACGTGATGGGCATCGGCTACGACGCGATCACGCCCGAGCAGCGCGCCGCCGTGGTGGCGGCCCATCCGCGTCCGGACTTCAAGAACGGCATCCTGGCCGCCTTCACCGAGGGCATCCGGCACCGGCCGGAGACGACCTTCGGCAATGTGAAGGCCGACGTGCTGCAGCACTTCGTCCCCGGATTCCAGCGCACGGACTTCGTCGAGGTGATCCGGGGGTTCCGACTGGCCGCAGAGAGCGTGTCAGACCCCGAGCTTCCAGCCCTCCAGCAGCCCGCGCGCGTAGGAGGCCTGGCCCAGGTGGGACCACGGCGTCGTCGATGATGCTCACGATCCGCACCCCTCGCGTGACGGGCGGATCCCAGCCGTCGTCGATGACCTCGTCGAGGTCCTCGGGGGAGAGGGTGTCGACGTACGCCACGAGCTCCTCGACGCAGGCGACCAGCAGTGCCTCCAAGGCGGCGGAGTCCTCGATGCGCAGGGCGGCGACCTGCTCCGGGCCGTCCCCGAAACCGAAGTCGTCGGGGCCTCGGTCCACGCCCAGCTTCTGGGCCCAGCCGTCGCGCTCCCAGACGGTGGGCCGGCCGGTCAACTCGGCCAGCTGCACGTCCATCTGGCGGGCCGCATGCCAGACCAGCCAGGAAATGGAATTGGCCCCCGGCGCTGGATGCGCGTTGAGGGTCTCGGCGCCGATTCCCTTCAGCAGCACGGCTGCGGTGTACAGGGGGCGACGGGAGGCGTCGGTCAGGATTTCGCGGGTGTCCATGCCCCCACCCTGCCCCCGTCACGAGTTCGGTGTCGACCCTGCGAGGGTTGCGCATGGACACCGCTCGGAGGGAATAGGCGAGCGCACTCCCGCGGGACCGCACCGCGCCGGACTTGCCTACGCGCAACTCTCGCAGGGAACTCACGGGGGCCTGAACAAGTCGACGGACCCCACGGCAGGGCATGCTGGCTCGATGGAGATCTCCACGACGCAACATGAGCAGGCCCTGGCTGGGGCTCTGACGACCTTCGGGTGGTACGCCATGCCCGACGTGATCCGCTCCCGGAAGGTACGCATCGCCGCGAAGAGCGCGCTGCTGGCCGCCTTCACCGGCATCGTGGTGGCGACCGCCGACGACGAGCCGGTGGCCCAGCCCGGCGCCGATGAATCCGAGGTGGCCGACGAGACCGCGCAGCGGGAGATCAAACCGTGGATGGTCGTCGCCGGACTCGGCTTGCTGGGTGGATCGCTGGCGGCCACGGGCGTCCTCGAGCGCAAGATCTTCGCCCGGGGTGAGCGTCGTCGCGCCGAGGGCGTGATGGGCGCCCACACCCGGTTGGCGCTGGTTGCCGGTGCCCTGTGTGCGGCCGCCGCCCTCGTCGACGAGTAGTCATCCGCTCGGGTTTGCGCGGTGCGAGTGTGTTGCAACCCGAGCGGATCACGGGAACCCGAGCGGATCACGGGAACCCGAGCGGCTGTCAGGAACCCGAGCGACGCAGGTGGACTGTTCGGTGATTTGTTGATCAAGGTCTGTAAGATTGCCCACGCAGACTCAGGCGGACCCTCCGTCGAGCCCCCTGGGGAGATGATGAATGCTGACGGTACTGGCCCTGCACCTGCTCGCCACCGTCAGCGCGCCATTCCTGGTTCGCCTCCTCGGCCGCCGCGCCTTCTGGTTGCTGGCCCTCCCGTCGCTGGCCACAGCCGGCTTCGCCGCCTCCCAGCTGGACGCCGTCCGCGCCGGTGACCACCCGCAGTGGAGCCACCCGTGGGTGCCCAGCATCGACCTGACGCTCGGCCTGCGCATGGACTCGCTGTCGCTGCTGATGTGCCTGGTGGTCGGCGGGATCGGCACCCTGGTGCTGGCCTACTGCACCGCCTACTTCGACGACGGCGAAGCGGACCTCGGCCGGCTGGCAGCCCACCTGACGGCCTTCGCTGGCGCCATGACCGGGCTGGTGTTGGCCGACGACCTGCTGCTGCTCTACCTCTTCTGGGAAGCCACCACCGTGCTGAGCTACCTGCTGGTGGGGCACAACCCGCGTTCCGAGGACGCGCGCAATGCCGCCACCCAGGCGCTGGTGGTCACCACAGCCGGTGGTCTGGCCATGCTCGGTGGCCTCCTCATGCTGTCCACCTCGGCCGGCACCTCCAGCCTCACCGCCCTGTTGGCGGACCCGCCCACCGGACCCACCGTCGCCGCCGGGATCGTGCTGGTACTGGCCGGGGCCATCACCAAGTCCGCCCAGGTGCCCTTCCACTTCTGGCTTCCCGGCGCCATGGCCGCACCAACCCCCGTCTCGGCCTACCTGCACGCCGCAGCCATGGTGAAGGCGGGCATCTACCTCGTCGCCCGGCTGGCACCGGGCTTCGCCGAGCACACCGTCTGGCGCCCCACCGTCCTGGTCCTCGGCGGCCTGACGATGCTCGTCGGCGGCTACCGGGCGCTGCGCCAGGTGGACCTCAAGCTCATCCTCGCCTACGGCACCGTCAGCCAACTCGGCTTTCTCATCGTGCTCGTCGGCACCGGCACCCACGACGCCGCCCTGGCCGGCCTGACGCTGCTGGTGGCGCACGCCGTCTTCAAGGCCGGGCTCTTCCTGTCCGTGGGCACGATCGACCATGCCACCGGAACCCGCGACGTGCGACGCCTGTCCGGCCTGGCCCGGCAGATGCCGGTGTTGGTCGTGGCCACGGTGCTGTGCGCCGCCTCGATGGCCGGCCTGCCGCCGATGCTCGGCTTCGTCGGCAAGGAGGCCGTCTACGAGACCTACCTGCACGCCCCCGAGGACTGGGGCCCATGGGTGCTCGCCATCCTGGTGCTGGGCAGTGTGCTCACCGTTGGCTACTCCGGCCGCCTGCTCTGGGGCGCGTGGGCCACCAAGCGCGACGTCGACACCATCGACGTGCACCAGCCATCGCCGGTGGCCACCGCCATCCCGCTGCTGCTCGGCCTGGCCAGCTTGGCCGCCGCGCCCTTCTCGTCGCACCTCGAAGGCCTGGTCACCGGCTACCGCGAGGGCTTCACCCCGGGCGAGCACCCCATCCACCTGGGGCTGTGGCACGGTCTGGGCCCGGCCCTCTACCTCAGCATCGCGACGCTGGCCACCGGCGCCCTGCTCGTCGCACTGCGCCGCCCCGTCGCCCGCGTGCAGGGCGCCCTGCCGCACCCGCCCGCAGCCGTCTCCGCATACCGCCTGGTGATGCGCGGCCTGGACCGCGGATCGCTGGAGGTCACCGGCTTCCTGCAGCGCGGCTCGCTGCCGCTCAGCCTCGGGCTGGTCCTGGCGGTCTTCATCGGGATGATGGCCAAGGGCCTGGTACGCACCGGCCTCCCGCGGGACCTACGGCTGTGGGACCATCCGGCGCAGGTCCCGGTGGCCCTGGTGGCCGTCGTCGCCGCCATCGCGGCCGTGCGCTCCCGACGACGCCTGCGGGCCGTCGTCCTGGTCAGCGTCACCGGCTATGCGTGCTCGCTCGCCTTCCTGCTGCACGGTGCCCCGGACCTGGCGCTGACCCAGGTGCTGGCAGAGACCGTCTCCATCGTGATCTTCGTGCTGGTTCTCCGGCGTCTGGCCGGCCGCTTCAACGAGGACCCCTCGCGCACCGAACGCGGCGTGCGGATCCTGCTCGGGACACTGTCCGGGGCCCTGGTCACCGTCGTCTGCCTGGTGGCCGGCGCCGCACGCACGGCCGACCCGTCGGCCGTCGGCTGGCCCAAGGGCGCGACCTCCTTCGGCGGCGGCGGGAACATTGTCAACGTCGCGCTGGTGGACATCCGCGCGTGGGACACCATGGGCGAGATCTCCGTGGTGCTGGTGGCCGCCACCGGCATCGCGAGCCTGGTCTTCCGCAAGCAGGAACGCGTCGACGAGCACCGCCAGCGGCTGGTCGACGCCCGCGCCCATCGCGGCGTCGGCAGTGGCGCCACCAATGTCGGCAGCTCATGGCTGGCCACCGGCCACTCCTTCGGCGACGAACGCGGCTCGCTGATCTTCGCCGTCATCACCCGGATCATCTTCCACACTGTCCTGCTCTGGTCGCTCTACCTGCTGTTCACCGGACACAATGCGCCCGGTGGAGGCTTCGCGGCCGGCATCGTCGCGGGCCTGGCGCTGGTGATCCGCTACCTCGCCGGCGGCGGCGACGAGCTGCGCGCCGCCCTCCCCGTGATGCCCGGCGCGCTGTTGGGCACGGGCCTGTTCCTGTCCGCCGGTTTCGGGCTGGTCTCCATGCTTGCCGGCGGCGACGTGCTGCAGAGCTGGATCTTCGACCTGCACCTGCCCCTGCTGGGGGACCTGCACCTGGTCACCAGCGTCTTCTTCGACATCGGCGTCTACCTGGTGGTGATCGGGCTCGTGCTGGACATCCTGCGGAGCCTCGGCAGTGGGATCGACGACCAGATCGTCGAAGCCCGGCGCGAGGCCGAGGAGGTGGGCGCATGAGTCCCAACCTGACCCTCGCCATCATGGCCGGCGTGCTCTTCGGCTGTGGTGTGACACTGCTGCTCTCGCGCAGCCTTACCCGGGCCCTGATCGGCGTGCTGCTGATGAGCAATGGCGTGAACATGGCCTTCCTGGTCGCCGCCGGCCCGGCCGGCCTGCCACCGATCATCGACAAGGCGGAAGCCGCCGCCACCAGGATCGGGGCCGACGGGATCAGCGACCCGCTGCCACAGGCCATGGTGCTCACCGCCATCGTCATCACCCTGGCCGTGACCGGTTTCGTGCTGGCCCTGGCCCACCGCCAGTGGCAGCTGGCCAGCACCGACGACGTCGCCGACGACGCCGAGGACACACGCCTGCAGGAACTGGCCGAGTCCAACGACCTGTCCGGCTCCGACTACACCGACACCGCGGACCCGCACGCCCTGGCCGACGACGAGGAGGACGCGCTGCCGCCCGACCCCGTCACCATGGCGGACCACGATCAGATCGTCCCAGAGGACCTGGACCCGGAGGGGGCACGATGAGCTTCACCAGCGCGGACCTGGTGCCGCTTCCCGTCGTGCTGCCGCTGATCGGTGCCGGCCTCACGGTCGTCGCCGGCCGCCGCACCGTGCTGCAACGCATCGTCACCGCCCTCGTGCTGGGCAGCGTCGTGGTCGTCGCTGCCCTGCTGCTGGGGATCGCCAGCGGCGGGGAAAGGCTGGTGATCGGCGTCGGCGGCTGGGCCCCCGTCGACGGCATCGTCCTGGTGGTGGACCGGCTCAGCGCCCTGATGCTCCTGGTCAGTTCCGTGGTCACCTTCGCCGTGATGCTCTACGCCATCGGTGAGGGGCATGCGTCCGAGGACCTGGAGGACGGGGGAGCGCCGCTGCCGATCTTCCACCCGTCGCTGCTGGTGCTGTCCGCCGGCGTGTCCACCACCTTCCTGTCCGGAGACCTCTTCCACGTCTACGTCGGCTTCGAGATGCTGCTCTTCGCCAGCTTCGTGCTGCTCACCCTGGGCGGCACCGAGTCCCGCGTGCGCGCCGGCGCCAACTACGTGGTGGTGAACCTGCTCAGTTCCCTGGTCTTCCTGCTGGCCATCGGCCTCATCTACGCCGCCACCGGCACCGTCGACATGGCCCAGCTGGCCGGACGGCTCGACGACCTGGCCCCCGCCACGGCCCAGCTCCTGCAGGGCATGCTGCTGGTGGGCTTCTGCATCAAGGCCGCAGTCTTCCCGATGTCCGGCTGGCTCCCCGACTCCTACCCGACGGCGCCGGCGCCCGTCACCGCCGTCTTCGCCGGCCTGCTCACCAAGGTGGGCGTCTACGCGATGATCCGAACCCAGACCCTGCTCTTCCCCGACGACGGCTACGACCAGCTGCTGTTGGTGGCCGCGCTGCTCACCATGGTCGTCGGCATCCTCGGGGCCCTGGCGCAGGACGACATCAAGCGACTGCTCTCCTTCACCCTGGTCAGCCACATCGGCTACCTGGTCTTCGGGATCAGCATCGGCAACGAGCTGGGCCTGTCGTCGGCCATCTTCTACGCCGCACACCACATCACCATCCAGACCTGCCTCTTCCTGGTCACCGGGCTGATCGAGCACCGCGGCGGCAGCACGTCGCTGAGCCACCTGGGTGGCTTCCTGCGGATGGCGCCGGGGTTGGCACTGCTCTTCTTCCTCCCGGCCCTGAACCTGGCCGGGATTCCACCGCTGTCCGGATTCCTCGGCAAGGTGGGCCTGCTGCGGGCCGGCACCCAGTCGGGCACCAGCCTGGCCTACCTGCTGGTCGGCGGCTCCCTGGTCACCAGCCTGCTCACCCTGTACGCCATCAGCCGTGTCTGGGGCCGTGCCTTCTGGCGCGGTCCGCGGGCCGCCATGGAGGATGACGACGGGGCGCTGGTGGACCTGATCGGGGACGAGGCGGAGGAACTCGTCGCCTCCCGGCCCCTGCCCCGCGGCATCGTGTGGCCCACCGCCGCCCTGGTGACCGTCTCGTGCGTCTTCACCGTGGTGGCGGGACCCCTGTTCGCCTACACCGACGCGGCCGCCACCCAACTGGGCGACCGGGCCGGCTACGTCGCCGACGTGCTGGGGGTGGCCGGGCGATGATCCTGCGACGCCTGCGCCCCCTGCCGCTGATCGGCCTGACCGCCGTCTGGCTGATGCTGATGGGCCACCTGAGCTGGGCCAACCTCTTCTTCGGCCTGCTGCTCGCGGCCGGCATCCTGTGGTTCTTCCCGATGCCCCCGATGATCTCCACCCTGCGGATCCGGCCGCTCGGTCTGGCCCGGCTGGTGCTGCGCTTCCTGACCGACTTGGTGCTGGCCAGCGCCAATGTGGCGTGGTTGGCGTTGCGGCCCGCCCCGATCGGCAGGGGTGCACTGATCGACCTTCGCCTGCGCCTCGACGACGACCTGCGTCGCACCATCGTCGCCGAACTCACCTCCTTGGTGCCCGGCACCGTGGTGATCGACCTCGACCAGGACAGCGGCATCCTCACGCTGCACGTCCTGGACATCACCGATCCGGAGGCCCTGTCGCTGGAACGCGCCAAGGTCCGGGCACTGGAGGACCGCGTCGAGGCCGCCCTCAGCGTCGCCACCAGGCCGACGGGGAGCGGCGCCACCGAGGCGCGGCTGCTGCGCACCATGCAGGAAGGGGAATGATGAGCATCATCCACTGGGCCACCGGCATCATGCTGGCCGCCGCAGCACTGCTGGCACTCGCGCGGATGGTGGCGGGTCCCACCGTCCTGAACCGGGCGCTGGCCAATGACGTGCTGGTGGCCGTGATCGTGTGCGCGCTGGGGCTGGAGGCCGTCATCACCAAGGACACCTCCACCCTGCCGATCCTGATCACCGTCTCCCTGCTGGGCTTCGTGTCCACCGTCGCCATCTCCCGGTTCGTGGCCAAGGACGCCGATGAGCAGGTGGCGCCGTGAACGTCGCGCTGGACTTGGCCGCCAGCCTGCTGATGCTGGCGGGCGCCTTCCTGTGCCTGTGCGCGTCCATCGGCCTGGTGCGCTTCGGTGACCTGCTGAGCCGGATGCACGCTGCCACCAAGCCGCAGGTGCTGGGCGTGGTGCTGGTGATGCTGGGCGTCGGGCTGGGGCTGCGCTCCGGCTTCGACATCGGGATGCTGGTGCTGGTGGCCTTCTTCCAGCTGGTCACGACGCCGGTGGCCTCGCACATGATGAGCCGCGCCGCGCTGCGCACCGGCCGCGGCGGGCGCCCCGTGGACCACCGTCGCGAGTCCTGAGGGTGGATCAGTGGGTGCGCGATGCCCGTCGGGCAATCCGCACGGCACGGTCCGCCACCCCACGGGCGTCGTCCTGGTGGGCCAGCTCACGCCCGTAGAGCACACCGTAGGTGAAGGTGGGCTCCCCGGCCTCCCCGGCGGCGGCGGTCAGTTCCAGCAGACGTGCCCGGGAGACGACGGTGTCCTGCGCGACACCCAGTGACTCGGTGACCTGCTTCCAGGCGGCCGCCGCCCGCTCCGCGTTCGGGAGTGCCGGGATGGCAGCCTCCCACGCATAGCGCGAGGCCTTGGCCTTCTTGCGAGCCTCGTGCGCCAACTCCATCTTCTCCGGGCGCTTCGCCGCGCACGCCGCGGCCCAGCGCATGGAGACCCGGCGGGTGGCGCGGTCCAGATGGCGGGGCAGCACCTGCCGGGCCGGACGCTCCGCCCCCGGCAGGAAGGGCGGGTCCGTCAGCAGGCACGTCAGGGCTTCCAGCAGCCCCGCGTACCGTTCCTCGTCCAGGGCCGCGACCATGGCGGCGTGCGCGGCCGCATGACGGGCGTCGAGCTCGGTGGCCAACCGCTCGCGCACGGGGCCGAGGATGCCCTCGTCGGGCATCAGGTCCAGCCCTTCGTGCAGGCGTTCGCGGAGGACTTCGGCGTCGCGGGGCCCTCCGAGCACCTCTCCCAGCCACTTCAGTTCGGTTCGCAGCGGCTCGGTGCGTTCGGCATCCATCAGGGCGCGATAGACACGTAGGACACTGCGCAGCCGACGGCAGGCCACCCGCAGCTTGTGCACGGCGTCGGGGGCGTCCGCGCGCACCTCCGGCTCCATCGCCTGGACCATGCCCACCTGCGTGGCGAGGTAGTCCCCGATCACCTGGGCGGCGCTCCGGGGCTGGTCCTCCGTGCGCTGTGTCAAGAGGCTGCCAAGCGCCTGCACCAGCTTCGAGGTGGCTGGCTGTGCCTGGGCGCCCTGGGCCTCCAGGGCCCGGGAAATCGCGTCGAGGTCCCCCTCGTGCCCGGCGGGTGTGAGTTCCACCTCCACCTCCTGCCAGGCGTGCTCCTCGGTGCCGCGGCGCACCGTGACCTGGTCCTCGCAGAGCAGGGCAACGGTGGTTCCTCCCTCATCGAGCAGGGGGTCTCGCGACGGGCGGTGTCCAGGCGGGCGACGGGCACGAGCGGCGCGCGCTTGACGACATCGGCCACGTGGCTGCGCAACAGGTGGGGGACGCGGGTGGTGCTGGCACCGGGCAGGATCTCGGCGCCGATCTCCTCACGGGCATGGCCCTCGCCGGGCAGTTTGAGGTGCCACCCCTCGTCGTGTCCGCCGGTGCGGCGCCGCAGGGTGATGCCGCGGCGGGCCAGCACCAGGTCAGGCGTGTCGAAGTAGACTGCCCGCAGGGACAGTTCGTCCCCCGCGCCGAGTGTGACGCCGTCGAGTGCCCTGATCCGGCCGCCCTCGGGCAGG